>JBFMGU010000062.1:0-45371 GCA_040752415.1 Myxococcota bacterium
CTCGTCGGGAAACTCTGCGTGCTGGCTTCTCCGCCCAATGGGATGGGCGCGGCCGGCACCTTGGGAGTGCGGTCTGAAATACCGCTTTGGCCGGAGCTGTTCGGGCTCAACCGGAGTCTTCCAGATGTGAAGGAACTTCTGGCCAGCTACTTAGCCCTGTGGCGCGGACAATCCTGTCTGCGATCCCTCCAAGACCATCACTGCATTCCAGGAACACAGACTCCGAACGAGCCTGTGACGGTGGAATCGCAGGACCTGTGGCGCGGACCATTCCTGTCTGCGGCCTCTCCAACACCCTCACTTCATGCCTGGAGAAGAGACCGGAGGAGCTTGGTGAGGGTGGAATCGCAGACAAGAATGTCCGCGCCACTGAGTTTGGGACCATCGAAACGGAACTTCCTCCGCCACGTGGCGGAAAATGTTCACCACGTGGCGGAAATTCGTTGACAGTGTTCTCCACGTTTGATCATTGTGCGCCCGCGCTGACTGCTCACCCTCCCGGTCAGGCGCAGGGGAAGCTCCATGGGCCGCATTGTTTCCGTTTCCAACCAGAAAGGTGGCGTCGGAAAGACCACCACCGCCGTGAATCTGGGCGCTTCGCTCGCCGCCGCGGGCCGCAAGGTGCTCGTCATTGACATGGACCCGCAGGCCAACGCCGGCAGCGGGCTGGGCATCTACCCGGACCAGGTCGATCAAGGCATCTACCAAGCCCTGATGGGCGACGTGCCGCTGAAGGCCGTCATCCGCCCCACGCAGGTGCCCAACCTGTTCCTGGCGCCGTCCACCAAGGACCTCGCGGGTGCGGAAATCGAGCTGGTGGGCGCCATGGCGCGAGAGACCCGGCTGCGCAATCTGGTCCGCGACGTCCGCGACGACTACGACTTCGTCCTCTTGGACTGCCCGCCCTCCCTGGGCCTGCTCACCATCAACTGCCTGTGCGCCGCCGACAGCGTCCTCATCCCGCTGCAGTGCGAGTACTACGCGCTGGAAGGCCTGGGCCGCCTGCTGGAGACCATTGACCTGGTGAAGAGCGCGCTGCATAGCACCCTGACCGTGGAAGGCGTGCTCTTCACCATGTTCGACGCACGCAACAACCTGGCGCGACAGGTGGTGGAGGAGGTGCGGTCGCACTTCGAGGGCCGCATCTTCAACACCATGATTCCCCGCAACGTGCGCCTCTCGGAAGCGCCGTCGCACGGGCAGCCCGCCATCCTCTATGACGCCGCCTCCCGCGGCAGCCAGGGCTACCTCGCGCTGGCCGACGAGATGCTCGGGGTCCTGAGCACCGCCAACACCAGCAACCCGCCGGCCATGGCCGCCAACTGAAAGGAGCTGTCATGTCGCTCGGTACCGCCAATGGCGCGCGTCGTCCGGCCCTGGGCCGCGGTCTGTCCGCCCTCATTCCCCCCAAGCCCGCCGCTCCCGGCGAGGCCGGTCCCCAGCTTCCCGCCACCCCCGGTGTGCTGATGCTGGGCATCGAAACCATCCAGCCCTCCCGCAGCCAACCCCGCAAGAACTTTGATGAAGCGGCGCTGCAGGAGCTTGCCTCGTCCATCTCCGAGCACGGCATCCTGCAGCCGGTGGTGGTGCGGAAGTCGGTGGGCTCCAGCTACGAGCTGGTGGCCGGGGAGCGACGCTGGCGCGCGGCCCAACGTGCCGGCCTCAAGGAAGTCCCCGCGGTCCTCAAGGACGTGGCGCCCCAGGATGTGCTGACGCTGGCCCTGGTGGAGAACCTCCAGCGCGCCGACCTGAACCCGATTGAGGAGGCGGAGGCCTACAAGAATCTGGTGGAGGAGTTGAAGCTGACGCAGGAGGAGGTGGCCAAGCGGGTGGGGAAGGACCGGACCACCATCACCAACTCCCTGCGCCTGCTGAAGCTCCCCCTCCCCGTCCGCGACGCGGTCCTCAACGGCGCCCTCAGCATGGGCCACGCCCGCGCCATCCTGGCCCTGGCCGACGCCGGCCTCTCCCAACCGGAGGAGGCCATGAACCGGGCGGCACGGGAGGTCATGGCCAACAACCTCTCGGTGCGCGCCACCGAGGCGTTGGTCCGGGCCCGCAAGGCCGACGCCGACCGCGCTACCACCCCGGACGACACCACCACCCGTTCCAGCGCCTCCGCCGCGGTCCGCGACCTGGAGGACCGGCTGCGCCAACGGCTGGCGGTCAAGTCGGTGGTGCGAGCCAACAAGGAGGGGAAGGGCACCATTGAGCTGCACTTCCAAACGCTGGATGAGCTGGACGCCCTGCTGGCCCGGATGGGTGTGAATTGATCGGTGGGAAAGCTGGGGACAAGTGTGGGGATCCCCCTGGGGAAAGATCGTGGGATCTCCACCTACCCGGCCGAACCCCCGGTATCCCACCCTTGCTCCTGATCTGATCCCCGACCTTTTCCACAGCCCATTGTTCCCGGAAGCCGTGTGATCACGCCTGGGTACTGAGTTTCCCCACTTCTCCACAGCACTACGACTTTGACGGGTTTGATCTGTATTTAAGGGATCAAAACCACCATCACGACCAACCGGCATCTCACGTTGGGTGCAGGGGCCTTGGTCCCAGGTGGTGCTTGTCGTACCTCCTGCGCCAGGAATAGGGTCCTACCACCTCGCACCCGGAGGGTTCCCATGCCCATCTCCCATGACGGTGTTCGTCACCTCATGAGCCTGGTCCGGCTCAAGCTCCCGGAGGCCGAGGTCGCCCGGCTCGGGCAGGACCTGGACTCCATCCTTGGCCACGTCCAGCAGCTCCAACAGGTGGACGTGTCCGCGGTGCAGCCCATGACCCATGCCGTCCCTGCCACCCTCCAGGTGCGCGAGGACGAGCAGGTCCTGGGGCTTGGTCCCAAGGGTCTGGAAGGCAGTGCCGGACGCGAGGGGGCGTTTGTCCGCGTGCCCAAGATCGTCGAGTGAGCCATGGCTGATACCCACATCACCTGGGCCTCCATCGAAGAGACCCAGCGCCAGCTTTCCGCCGGCACCCTCACCAGCGTGGCGCTGACCGAGATGTGCCTGGCGCGCATCAAGGCCCACCCCGAGCTCGGCGCGTTCCTCGCCCTGGACGAGAAGGGTGCCCTGGCCGCGGCGGTCGCGAGCGATGAACGTCGCAAGGCGGGGAGGACCCTGGGTCCGCTGGATGGCATCCCGGTGGCCCACAAGGACCTGCTCTGCACCGAGGGCGTCCCCACCACCGCCGCCAGCCGCATCCTCGAGGGCTACCTGCCGCCCTACGACGCCACGGTGGTGCGTCGCTGGAAGGACGCGGGCACGGTGCTGCTGGGCAAGCTGAACATGGATGAGTTCGGCATGGGCTCCTCGACGGAGAACAGCGCCTACGGCCCCGCGCGCAACCCCTGGGACCTCACGCGCACGCCGGGCGGCAGCTCGGGTGGCTCGGCGGCGGCGGTGGCCGCGGGGTTGTGCTTTGGCGCCACCGGCACCGACACCGGCGGCTCCATCCGCCAGCCCGCCGCCCTCACCTCGCTCGTCGGAATCAAGCCCACCTACGGCCGCGTCTCGCGCTTCGGCTGCATCGCCTATGCAAGCTCATTGGACCAGGTGGGCGTGTTCGCCCGCACCGTGCGCGACGCTGCCTACCTCCTCCACGCTCTCGCCGGGCACGACCCGAAGGACTCCACCAGCCTCAACGCGCCTGTCGTGGACTACGCGGCGGCGCTGGGTGGCGACCTGAAGGGCATGCGGCTCGGGCTCCCGCGCGAATACATGACGCTGCCGGGCATGGAGCCGGAGGTGCAGCGTTCCGTCGAGGAGGCGTGCCGGCAGATGGAGAAGCTGGGCGCCACGCTCGTCGACATCAGCCTGCCGCACACCCGCTACGCGCTGCCCACCTACTACGTGGTGGCGCCCGCGGAGGCGTCGTCCAATCTGGCCCGCTACGACGGCATCCGCTACGGCCCACGCAAAGGCGCCCAGAACGCCACGCTGCGCGAGATGTACGAGGAGACGCGCGGCCAGCTCTTCGGTCTCGAGGTGAAGCGGCGCATCATGCTGGGCGCGTACGTGCTCTCCGCCGGCTACTACGACGCGTACTACGGCCAGGCCCAGAAGGTGCGCAGCCTCATCAAGCGTGATTTCGACGAGGCGTTCGCGAAGATTGACGTCGTCATCTGTCCCACCAGCCCCACGGTGGCCTTCAAGCTGGGTGAGAAGGTCAACGACCCCGTCGCCATGTACCTCTCCGACGTGTTCACCCTCAGCTGCAACCTCGCGGGGCTGCCGGGGATGAGCCTGCCGTGCGGGTTCTCGTCGGGGGAGAAGCCGTTGCCCATTGGGTTGCAGCTGATGGGCCGCCCGCTGGAGGAGCACACGCTCTTCAAGGTGGCGCACGCCTACGAGCAGGCCACCGAGTGGCATCGTCGACACCCGAGCCTGGTGGGAGGTGCGGCATGAGCCTGGAAGACTTCGAGCCGGTGATTGGCCTGGAGGTCCACGCGCAGCTGCTCACGTCGAGCAAGATCTTCTGCGGCTGCTCCACCACCTACGGCGCGCCGCCCAACGAGAACACCTGCCCGGTGTGCCAGGGTCATCCCGGCGTGCTGCCCGTGCTCAACAGGAAGGTGGTGGAATTCGCCATCAAGCTGGGGCTGGCGTTGGAGTGCACCATCCGTCGGGAGAACGTGTTCGCGCGCAAGCAGTACTTCTACCCGGACCTCCCCAAGGGCTATCAAATCAGCCAGTACGACACGCCCATCTGCTCCGGCGGAAAACTGACCTTCACCGTCGAGGATGAGACCAAGCGGGCCAAGGGCGGCGCCACCGAGGCGTACGAGAAGACCGTGGGCATCACCCGCATCCACATGGAGGAGGACGCGGGGAAGAACATCCATCTCGCCGGCGTGCCGCACTCGCTGGTGGACTTCAACCGCGCCGGCGTGCCGCTGCTGGAGATTGTCAGTGAGCCGGACATCCGCTCCTCCGTCGAGGCGGCGGCGTATCTCAAGCAGCTGCGCAGCGTGGTCATGGCGCTGGGCATCTGCGACGGCAACATGCAGGAAGGCTCGTTCCGGTGTGACGCCAACGTGAGCGTGCGTCGCAAGGGTGAGACGAGGTTCGGGACGCGGGTGGAGCTGAAGAACATCAACAGCTTCAAGTTCGTGATGCAGGGCATCGATTACGAGATTGCCCGGCAGGTCTCCATCATCGAGAGCGGCGGCAAGGTGGTGCAGGAGACACGCGGGTTTGACCCGGAGAAGGGTGAGTCCCGCTCGCAGCGCAGCAAGGAGGAAGCGCACGATTACCGCTACTTCCCCGACCCCGACCTGCTCCCGCTCGTCGTCGTCGAGGCGTGGATTGAAAGCGTGCGCGCCACCGTGCCGGAGCTGCCACGCGCGCGGGCCGAGCGCTTTGTGCACAAGCTGGGGCTCACGCCCTACGACGCACGCGTCCTCAACGACGACCAGGACGTGGCCAACTGGTACGAGGCCGCGCTGGGGGCCTACGCGGGCAACCCCAAGAGCGTGGCCAACTGGACCATCAACGAGGTCATGCGCGAGGTGAAGGAGGACCCCGCCGGCATCCGCGGCTTCCCGGTGAAGCCCGAGGCCATTGGCACGCTGGTGCGGCTCATCGACGAGGGTCGCATCAGCGGCAAGATGGCCAAGGACGTGTTCGCCGCGCTGGTGGTGGAGAAGCGCAGCGACCCGGAGGCGCTGGTGAAGGAGCGCGGCTGGGAAGTGGTGCGTGACGACGCGGCGCTCACCCGCGCCGTCGACGAGGTGCTGGACGCCAACGCCAAGGAAGTGGAGAAGTACAAGGCGGGCAAGAGCCAGGTGCTGGGATTCCTCGTCGGGCAGGTGATGAAGAAGCTGGGCGGGAAGGCCGACCCCAAGGCCGTCAACGAGGCGCTGCGCAAGAAGCTCTCGTGAGGCTCACTGCGGCGGCGGTGCCCAGGTCTCGTGCGTGGCGGCGTGCTCGCGCTGGCGCTCGGGGTCATACCAGGCGCCGCACTCCTCGCACGGGACGAAGCCGTTGCACGCGGGGCAGTCGTCCAGGTGCGCGTAGTAGCGCGTGCCGCACACCGGACACTCCGTCATGGGATGATTCACTGCCCACCTCGCGGAACACCCTCCCGACCCGAAGCCCCATCTCGAGCATGAGGTGACGGAGGATTTCCGCTGACGTAGCGACAACGACGTGCAACTTCAATTTCGCGCCTCGTGGCAATCACGTCACGCGTGATGCTAAGGCCGGCAATCCTGCAGGGGTCCATCCATGATCAAACAGCTCGCCCGCCGGATGCTCCGACCTGTGTTGATGAGGGTGGAGGACTACGTCACCCGCAAGGCCACGCTGTGGACCTCCACCTCCCCAGAGACCAAGGCCATCCAGCGGAACCTGTTCCACTACTACCGGGACGTGACCCAGGCGGGTCGCGCCATCCCGCTGGCGGAAACGGGGTTCCGGGTGTTCTCCCAGTTCGAGGAGGATGGTGTCCTGCTCTACATCTTTGCCGCCCTGGGCGTGGCGCGCGGCACTTTTGTGGACGTGGGTTCGGCGGACGGCATCCGCAGCAACTGCGCCAACCTGGCGCTCAACCTGGGCTGGGACGGTGTGTTCATTGACGGAAACCCCGAGAACATCCGTCGTGGAGAGGCGTTCTACCGCTCCCATCCCGACACCTGTGAGCATCCGCCGCGCTTCCTCCACGCCATGGTGAGTCGGGAGAACATCAACGACATCCTCACGGGAGCGGGCGTTCCCCACGACGTGGATTTCATGTCCGTGGACATTGACGGGAATGACTACTGGGTCTGGGACGCCATCACCGCCATCTCTCCCAAGGTGGTGATGGTGGAGACGCACGTGGAATTCGGGCTGCGCGACATTGTTGTGCCCTATGACCCGAGCCACGTGTACCCCGGCAAGCACCCCGACTATTTCGGCGCTTCCCCCACGGCGATGGCCCGGCTCGCTGCCCAGAAGGGTTACCGCCTGGTGGGCGCCAACAATTACGGTTTCAACACCATCTACGTGCGCCAAGGTCTTGCCGAGACCGCGCTTCCCGAAGTGACGGTGGAGTCCATCCTCCAGCATCCCCGCAACGCGGAACGGCTTCTTCGTTTCGAGCCCATCAAGGACTGGCCCTACGTCAGCGCGTGAGGTGCTCGTTGAGGAAACGCGCCACCACGTCGGCGAATTGCTCCGGGTAGTCCAGGACCAGCTGGTGCGCGGCGCCGGGGAGCACGCACAGCTGCTTGGGTCCGCCAATGGCCATGAAGCAGCGCAGGCAGTGTTCGGGTCCAACGAGCTCGTCGCGTTCTCCCACTGCAATCAGCACCGGTTTGTGGTTCCCCGCCGGCGGGATGCTCGGGGGCGTGGTGAACAGGCTGCGGTAGCTGGCCAGCGAGTAGTGCCACACCGCCAGCGGGTCGCGACGTTTCTGCTCGAGGAACGCCGGGTCCAGCGAGACCTTGCGCCAGTCCAGCGCCAGCTTGAGCGGGATGCGCACCGTGGGGAGCAGCTCCGCCAGCCGCGCCACCGCGCGCGACTGCATCAGGCGCACCTTGAGGTTCAGCGGTCGCTCGGTGGAGAGCAGGATGTTGTGGCAGACCGCGGCGCTGACGTCGTCACTGGCCTGCAGCGCGTGGAAGGCCACCTCCCCGCCCTGGCTGGTGCCGAGCAGCACCACGCGCAGCCCGGTGCGCCGGCGGAGGAAGCGCGCCACGTCGGAGATGTTCTCCACCCATTGCTGGAGCGTGAACACCCCGCGCGCGCCCCCGCTGCGACCGTGCCCGCGCAGGTCCACCGAGAACGGGTGGTATCCGCGCGTGCGCAGCTCGTCGGTGAAGCGGCCGAAGTACCCGCCGTGGCCGCCGGTGCCGGGAATCAGCAGCACCACCGCGTGCGCCCGCTGCGGCGCGCCCCAGTCGGCCACGTGGATGTCCACGCCGGTGCTGGGGATTGCGTAGCTCTCCGTGCCCTGCCTGCTCCGTGCAGTCTCGACGACCGCCGCGCTCACTCCTCCTCCTCCCTGAGCTTGGCCAGCGCGCTGAAGTCCTCGAGCGTGGTGGTGTCGCCCTTCACCTCGCCGCTGGTGGCCAGCTCGCGCAGCAGACGCCGCATGATCTTGCCGCTGCGTGTCTTGGGGAGCGCGTCGGTGAAGCGGATCTCGTCGGGCTTGGCAAACGCGCCAATCTCGTGCGCCACGTGGTTGCGCAGCACTTCCTTGGCGTGCTTGGTGGGCGTGTTGCCCGCGCGCAACGTCACGAAGGCCACCAGTGCCTGACCCTTCAGCTCGTCGGGGCGGGCCACCACCGCGGACTCCGCCACCGTGGGATGGCTCACCAGCGCGCTCTCCACCTCCGCGGTGCCAAGGCGGTGACCGGCCACGTTCACCACGTCGTCAATCCGGCCCATCACCCAGATGTAGCCGTCCTCGTCCTGGCGCGCTCCGTCGCCGGTGAAATACAGGCCCGGCATCTCCGACCAGTACTGCTTCTGGTAGCGCTCGTCGTCACCCCAGACCGTGCGCAGCATGGAGGGCCAGGGGTGGTCGATGACCAGGTAGCCGCCCTCATTGGGCTTGCACGGCGTTCCGTCCTTGTGCAGCACCTTCACGCTGATGCCCGGCATGGGCAGCGTGCAGCTCCCCGGCTTGGTGGCCACCGCGCCCGGCAGCGGGCTGATCATGATGCTGCCCGTCTCCGTCTGCCACCACGTGTCGACGATGGGACAGCGGTTCCCGCCAATCACCTCGCGGTACCACATCCACGCCTCGGGGTTGATGGGCTCACCCACCGTGCCGAGCAGGCGCAGCGTCGAGAGGTCATGCTTCTTGGGATGCTCGTCGCCCTGGCGCATGAAGGCGCGGATGGCGGTGGGCGCGGTGTACAGGATGCTCACCCGGTGCCGCTCCACGACGTCCCAGAAGCGGTCCCACGCCGGGAAGTTGGGCGCGCCCTCGTACATCAGCGACGTGGCCCCGTTGGCCAGCGGCCCGTACAGCATGTAGCTGTGCCCGGTGACCCAGCCCGCGTCGGCGGTGCACCAGTAGACGTCCTCGTCCTTGAGGTCGAAGACGAACTTCGTGGTGGTGGCGCAGCCCACGAGATAGCCGCCGGTGGAATGCACCACGCCCTTGGGCTTCCCGGTGGTGCCCGAGGTGTAGAGGATGAACAGCGGATGCTCGCTGTCCACCGGCTCCGCCTCGGCGCGCGTCTTCTCGTGGGAGAGCGTCTCGTCCCACCACAGGTCGCGACCCGCTTTCATGGGCACGTCCTTGCCGGTCCGCTTCACCACCAGCACCTTCTCCACGCTGGGGACGCCGCCCTTGTCGTGGAGTGCGTCGTCGGTCATCTGCTTGAGCGGGACGATGTTGCCGCGTCGCCAGCCGCCGTCGGAGGTGATGATGAGCTTGGCCTTGGCGTCGTTCATGCGGTCGCGCAGCGCCTCCGCCGAGAAACCGCCGAACACCACCGAGTGCGTGGCCCCCACCCGCGCGCACGCCAGCATGGCCACCGCAATCTCCGGCACCATGGGCAGGTAGATGCCCACGCGGTCGCCCTTGCCCACGCCCAGCTTGCGCAACGCATTGGCCGCCCGACACACCTCCGCGTGCAGCTGTCGGTAGGTCAGCGTGCGCACCTCCCCCGGCTCACCCTCCCAGATGAGCGCGGCCTTGTTGGCGCGGGGTCCGTCCAGGTGGCGGTCCAGGCAATTGAAGCTGACGTTGAGCTCACCGCCCAAGAACCAGCGCGCGTGCGGGACCTTCCACTCCAGCGCGGTGTGCCAGGGCTTGAACCAGTGGAGGTTGCGCGCCTGGTTCTCCCAGTAGGCCACCGGATTGCTGAGCGCGCTCTCCCGCAGCGCGGCGTAGGCCCGCTCCTGCAGGTGCGCCTGGCGCGCGAACTCGGGCTCGGGGGGAAAGCGACGCTTCTCGGTGCTCACCGACGTGATGTGGGGCGTGGTCATGGCGTCCTTCCGGTAAAGGGGTGGCGTCCTATAGCAGGCGTGTTGCTCCACGACGATGTCCACCACGCGTTGGCCGCGCAGCCCGCGGGCCACGGTGGGCGGGCCGCACGGTCACACTCCTGACAACGCTGTCCTGACTGCGTGGTGGTCGTCCCCGCGGGGCGGGGTGGGATCGCGAATGAATATTCCGCGTGGCACATGCATTGCTCCCTGCGCGGCCACCAATCCGAAATGGAGGTGGAATATGCGCAAGATGGCTGCAACGTTCATGTCCCTGATGGTCCTGGCGGGTTGCGTGGAGAGCCGGCTGGACCCCGACGCGCAGGTGAAGGTCTCGGGCAAGCTGGTGCGCGCCGACGGCACACCGGTGCCACAGCACAAGGTGGTGTTGATCTCGGAGCCGGACCCGGCCGAGGCGCTGGTGGACGTGCTGCTCGTCGTGGAGACGCTGGGCCTCATCTGCCTCACCGACGACCCACCCACCATCTGTGAAGGCGCGCTCACCGACACCACCGACGCGGAAGGCAACTTCCTCTTCCAGCTGACCGGCAAGGACACCCAGGGCGACAACAGCTACGCCAACCAGTTCAACCTTGGCGCGCAGCTGCCCAAGTCCGGGACGCAGCTGGCCGGCGCCACTTCCACCCAGCGCTTCTACATCCAGACCGAGGAGCTGACGGTGCCCAACCTGAAGTTCTGGGAGAGCAGCCCCGTGCTGACGACGGAGGGCGCGCTGGTGAAGGTCGAGTTCGTCGCGCCGCAGGAGAGCGCGGAGTACGGACGCAACATCGAGACCGGCGTGGTGTTCGAGACGGTGGGCAAGGACCACGTGTGGAGCCAGGACCTGGAGAGCGGAGAGCGCATCGACGCGCGCCTGCTGGAGGACGTGCAGGGTGGCGTCCACGCCGTGGCGCGCAGCTCCGACGCCATTGTGGGCTCCGCCATCAAGTTCCACTTCCGCACCGGCGTGGAGCCGTTCACCGGCACCGCGGGCGCGCCCACCTCCCGCGGCAAGACCTGCTTCGCCCACGGGGAGGCCGGCGCCGTCGAGCTGAGCCCCTGCACCCTCACCGACGGTGACTTCAAGAGCGCCTATCCGCAGCAGGACGAGGACTGCAGCAACAACGGGTGCGACGAGGCCGCGCGCGCCAACAACTGGGTCTACGTGGACCTGGGTGCTACGACGTCACCGAGCCTCGTCGTTGTGCGCAACAGCGGCTCCGAGGTGGTGGTGGAGACCAGCCTCGACGCCACGCTGTGGACGCAGGTGCCGGGCAGCAGCGCGCACAGCGGCACCTTCAAGGTGGAAATCCCCGCCGCCGGCGCCGTGCAGGCGCGTTACGTGCGCGTGAAGGGCAAGGAAGACAAGACCCACGTCAGCGGCATCACCGAAGTCAGCGTGTGGTGAGGCTCATTGGGTGCGGCTCTCTTGGAGCGACGCTCTTGACCTCTTGCCGATGAGGCTGGGTGCGGCTCTTTTGGAACGGCATGCGATGCGACCGGACCGACCGATTCAGCGCGCTGGAGAACCGGCCCGCAATGTAGGGGCTGCCTGTTGCCGGTAACGCGTGAACGGTGTGGCCGGCAATGGTCAGCCCCGGGCCGCGCTGTCATGACGACGGAGAACGCCCAGCGCCGCCATGGACCGCGTCATTCAACGCGACGGAGAAGGGACCAGCGATGTAGGGGCTGCCCGTTGCCGGTAACGCGTGAACGGTGGAAGTGGCCGGCAATGGTCAGCCCCGGGCCGCGCTGTCACCACGACGGAAAACGGCCCACAATGAGGAACGGGCGGCCGCATCGAAGAAGTGGTCCGAAGCGTCCGAGCGCGGAAGCGAGTTGTGGGTGAATCGCCCGTGGCGACCCGGACGCGGGAAAACTGTGGGGCCGGTGGCATGGTCGACCGTTTTC
This sequence comes from Myxococcota bacterium, assembly GCA_040752415.1. GTDB lineage: Bacteria > Myxococcota > JACRCW01 > JACRCW01 > JACRCW01 > JBFMGU01. Next base: position 11,838 of record JBFMGU010000062.1, read on the forward strand.
CGTCGTCATGACAGCGCGGCCCGGGGCTGACCATTGCCGGCCACCTTCACCGTTCACGCGTTACCGGCAACGGGCAGCCCCTACATTGCTGGTCGCTTCTCCGTCGCGTTGAATGCGTCGTTTCAATAGAGCCGCACCCAGGCTCACTTGCCAATGCAGAAACGCTGGAAGATGGCGCCGAGCACTTCTTCCGTGGGCAGGGCGCGTCCGCTGACCTCGCCCACGCAACGCGCCGCACGACGCAGCCACTCGGCCACCGCCTCCTCCGGCTCCCCCTCGTCGCGGAAGCGGATGGCGCTCTGGAGCGCGTGGATGGCGTGCTCGATCAACGTGCCCTGACGCGCCGTGGCGGCCACCACCCCGTCGACGCCCTGGCGTGCGCCGCCGGTGAGTCGCTGGATGAGGCGGTCCTTGAGGGTGCCCAGGCCCTCGCCGGTGTGCGCGCTGACGCTGAGCACCTCCGTCCCCAGACGGCGCGCCAGCGCGAATGCGGCGCCGCAAACGCTGGCCAGGTCGGCCTTGGTCTCCACGACGAGGGGACGGTCGCGGCTGGGTGGGGCTTCCAGGTTGGCGCCGAGGCTGTCGGTGCCCACGCAGTGGACCACCACGTCGGCCTGCTCCGCCTCACGCTTGCTGCGCCGCACGCCCTCCTGCTCCACGCGACCCACGCCCTCGCGGATGCCCGCGGTATCCACCAGCGTGATGGGCATGCCGTCCCAGACCACGCGGGTCTCCACCACGTCGCGCGTGGTGCCGGGCGTGTCATCCACGATGGAGCGGTCCGTGCCGCACAGCGCGTTGAGCAGCGTGCTCTTGCCGGCGTTGGGCTCACCCCACAACACCACGCGCGCGCCCTCGAGGAGACGACGGGACCGGGCGTGGCCCTTCATGATGGTCCGCAGGTGCTCCACCAGCTCCAGCGCGAGCAGCTTCTGCGCCTCGGCGCGACCTTCCGGCAGTCCCTCGTCGGGAAAATCCAGGTAGGCCTCGGTCTCGGCCAACAGCGCGAGCATGCCCTCCCGCAACGGCTCCAGCATCTGGGCCAGCGCGCCGCGTCGGGCCAGCTCGGCTTGTCGCGCGGCCTCCTCGCTCTGGGCGCCAATGAGCGCGGACACCGCCTCCGCCTGGTCCAGGCTCATCCGACCATGCAGGAACGCACGCAGGGTGAACTCCCCCGGCTCGGCCTGGCGCGCCCCCGCGGCGAGGACGGCGTGGAGCAGCCGCTGCGCGTTGATGCGGCCGCCGTAGCCGTGGAACTCCACGCAGCACTCCCCGGTGTACGAGCGCCCGACGGGGAACGTGGCGCACAACGCCTCCGCGCCGGGGCTTCCGTCGGGCTCACGCAGGGTGCCCAGGTAGAGTCGCGCGGCGTCCCAGGCGCCGGGGTGATGACGGAGGAAGACGCGGTCGCGGACGCCTTCCGCGTTGGGGCCGCTGATGCGGACAAGGGCCACCACTCCGTCGCTGCTGCCGGTGAGCAGGGCGGCAATGGTGTCCACGCCTTCCAGGTCCAGGGGTTTCACGCCGGCGCTTCTGTGACCGAGAACCCACCCCGCAGCAAGCGACGGGTTGAATTTGCCGGGGCCCCGGTGTCAGAGAGAGGGGCATGGCCACCATCAAGATCACGCAGGACCACAACCTGCCCGTGCCGGACGTCATCAGCATGCTCAAGAAGTTCGAGACCGAGATGGGTCAGTTCGGCGTCTCGCTGGATTGGAACGGATCCAAGGCCAAGGTGAAGGGCACCGGGGTGTCCGGATCCGTGGAAGTGGTGCAGAACGCGGTCACGCTCATCCTGGAGCTGGGGCTGCTGGCCAAGGCGGCGGGCGTGGATGCGGCCAAGCTGGAGCCGGTGATCAAGCGGAAGCTGCGCAACGCGCTCCGCGGCGGATCCGGCGAGCAGTAGTCCGATCAGGATCGGCTGCAGTGGGCTGACCTCGGACCGCGTGGCGCCGCTCCTGGACCTGAGCCGGACACCCGTGCGGCCGTTCTCTACATCCCGCGCGGATGGATTCCCGGAAGTGCCACCAAGACAAGCGTTGGACCGGCGGAAGAGCGCAGCCGGGTCGGAGGTCCCACCCGCACGCAGGTCGGGTGGACCCACCGGCCAGGCGGGTGATGACCCTCCCGTGGCGCGGCGTCCATGATCAGCCCGCTCGCCCGGCGTCTGGGCGCATGGAAGCATGCCTCCGGCGCGTCACAACGCCACCACCACTGATAGGATCGAGCCATGGACACGAGCGTCAATGACAAGCTGGCCCCTGGCTTCCTGGTGGCGCCGCCGCCCATGGGGGACCCCAACTTCGACCACACCCTGGTCCTCATGGCGCTCCACGACGACAACGGCTCGTTGGGCTTTGTGGTGAACCGCCGCAGCAACATCTCGCTGCACGCACTGCTCAAGGAGCTGGAAATTGAGCCGCACCTGGAGGACCGACCGGTGCTCCTGGGTGGGCCGGTCAGCAACTCCACCGGCTTCGTGCTCTACGAGCACCCGGAGAATGCGCCGCTGGCGCCGGGCATGTCGGTGACGCCCACCATCAGCCTCTCTCCCTCCAAGGAGGTCCTGGTGGCGGCGGCCAACAACCGGCTGAGCGGGCGCTTCGAGCTGTTGCTGGGCTACGCCGGCTGGGGTCCGGGCCAGCTCATTGGCGAGCTGCAACGCGGCAGCTGGCTGCATGCGGAATTCGACCCGCAGCTGCTGTTTGACGTGACCCTGGAGAACCGCTGGGCGGACGCCTACCGGCGTCTGGGCGTCAGCCCGTTGGGCTTTGTGAACGTACCGGGCGGCGCCTTCGCCTGAAGGCTCGTGCGACCGGTCCCCCGCCCTCGCTAGGATGGCCCTGAACCCCCTCTGGCACCTCGCGTGCTTGTTGGGATGGGCATGCTGACGCACCACGTGGGGGAGACCGGGGAGCTGCAACCGGTGCGCGACGTGGGGGAGGCCATGCGGTCCCCCTGGGTGGACGTGACCGACCCGAGCGCGGAGGAGGTGCAGCAGCTCAACCAGAAGCTGGGCATCCCCATGGACTACCTGGCCCACGCGCTGGACCCCGACGAGCTGGCGCGCGCGGAGCACGGGGAGGGCCACTCCCTGGTGGTGATGCGCATCCCGGTGCAGCGCGAGGGCCACCCCGACCAGCCCTTCACCACGGTGCCGCTGGGCGTGGTCATCAGTGGGGGTCGCCTGGTGACCGTCTGCGGGGTGCGGCAGGAGCTGACGCCCGCCCTGGCCTCCGCCCCCAACGACGCCATCCATCCCCACCGGCCCCACCGCTTCGTGCTGCGTCTGCTGCTGATGAGCGCGCACCGGTTCCTGGAGCACCTCAAGAGCATCAACCACCAGGTGGACGCGCTGGAGGACCGCCTGCAGGCGTCGTTGGAGAACGATTCGTTGATGGGGCTGCTGAAGTACCAGAAGGCCCTGGTGTTCTTCACCACGGCGCTGCGCTCCAATGAGCTGCTCCTGGAGCGCCTCCGCCACGACCCGCATTTCCCGATACCGCGCGCGGAGGAGGACCTCCTGGAGGACGTGCTCATCGAGCTGCGCCAGGCCATGGAGGTCACCCGCATTGCCACCGAGATCCTGAGCCAGATGATGGACGCGTTTGCCTCCATCATCTCCAACAACCTCAACGTGGTGATGAAGTTCCTGGCCAGCTGCACCATCCTCCTCACCATCCCCACCATGATTGCCAGCTTCTACGGGATGAACGTGCCCCTGCCGGGCTCCGCCCACGCGCTGGCGTTGGGGGTGGTGGTTGCGGTCTCCACGGCGGTGACGTTGGTGGTGGCGGTGGTGCTGCGGCGTCGCAAGTGGTTGTGAGGGGGCCAATGCTGGTCGGTAGGCGTGGGGGCCGTTACCGTCAGGGCGTTGACCGGTGGGGCGGGCGCAGGTTTCTCGTGAAGGTGGGGTCGGCTCTCGACGTGGGGGTGACGGAACGTGAGCGTGCGTGAGGGTAGCCTCCCGGTGCCTGCTCCCAGGCTGAGCCTGGCTTCGGCCCTGCGCGAGTCGCTGGCGCAGGGCTATGACGGTACCAAGCTCCGCGCGGACATCATGGCCGGGCTGGTGGTGGGCGTGGTGGCCCTGCCGTTGGCCATGGCCCTGGCCATTGCCAGCGGGGTCCCGCCCCAACACGGGCTGTACACCTCGATCGTCGCCGGCGGGCTGATTGCGCTGCTGGGCGGTTCCCGCACCCAGGTCTCCGGGCCCACCGCGGCCTTCGTGGTGATCCTGGCGCCCATCTCCGCGCAGTTCGGGCTGGCGGGCCTGATGCTGGCCACGGTGATGGCCGGGGTCATCTTGTTTGGGCTGGGGCTGTTCCGGATGGGTCGGCTCATCCAGTTCATCCCCTACCCGGTCACCACCGGTTTCACCGCCGGCATTGCCGTGGTGATTGCCACCCTGCAGCTCAAGGACTTCCTGGGGCTCACCGTGGCGCAGATGCCGGAGCACTACGTGGGCCGGGTGGCGGCGCTGGCCCGCGCGCTCCCCACCCTGCGCGGGCCGGACCTGCTGGTGGGCGCGCTGACCATGACCATCCTGCTGGGCTGGCCCAAGGTCACCAAGAAGGTCCCCGCGCCCCTGGTGGCGCTCACCGGGGCCGCGGTGCTGGCCCACCTGGCCGCATTGCTGGTGCCCGGCTTCGAGGTGGCCACCATCGGGACCCGGTTCTCCTACCAGTCCGCCGACGGCGCGGTGCTCCCCGGCATCCCCCGCCTGCCGCCCCTGCCCGTGCTCCCCTGGACCCTGCCCGGGGCGGGCGGTCTGCCCATGGGACTGAGCTTCGAGCTGGTGAACGAGCTCCTCCCCTCGGCGTTTGCCATCGCCATGCTGGGGGCCATCGAGTCGTTGCTCTCCGCGGTGGTGGCCGACGGCATGGCCGGCACCAAACACGACCCGGACGCCGAGCTGATGGCCCAGGGGGTGGGCAACATGGTGGCACCGTTCTTTGGCGGCTTTGCGGCCACCGGGGCCATTGCCCGCACCGCCACCAACATCCGCTCCGGGGCGGTCTCTCCGATTGCGTCGGTGGTGCATGCGCTGTTCGTGCTGGTGGCGGTGCTGGCCCTGGCGCCCCTGGTGGCCTACCTGCCCATGGCCTCCCTGGCCGCCATCCTCCTGCTGGTGGCGTGGAACATGAGTGAAGCCAAGCACTTTGTGTACATGTTCCGGGTGGCGCCCCGCTCGGACGTGACGGTGCTGCTGACCTGCTTCCTGCTCACGGTCGTCTTCGACATGGTGGTCAGCGTCACCGCCGGGGTGCTGCTGGCTTCCCTGCTGTTCATGCGGCGCATGGCGGAGATCAGTGGTGCGCGCCTGGTGACCGAGGAGCACCCCTCCCTCCGTCAGCCCCTCCCCCCTGGCGTGGTGCTCTACGAGATTGCTGGCCCGTTGTTCTTTGGCGCGGCCGAGAAGGCCATGAGCTCGCTCAATGCCATTGGCGGCAAGCCCCGGGTGGTCATCCTGGATGTGACCGCGGTGCCGGCCATGGACGCCACCGGGCTGGTGAACTTCGAGTCGGCGCTGCGCCGCCTGGGCCGACTGCACGCGCTCATCATCGTCAGCGGCCTCCAGAGCCAACCGGCCTCCGTGCTGGCCCGCGCGGGTGTCGTTGAGCGGGAGGGCGCGCTGGTGTTCTGCAGGACCATGGAGGACGCCCTGGCCCGGGTGGGCGGGGACGGCCGGGCGGTGGCCTGAAGCGGCTCCGGCGCGTGAAGAACCTCCTGAACAACACGCTGAACCCGACCGCCAGCACAGGAGAAAGTCGCGGCCAGCGGCTTCAGCGGCCCAGGCTCCGGCGCAGGGCCAGTCGTGCCTCGCGTCGGGCCACCGCCTCCCGCTGGCGACGCTTCTCATCCTCGGTCACCGCCACCGCGCGGGGCACGGAAGTGGGACAGCCGGCGTCATCCAGCGCCACGAACGTGAGGTAGGCGGTGAGGGCATGGCGACGCTCCCCGGTGCGTGCGTTCTCGCTCTCCACGCGCACCCCCACCTCCATGCTGGTGTGGAAGGCCATGTTCACCTGCGCCTTGAGGGACACCACCATTCCCAGCTTGATGGGCTCCACGAACGTCAGCTGGTCCACCGCCACGGTCACCACCTGCTTGCCGGAGTGGCGCTGGGCGGCAATGGCGGCGCAGATGTCGGTCCAGCCCATCACCGTGCCGCCGAAGGCGGTGCCCAGCGCGTTGGTGTCGCTGGGCAGGACCAGCTGGGTCATCTCCACCCGCGAAAGCCCCGCGGGCTTCTCCGTCACCGGCGTCTCAGGCATGGCTCCTCCGCAGAACGCTGGCCGCATTGATGGACCACGGTTGGCGAAGCGGGCAAGGTGGGAGCCATGAGGTCCCCGGTTTGCGCCGCCACCCTGCTGCTGGCTTCCTGCGCCCTGGCCTGCGGATCCGAACGCGCCACCGAGCGCCCGCCCACCCCGGACCGACCCACCCGATCCGCCGGATCCGCTCCCGCCCCGACCGTGTCCCTGCCGCCGGAGGTGCCGCTGGCCCAGGCTACCGAGGTTGCCGCGCTGACCATCCACCAGGGCGCCTTGATCCTGGACGGGCAGACCCTGGTGACGGTGGGGCCGTGGGGCTGGCGTCGCGAGAACATGGACGGCGAGTGGATCCGACCGCTGCAGGCGGCCCTGGAGCCGCGGCGCTGGGCGGTGCCGGAGGCGGAGCAGGAGAGCTTTCCCAGCAAGGCCTACGTGCGGATCCAGGCCGACCAGAACGCCACCCACGCGCTGCTCTACCCGGTGATGGCCACCGCCGCCTCGGTGGGGTTCCACCGGTTCCGGCTGGACGCGGTGGATGAGGTCTTTGGCATTGCCTGCGCGCTACCCCGCCAGGAGCAGTTGCCCGGGCTGGATGCCGGCGTGGTGGTGCTGCTGGACCTGACCGCCAAGAACGTGCAGCTCACCGCGCGCAACCCCGCCCTCCCGCAGGGCCCCGACAATCCCCTCAAGCGCTCCTTCGCCCCCGGCGCCCTGGCGGAGCTCACCGCGCTGATGGCCGAGAAGGACGCGGAGTGGGGGCGCATCCCGCTGCGCTTCCAGCCGGACGCCGAGGCCAGCTACGGCCTGCTGCTGCGCACCCTGGCCGCGGTGCTGAAAGCCCAGCCCTGGCGGGAGGGCCGGTTCAGCAGCCTGCTCATCTCCCCGTGGATGCGCTGAGCCGCGCGTCCGCGGCCTGGTTCTCGTCGACAACCGACTCCTGGGGCGCAGCCTGGGGCCCGCACTTCTAGGCACGGGTGTGGCTTGTGCCGGGTGGCTCGCAACGTGAGAACCCGAGGACAAGGAGGTGCCTCATGCTGGCGCCCTGCATGCTTTCCCTGTTGGCGGCAATGCTCACCGAGGGCGGAGCAGAAGAGGCGGTCCCGCCCCCGGGCCACGGCATGGACGACGGCAAGATCGTCCTGGTGGCCAACACCTGGCAGATCGACAGCAGCGTGCAGGACCTGGCCGACGTCACGCCGCTCATCCTGGCCCAGGAGCTCAACCGGCTGCCCGCGCTGCACGCGGTCTCGCTCCACGACGTGGAAGTGGACCCCGAGCACCCCGAGGGCCAGGCGCTGCTGGACTGCCAGTCCATGGAGTGCGTGTTCCTGCAGGCGGGGCTGCTGCAGGCCAATGAGCTCATCACCACCTCCCTGGTCTCGTTGCAGGAGGAGTTCCTGCTGAGCCTCACGCGCTACGCGCCGGACGGCTCGGTGCGGGCGGCCAGCGTGCGTCGCATCCCGCACGAGAGCCCGGAGAAGCTGGAGGGTGAGATCCGCGCCGCGGTGTCCGAGCTGTACCCGGAGCTGCGCGGCAGCGCCGATGAGGAGGTGGCGGCGGGGTCCGCGGGCGAGGCGGTGGTGGAGAGCACGGCGCGCTCCCCGGTGACCGGCGGCGCGGGCTTCAAGCGCGTGGCCATGGCGGCGGTGGGCGGCGCGGGGCTGGCCAGCGGCCTGGTGCTCCTGGCCACCGCGATCATTGGCGGGGCCATTGCCGGTGGTGCGCTGCTCTCCAACGCGCTGCAGGCGGCGGTGGTGCTCTCCACCCCGACCACGCCGGTGTTCCCGGGGGCGGGGCGGCTGGACCAGCGTCGGGAGGCGGGGTTCCACGCGGCCACCGCGCTGGGCGCCGGCGTTTCCCTGGTGGGCTTCACGCTCCTGGGCCTGGTGGCGCTCACCGCGGAGACCGTGGGCGCGGCGTTGTTCGGCCGGGCCATGCGCATGTGAGGCGCGTCCGCGTCAGTCCACGGCGTCACGCGCGGACGCGTGGGCCAGGTGCGGCAGCGCCAGCAGCACGACCGCCGTGAGGCCCGCGCCCACCGCCACCACGATGGGCAGCCACTGCACCGTGCTCCAGTACGGCGTCACCCACGTCCGCACCTCCGCCACCGGCACGATCTCCGGCGTGGCCGGCGCGAGCACCGCCGCGCCCAGCAGCCCCAGCATGGCCACGCTGGCGGCCACCCCGGCCCACGGCACCAGCAGCACCGCCAGCACCGCGCGGCTCAGCCCGGGCAGCCGCTCCGCCAACTCGCGCGCGCTCCGCACCACGGCGCTGTCTCCGTCCACGACCGAGGTGCGGCCAGGCTCCACCCGCACCTCCACCACCACCTCGGGCCGGCCCTGACGGCGGACGCGCACCTCGTGCGGCCCGGCCGCAAGTTCCACGCGCAGCGGCGTGCGGCCAGCGGGCTTTCCGTCGACGGTGACCCAGGCGCCGGGCCGCACCGTCACCACCAGCAGGGTGCCTTCCTCCCGCGGCTCCGGCTCCGTCCCGGCGCGGAGGGCGGGGGCCAGGAGCAGCGTCCCAAGGAGGAGCGCGTGTCCCAGCCGCGCGGGAAGCCCGGGCCCCATGACGTCACACCGGCGGGGGCGTGGCGGGACGGTCCGTTCGCGTCGCGTCGCGCTCCAGGGCGGCGATGGCCACGTCCAGGAAGTCCGCCCGGGTCAGCATTCCCACCGGGCGCCCGGCGTCGGTGACGGGCAGGCAGCCAATCCCCAGCTCCCGCAGCATGCACCCGGCGCGGGCCGCGCTCTCGTCGGGGCTGACGGTCTGGACGTCCGTGACCATGACCTCCCCCACCTCCACCACGCGCTGGAAGCTGCACTCCTCCCCGCCCTCCATGCGCTCGATGTGCTGGAGACAGGAGTGCATGAGGTCATGGTGCGTGATGAGCCCGACGAGCTGACCGGACCGCACCACCGGGAGGTGATGGATGCCGGCCTGGCGCATGCGCTCCTGGGCGGAGCCCACGGTGTCGCGCGCGTCCACCGTGACCAGGCTGGTGGACATGAGGTCCTTCACTTTGAGCTGGGCCATGGTCGCCTCCGTGCTGGGTGACATCCTTCTTCTGCCAACGCGGTGCCAACGCCGCTGCGGATCCGTGGCGCCGTGGGCCCGCAGCGGTTGCGCGTGGAGCTGGGCTCTCCGTCAACCCGTGCGCGGCTTTTCTCCCGCGGGTTGCTCCCGCGCTGGCATGACGCCTGCTCCCGCGTGCCCGCACGGAGGGAGGCGGCATGGACGAGATCTGGAGCTTGTTGGAGGAGCACGCGGCGGTGCGTTGGATGGCGGGGACGCTGATGGTGGCGGTGCGCCCGGCAACCGGGTCCCCCGACGAGCCCGCACGGGTGGCGACCCTGCTGGCCCGGCTGCAGCGGCTGCTGGAGGTGCACCGCCCCAAGGATGACGCGCTGGTGATTCCGCGCCTGCTGGAGAAGGGCGTGGTGACCACCGAGGAGCTCAGCGCCTTCCAAAGCGAGCGCGAGGTGGTGGACGAGATGCTGCGTGCCGCGCTCCACTGCGCGGGCTCCGAGGGTGGCCACGCGTGCCACCCGCTGGCGATGATGGTGGACGCGCTGGTGGTGGCCGTGGAGGCCATGCTGCTGAACGAGGAGGCCTTCCTCTACCCGCTGTTGTGCCAGGCCTGCGACGACGACGAGAAGTGGCGCCTCAGCGTGGAGCTGGACCGCGCGGTGGACGTGGCGGGCCGGGCGGAGCGGAGCGCGCTGCTGGCGGCGTGAACCGCCCAGGAGCGCACCCCGACGCGGGATTCCCTCCATCCGCCGGCACACTGGCTGCAGGGATCCGTTCTGCGGCGGGAAGGTGGCCGCGGAGCACGGAGGGCGCATGAACAGGGAACATGTGCAGCAGCTGTCCTTGCGGGTGGCCACCACGGCGGGCTGGGTGCACGGCACGCTCAGGGTTCCCGGCAAGGCCGGCCTGGTGGAGTTCCTCAACGGCGAGGACGCGTTCCTGCGCCTCACCGACGTGACGTTCCCCGGGCGCACCGACGTGTTGCCGTTCGTGGCGTTGCGTCGCGACGCGGTGCGATTGGTGCTCCCCGAGAACGCCACCGACGTCACCCCGGTCAATGAGACGGTGGAGATGGCGTGGCACGAGATCTGGTTGTGGATGGCGGGTCGCACGGTGCGCGGGCGGGTGCGGGTGCCGCGGCACACGCGTGTCTCCGACCAGGCCATGCACTGGAAGTCGTTCGTGCCGGTGTGGAACGCGGTGGACGACGAGATGAGCGGAGCATCCTCCCGGCTGGCGGTGGTGCTGGTGCATGTGCCGCACGTGCTGGCTTTCGTGGAGCCGCCGGAGGGGAGGGTGGAGCGCATTCCCACCTCGCCGGAGCGGGCACGGGTGCGGCGGAGCGCGTCCTGACGTGTCCCCGGTGTAAGGCCGCGACCGCTCCCGCGTCAGCGGACGTGGAGGCCCCCGGTTGGTAGATGGGGTGACGGTCATGGCAACAACACAGGCACTGCCCAGCAAGAGTTCCCAGACGTTGCGTTTTGCGGTGGAAGGGATGACCTGCGCCTCGTGCGTGGGTCACGTGGAGCGGGCGCTGAAGAAGGTCCCCGGCGTCACCGCCGCGGCGGTGAACCTGGCCACCGAGAGTGCCACCGTGCACGCGGACGCGGCGGTGTCGTCGGAGACGCTGGCGCACGCGGTGGAGGACGCGGGCTACAAGGCGGTGTTCCCCAAGGTGCTGGATGCGCTGAGCTTCAACGTGCAGGGGATGACCTGCGCTTCCTGCGTGGGCCACGTGGAGCGGGCGCTCCGGAAGGTCCCCGGCGTGGCCGACGCCAACGTGAACCTGGCCACCGAGAGCGCCACGGTGCGCCTGGCCGCGCCGGTGGACCTGCGTGTGCTGCAGGACGCGGTGGCCGACGCGGGCTACACGCTGTTGGCGAAGACCCCCACGGTGACCGCGCCGGCGACCGCGCCGCACGACGACAGCCGGACCCGGCTCCTGGGCGCCGCGGTGCTGAGCCTGCCGGTGATGGTGCTGTCCATGGCCATGGTGGGCGGGACGTGGAGCGCGTACCTGCAGTGGGCGCTCTCGACGGTGGTGACGTTCTGGTTCGGCCGGCAGTTCTTCCAGGTGGCCCTGCGCAAGGCGCGACACCTCAGCGCCAACATGGACACGCTGGTGGCGGTGGGGGCGTTCGCGGCGTACGCGTTCTCGGTGGCGGAGCTGCTGCGCCACGGCGGGCACGCGCATCTCTACTTCGAGACCGCGGCCATCATCGTCACGCTGATCCTGCTGGGGAAACACCTGGAGGCGCGGGCCAAGCGCACCGCCGGGGCCGCCATCCGCGCGCTCATGGACCTGCGACCCACCCGCGCGCACCTGCTCCGTGACGGCACGGAGGTCGACGTGGACGCGGGCACCCTGCGCGTGGGCGACCTGGTTCGCGTGCGGCCAGGGGAGCGCATTCCCGTCGACGGCGTGGTGGTGGAAGGGGAGAGCGCGGTGGATGAGTCCATGATGACGGGCGAGAGCCTGCCGGTGGCCAAGCGTGTGGATGACGTCGTCACCGGGGCCACGGTGAACACCACCGGGGTGCTGACCGTGCGCACCACCGCGGTGGGCGCGGAGACGGTGCTGGCGCACATCGTGAAGCTGGTGGAGGAGGCGCAGGGATCCAAGGCGCCCATCCAGCGTCTCGCCGACACGGTGTCCGGCGTGTTCGTCCCGGTGGTGCTGGGGTTGAGCGCGCTGACGTTCGTGGCGTGGTGGTGGAAGACCGGGGAGGTGGCCACGGCGCTCACGCCGGCGGTGGCCCTGCTGGTGATCGCCTGCCCGTGCGCGCTGGGCCTGGCCACGCCCACGGCCATCATGGTGGGGACGGGTCGCGCCGCGCGCATGGGGATCCTCATCCGCGACGCCGAGAGCCTGGAGCGCGCCGGTGCCATCAGCACGCTGGTGCTGGACAAGACGGGCACCATCACCGCGGGGAAGCCGGCCGTGGTGGAGGCGGTGCCGGCGCCGGGTCGGACGCGCGCGGAGCTGCTGAGGCTGGCGGGTGCCGTCGAGAGCATCAGTGAACACCCGCTGGCCGCCGCGGTGGTGACGTTGGCGCGTCAGGAGCTGGGGACGCTCCCCGCGGTCGCGCGTGGTCAGGCGCACGTGGGGAAGGGCGTGGAGGCGGTTATCGACGGGAAACGCGTGCGGGTGGGAACGCGCGCGTTCGTGGCGGAGCTGGGCGCGCAGGATGACGGGCTCAGCGACGTGCTGGCGCGGCTGGAGTCCGGTGCCAACACGGTGGTGCGCGTGGCGGAGGAGGGCGCGCTGGTGGGCGTGCTGGCGCTGGCGGACCCGGTGAAGAGCGACAGCGCGGAGGCCATTGCGCGACTGCGCGACATGGGCGTGCGCGTGGTGATGCTCACCGGCGACAACGCGCGGACCGCGGCGGCGGTGGCCGCGCAGGTGGGCCTGTCCCCCGACGACGTGCGGGCCGAGGTGCTGCCGCAGGACAAGGCGCGCGAGGTGCAGCGGCTCAAGCAGGCGGGGCAGGTGGTGGCCATGGTGGGCGACGGCATCAATGACGCACCCGCGCTCGCCGCCGCCGACGTGGGCATGGCCATGGGCGCTGGTGCCGACGTGGCCAAGGAGACCGCGAACGTCACCCTGATGCACAGCCGGCTGGGGGCGGTGGTCGACGCCATGGTGCTTTCCAAGGCCACCATGCGCACCATCCGGCAGAACCTGTGGTGGGCGTTCGGCTACAACGCGTTGTGCATCCCGGTGGCGGCGTTGGGGCTGCTCAACGCGCTCGGCGGGCCCATGCTGGCGGCGGGGGCCATGGCGTTCTCGTCGGTGAGCGTGGTGCTCAACAGCCTGCGGTTGCGTTCCGTGGAGCTGTGAGCGGGGCCGTTCTGGTGGTGATATCCCAAAGGCGTTGGGAGGGTGTGACGGTGGGGCGCGCGGAATGTTCGCGGCGTCCTCGTCGTCGCAGGGCGCCGGGGGTGGGGGTCCCTCGTTGGGCATGTCAAGCGCGGCGTTACACATGTCAAGCGCGCGTTACATGGTTTCCGCGGAGCAGGGGCCCGCTCGACAAGAGTGACGTCTCGCCGGGCTTGTTGCGAAGAGGCTCCCGACGCAGCGGGGCATTCCGCGCCCAAGGCCACGCCCCAACCGCACGCCTTTCGGGCCATCGGCCTCGTCGGGCAAGTCACGACAATCGAAACCCTCGCGCTTCTCAATGCTGCTCTGGCGTTGTTGGCCAAAGGCGTTGGGGAAGGTGTGGCAGTGGGCCCCGCGGAAAGTTCGCGGCGTCCGTGGGCGTCGCAGGCGCCCGGAAGGGGTTCCCTCGTCGGGGATGTCATGTGCGAGCTGACAAATGTCATGTGCGAGCTGACAAATGTCATGTGCGAGCTGACAAATGTCATGTGCGAGCTGACAAATGTCATGTGCGAGCTGACAAATGTCATGCGCCACATGACACGGCCGCCGCGGAGGGAGGGCCGCCGGGTGTGTCACGTGCGGCTCCCCGCCGCAGCGGGTGTTCAGCGCGTCCCTCCGTCACACCCCAACCCCACGCCTTTGGGATCCCGCGGTCACTGCGCGTCGTTGTCGGAATCGGCGTTCTCGGGTTGCTCAGGCACCAGCTTCCGGCGCTCCGCGCGCACCAGCTCGGCCAGCGGCTTCTCGTTGTGGTCGCGCACCGCCGGCCCCGCGCGAATCACCGACGTCACCCGCGCGCTGAGCAGCGCCGCCGCCAGGATGATGGCCAGGTTCAACACCAGCCCACCGCCCACGCGCAGGATCTCGTCGCGGCCGGGCGGGGGAACCAGGAAGTACACGCCCGCCGCCAACCCGCCGATCACGCCCACGATCCCCGCCGGCACCACCGTCACCAACAGCAGGTGCATGATGCCCTCCGTCATGGCGCCCGCGTAGATGAGCCCCGCGCCCGGGAACAGCAGCTCCAACGCGTACGCCATCCCCACGCTGCGTGATTTCCGTCGGTACTCCGGGCTCCCGCGCACCCGCGCCGTCAGGTCCTCGCGCTCCTCGCTGACCGTGGTTTCCGTCGTGGCGGGAGGAGCGAACGTGGCCGGGCTGCCGCGCTGCAGGTCGTCGATCTGGTCGAAGGGGATGACGCGGGTGACGCCGTCGTCGCCGCGGAAGAGGAAGCCGCCCTGCACCTCCGAGAGGATCCGACCGCGGTGGCTCACCCCGTCCTTGGTCACCACCACGTCGGGACCGGTCGCGGGCGTCGTGGGGAGCGGGGTGGCGGGCTCGGCGGTCTGCGCCCGCGCCGTCGACGTCAGCAACAGCACGGACAACGCCCCGGCGGTGAAGAGCACGCGCACCACGAGGCCCATCCTAGATCACGGCGCCTCCAGCGCACGGCGGTTCTCCCGCTGCTGCTCCTCCTGCTGACGGCGCAGCTCCTGGCGTCGCGTCTTCTCCTCGTCGGGAGAGGACATGACGCAGCGCTGGTAGCCCTCCAGGTCCAGCTGGGATCCGCGCAGGCGCGTGCCCGCCTCGTACGCCAGGTGGAAACACGGGCCGTGGTGCCGCTTGATGCGCTCCAGGCAGACGTCCGCCGTCACCGGACACCGCTGGATGGCATGCGCCCGGGCCCGCGCCTCCAGCTCCGCGCGCTCGAAGTGCGAGGCCCCGAAGAACACCACGAACCCGATGGCCCCGAGCACCGCGGCACCGGTCAGCAGGTTGGGATGGTCCTCCCACGACACACGCGGCATGGGCCATCAACGTCCCGCGTGCTTCCCGCTGTCAAGGATGGCGACGTGCAATCTGGTCCATGCGCAACACCACCGCGCCCAGGTTGTCCTCCTCCGGACGCTCCGGGTTGTCCGCCTGGGTGCGCGCCTCGTTCGCCCGCTGCTCGTACTGCGTGCGTCGCTTGCCGTCCTGCTCCTGCTTGGCCGCGCGCTCCCACAGGTGCGCCGCTTCCCGCCACATGCGCTCCCGCGACATGGCGTCGCGCGCCTCCTGCGCCTTCAGCTCCGCCGCCTCGGCCTTGGCCACGTGGGGATTCCGTCCAAAACCCATGGTCCACCTCCGACGCCAATCTAGCGTGATGCTGAACAGATGTACAGAAATCGCCAGGGGCGCCCGGTTGGCTAGACTGACGACGTGGTCGCGACACGACGGTGGGTCCCCCTGACGGTGCTGGCCGGCGCGCTGGCGTGTGCCTCGGCACCGTCCGTGCCCGAGCACGGCGGGGGGCGGGCGGGGGTCACCACGGGCGTGTTCCACGACGAGAAACGCGCCCGGACCCTGGTCACCGAGATCTGGTACCCCGCGGTCCCCGACGCCGAGGAACACGAGGAGACCTTCAACATCATCTGGAACGCGCGCGCGGCGCGGGATGCGCGGATGGCGGGCGGACCGCCGCGTCCCCTGGTGCTGTTCTCCCACGGCAGCGGCGGCACCCGGCATGACCTGGCGTGGCTGGCGCGCGCGCTGGCGCGGGAGGGCTACCTGGTGGCCGCGGTGACCCACCCCGGCAACACCTACCAGGACAACGACCCGCTGCGTCGCCTGGAGATCTGGCAGCGCCCCCAGGACGTGCGCGCGGTGCTGGACGGGCTGCTGGCGCATCCGTTCTGGGGACCGCGCGTGGATCGTCGACACATCAGCGCGGTGGGGCACTCACTGGGCGGCTACACCGTGCTGGCGGTGGCGGGCGCGCGCTACGACGTGAAGCGGGCGCGTGAGCATTGCCTGGGACCGGATGCGGACGCGGCGTGTCGCGCGGCGGCGGAGGTGGACCGCTCCCGGATTGACTACCGGCCCTCCGGCCTCAGCTACCGCGACGGGCGCGTGCGCGCGGTGGTGGCGCTGGCCCCGGCGGTGGGCCCCGGCTTCGACGAGCGCAGCGCCGCCGAGGTCACCGTGCCCGTGCACATCATCAGCGGCCTGCAGGACGACATCACGCTGCACCGCCTGCATGCCGCGCGCTGGGCCAACCTGCTGCACGCCGAGCTCACCGTGCTGGACGAGGCCAACCACTACACCTTCATCAACCCCTGCAACGCCCTGGGCTCCCTGGGCCGCATCTCCGCCTGCGCCGACGCGCCGCGCGCCGACCGGCTCAAGTTGCAGGCGCACGTGCGGCGGGTGGTGCTGGACTTCCTGCGTCGTCGGGGGTGAGCGCGGGATGTTGAGGCGCGCGCGGCCGGCCACGCGCGGGTGAGGGTTTTTTCCCGGCCGGCTCGCGGTGGGTCGGGGCAAAGCGGACCATTGTCCCGGTTGCGCGGCGCGCGTGGCGGCGACTCGGACGGGGTCGCGTCCTCGTGCGTGGGGCGGCGCGGCACACCTGTCGCGGAAACGGCGGGATGGGCTACAAGCGGTGTGGCGAGCAGCGTGGACACCCGCGTGGCATTGGCGAGCCGGTTGGAGCTCGCGGTAACGAGGTGGTCCTCTCGTCGGGGGGCGGGGAGGGACGGCGCAGCAGGATGCGGAGAACACCGTCGCAAGCCAGGACGTCCCAGCTGAGGTACCGGGTCGGCGTTTCCCCCGACCGATAAATCCTTGGGCAGAATGAAGACCATTCTCGTCGTGGAAGATGAATACGCGATCATGGACGCGCTGGCGGCGCTGCTCCAGGACGAGGGCTATCGCGTGCTCACCGCGGCCCATGGCAAGGAGGCCCTGGAGGTGATGAGCCGGGACAAGCCGGACGTGGTGCTCCTGGACCTCATGATGCCCGTCATGGACGGCATGACCGCGTTGCAGGCCATCCGCGCCGACCCGCAGCTCCGCGACGTCCCGGTCATCGTCATGAGCGCCGCCTCCTCCCGCCTCAATCCCGCGTCCGGCGCCAGCAGCCGGATCCTCAAGCCCTTCCACGTGGGCGTCCTGCTCGACGAGATCCGCAAGCAGCTCAAGGACGGCGCGTGAGCCGGATCCGCACCGAGGACCAGCACGGCTTCCACGCGCGCATGGCCCGCACCCGCGGCCCCTGCCTGCTCATCATCACCGGCGTGCACTGCGGCGCGTGCCGGGCCATGAAGCTCGCGTTGGAGGGCAACCTGCGCCACCACGACGGGCTCACGGTGGTGGAGGTGGACGCGGGAGACAATCCCGGCCTCAGCCAGGAGCTGGAGGTGCAGCACCTGCCCGCGTTGTTCCTCTACCTCGACGGGAAATACCACGCGCCCATCTCCTGCCCGCCGCGCCCCGACGAGATGGTGTCCGCGCTGGATGCTGCGCTGGCTTCTCCGCCGATGGACCCGCCTTGAAACCGGGAAACCTGGAATCTTGGGACCGGCTTGCATGGTGTCCGTGGACTGAAGTCCACGGCATGCCAGGGGCGCGGAAGAAGCCCCGAAGCGAGCAGAGCTCGTCGGGGCTTCTTCCATTGGGGAATCCACGACGAGGACACCGTCGACCGCGCTCCCGCGCTCTGCGCATTGTCGACGGTGGCACGCGGGCGAACACCCGCTGGCCGGCTGCCCGCGGCCGCGACCCTGCCCCAGCTCTCCGGCGCGGTGAAACGGTGGCGCGGCCGCGCGGGGGCGGTCCATGATGGGCCCCGCCGCGAGGAGGAATGCCATGCGCCGTTGTCCCAAGTGCCACCCTTCCGCGGGACTCAGCGTCGAGACCGTGCAGGGGGACCCGGGCTCGCCCACCGTCGAGATCGACGTGTGCCCGAGGTGTCGCGGGGTGTGGTTGGACTGGACCGAGCTGGGCGACCTGGTGGAGCTGCGCGAGCTCATCACCGGGCTCACCAGCGGCGCGGACTGGCAGCGCGACCTGGAGCTGGGGATGTGTCCCGACGACGGAAAAGCGCTGCAACGGCTGGAGGTGGGCGCGTACGCGGTGGACCGCTGCCCGGAGTGCGAGGGGTTGTGGCTCGACGGGGGCGAGCTGGGACCGTCGCTCACGCGGGAGGGATTCCAGGCGGTGCTCCGCGCGCTGCGCCAGCACCCGGTGTGAAAATGCCAACGGGCGCCGCCCCGTGCAGGACGACGCCCGCCAGCACCTCAACCCCCGACGTCACTCACTGCTTGCTGACGTCCTTGCCCTTCCCCGTCTCCTTGGTGCCGCCCAGCGCGCCCTTCAGCTTCTCCGCCGCGCCCTTCAGCGAGATCTTCTTGGGCTGCGCCTCCGGAGCCTTGGGCACCATCACCTTCAGCACGCCGTTGCTGAAGTCCGCGTTCACATTGTCGACATCAACGTCCTCCGGCAGCGTGAAGGAGCGCGTGAAGGAGCCGTAGGAGCGCTCGTAGCAGAAGTAGCGCTCACCTTCCTGGCGCTCCTCCTCCTCACGCTTGCCGCTGATGGTCAGACGGTTGCCCGACAAGGAGATGTCGATGTCGTCCTCGGTCACGCCGGGAAGGTCGGCGCGGAAGATGTAGGCGTCCTTGGTCTCCTTGACGTCAAAGTTGGGCGTGTAGACCGTCGCGCGCTCGGCGGCGCGGAAAGGCGTCATGCCGGCGAAGGGATCCCAGTTCCAGAGATCACGCATCATCTGGAACGGGTCGGTGAGGCCGAAGGGGGTGGGAAGACTGCTGGGCTCGCCCCGGCGAACGATGTTGACCATGGTCGTCTCCAAGACATGAGCCCCCGCCCGCGTCGTCGAGACTGTCACGCGGGTCGACGCAGAACGGGAGCGGATGGTTGGGGTGTAACGGCTCCGGTCGCGGGTGCCATGTCCGCGCCCCAGCGTTCAACGCGCCGGCGCACCGCCCCCACGCAGCCAGGCGTCGACCACCTGGATGAGCGGTCCGTGCACGCCACGCGCCTCCGCCTCCCGGTATTCCGGCACCTCCTGGATGGCCTGCATCCGCACCACGCGCCCGTCCTCCACCAGCATCACGTGGGTGCACCAGTCCTCCAGCCGGTCCAGGATGTGCGTGGCGTGCAGGATGGTGACGCCGCGCAGCGTGCTCTCCTGGCGCAGGAACTCCAGCAGGTCCATGCGGGCAATGAGGTCCAGCTCGGTGGTGACCTCGTCCAGCAGGAGCACCTCCACCGGCTGCAACAGGCCCAGCAGCAGCTGCACGCAACGACGCTGCCCGTCGGAGACGCGGTACATGCGCCAGGCCGGGTCAATGCCCAGCACCCGGTAGAGCGTGTCACGCCGGACGGGATCCACGCCCTCGGTGCGCGACACGATCTCCGCGACGGCGATGTCGCTCTTGAACGGGAAGGGCCCGCCCACGAAGGAGACGTGCGCCGCCAGGGACGTGTCATGGAACGCGGGACGCCCCAGCACCCGCGCGCTCTCCACCGGCACCATGTGCTTGCCGGCCAGCACCTGCAGCAGCGTGCTCTTCCCCGCGCCGTTGCGCCCCACGACGAGACAGCGGGCGCCACGCGGCACCTGAAGCTGGACGTTGCGCAAGACCGGCTCCTGCTCGCCGGAATACGTGTAGGTCAGCCCCCGGATCTCGATGACGGCGTCCATGCTCCCGGGGCCTAGCACATCCGCCGCGTGCCACGCTTGGCGTGAGGCGTCAACGCACCGCGGCCAGCGCGTCCTCCAGGTCCAGCTCGTCGATGGTCTCGTCCTCGTTGACGTCGTAGAGCGGGTCGTAGCGGCCGTCCTCCCGGCGCGTCTCCGGGAGATGACCACCGGAGCGCAGCGCGATCTCGACGAGGTCCGCGGCGTCCACCGCGCCATCCAGGGTGACGTCGGCAAAGACCAGCGGGTCCACGTCGCGCACCAGGGTCCAGCGCGGGTCGGCCTGCACCAGGAGGGGCGCGGCGGGAAGGTGCAGCGTGTGCGTGGAGATGTCCTCCGGCACCAGCACCGTCTCGTGGATCACCGTGCCGTCGGGGAGGCGCAGCTCCAGGGGCAGCGTGAAGGTGAACGCGCCGCGCGAGTCGACCTCCACGGTGACGTCGACACCGCCGGTGGCGGACGGCGCCGAGTGGGTCGTGAGAACCACCGCGGGGTAGCCGGTGTGACGCAGCCACTGGTCCACCTCCGGGGTGAGGTCCGTGCCGGAGGTGCGCGCCACCTCGTCGACGAGCGAGGTGATGCTGAGCGTGGCGCCGGGCTGCGTGAGCGCGGAGAGTGCCCGGGTGAACGCCTCCTCGCCCACAATCTCCTCGAAGGTGCGGAACACGGTGGAGGCCTTGTGGTAGCCCGCGAAGATGGCCACCGACGAGCTCTGGATGTCCGGGTCCAGCGGCGCCACGTCGCGGTTCTGCGGGCGACGGAACATGTACCAGACCGCGTTCATGCGCACGCCGCTGGTGCGCACGTCGTCGCCCTGGAGCTGGCCCAGGGCGCGCCACGCGCTGTACTCCGCGAGTCCCTCCTGCAGCACCAGTCCCTCCTCGGGAACCACGGCGCGCGCCAGGTTGCCCCACCAGGAATGGCCCAGCTCGTGCGCCACGCCCTGCTCCAGGAGGTAGTCGTGCGTGTCCAGGATGTAGTCGCCCATGAAGATGTTGCCGAGCAGGCCCATGCCGCCAAAGGGGAAGCCGGGAGACACCATCATAAGGTGCACCTCGTCGACGGGGAGCTCGCGGAAGAGCGCGCCGTAGACGGGCAGCAGGTCCTCCGCCAGGCTCACCGCGCGGGTCATGTTCTCGTGCGCGCGCGTGTTGCCCACCAGGTAGCCCACCACCTTGTTCCCCGGGCTGCGCATCTCGTCGGCGGCGCGGGCGTAGAGCGTCAGCGACTCGGTGGGAACGGCGGCCTGGAAGGTCCAGGTGCGCGTGTCGTCACCGTTGTCGACGACCGAGGCCGGCGCGCCCTGTCCCGCCACCACGTGCTTGCCGGTCGGCGCCTTCACCGTGACGCTGGCCAGGAACGTGTCGACGTCGAACAGACCGGTGTAGTGCCACGCCATGTCGACCCCGGAGGGGAGGAGCACCGTCTCCGTGGCGTTGTGCAGGCACGCCAGCGAGCCCACGCTGCCGCACGCGGGCACGCCGTTCATGGCGAGGTGCACCGTGGCCTCCTGTCCGTCGGTGAGCGGGGTGGGGAAGGTGAGCACCGAGAGCTGCGCGGGATACTCGGGGTGCGGCGTGAGGGTCACCGCGGTGCCGTCGACGTCGACCTCGGTGGGGAGCGTGGGGCGGAACATCACCAGGCTCGTGGTGTCGCCCACGGATTGCACCTGGATCTGCACGTCAAGGACCAGGGCGGTGCCGGTGATGTCGGCGGTGATGTCCTGCTGGGTGACGTCGGCGCCCGCGTGCGCCAGCGCGGTGACGAGGAGGAATGTCATGGTGAGGAGCGTGGACTTCATGGCCGTACCTCCTCCAGCAAAGCGCCCTGCACACCCACCGTCGTGAACGCCCCGTCCGCCCGACGCACCATCACGCGCTCCACGTCCAGCCGCGCGCTCCTCGCCTGCAGCACGCGGAAACGCAGCGTGGCCAGCGTGGTTCCGTCGGCAATCTCCGCTTCTCCCTGCCGCGGGTCCCGACGCGTCCCGCCCAGCGCCACATCACCGGCGCCGGGCCGGAGCACCATGAACGCGTCCGGACCGAGCACACCGGGCTGCGCGTCGGCGGACGGGGCCTCCAGCTCCAGGCGCGTGGCGTCGTAACGCAGGTGGTACGAGAGGCCGAAGACGTGGCCGAGCTGCTGGGCCACCAGGCGCACGGTCACGCTGCTGCCGTCGATGACCGGCTCCACGCGCAAGGCGGCGCCGGTCACGGCCGGGTCGGTGACGACGTGCGGTGTGGGCTCGGTGGGGGAGTTGGCGGGTGGGTTGCTGGCGGTGGGGGCGCACGCAGCGAGCAGCAGCAGGCCCAGGGCCGGCACGCGCGAGAAGGGGGTGGACATCCGTGGGCTCCTCAGGTTGCACGCGCAGCCTAGCCAGTGGGACGGTGATTCCACAGTGCGGATGGTGCGGAGCGTTGTGCGTTCTGTGCTCCGGCCAGGAGGACCCATGCGCATCCGGAATGCCGAGCCCCACGACGAGCGCGCGGTCCACAAGCTGGTGGAAGCGCTGGGCTACCCCGGCCTCGACGAGAAGGCGTTCTCCCGCACCTACGCCGCGGCGTTGCGGGACCCCGCGGTGCGCCTCTGGGTGGTCGACGACGGCGTGCTGCTGGGCATGACCCTGCTGAGCGTGCGTCCGCAGCTGCGCATTGCGGGAAACATGGTGTCCATCGACGAGCTGGTGGTGGCGGAGCACGCGCGCGGAAGGGGCGTGGGGCGGATGCTGCTGGACGCGGTCAAGCGGCTGGCGACGGAGACGGGCGCACTGCGCGTGGAGCTGCACACCCGGCGCACCCGTGAGAGCTACACGCGCGGCTTCTACGTGAAGAACGGGTTCACCGAGGTGGATTCCGCGGTGCTGCGCTGGTCGGCGGGCTGACTCAGGGGCCGGCCTTCAACGCGGCGAGGGTGAGCTGCACGTTGCGCGAGTTGGGATGGAGCAGCGCGGAGATTTCCGCCGAGAGGCGGGTCTTTTCGTCCTGGAAGAGGGCGCGGGCCTTCTCCTGAAGCGCGGTGTCGTCGGCGAGGCGGGCCAAGGCGTAGATGCCCAGGGTGGGATTGCCGCGGGCGGCGCGGACGTGCAGCAGGCGCGCAGCCTGGGCCACTTCCGGACGGGCCTTGAGCCGGGCGTACTGCGCCGGGTGCTCCTTCTCGAGGACACGCAGCACGTTGGCCCACCCGTATTCGCGCGCCAGGGGGAAGTAGACGTCGGCAAAGTCCTTGTGCTCCCGCGCCAGCTCACCCGCGGCGACGTCGAGGGTGGCGAAGGCCACGTCGGACTCCGGGCCCAGCGCGGGCCAGCCGGCTCCTGCACGCTCGAACGCGTCGCGCGCGGCGTGGGCGTGTTTCACGTCGCGAGTCAGCTCGAAGACGCTGCGACTGGCACGACCCACCAGCCACCATGCCGTGGCCGCCACCGGTGCCTGTCCCGCCTTCTGCTGCTCCTCGGCCACCACGCGGTAGCGCGCCGCTTCACTGGTGAGCGACTCCACGCGGTTGGCGTCGTCGGTCCCCGCCAGGTAGCGGGCGCGCGCCTCGTCCTCCGCGCTGGTGTCCAGGGCCTTCAAACCCCGAACCCGCTCGAGGAGCGCGTTGAGCCCTTGGACGTTCCCGGCGAGCTCCAGCCAGGTCAGCTGGTTCTCGTACGCGTCACCGCGTCCCGGCGCCAACACCTCCTCCTGCGCCAACAGGTCCAGCGCCCGACGGTGCGACGCGTCCGAGGTCAGGTTGGTGACCAGCGTCTCCCGCAGGGGTCCACCGGCGAGCTGGTCGAGGATGGTGTCGGCGTCGTCGTCGTCGACCGCGAGCGGCTGCGTCTTCAGGTGCCGGTCCAGCGCGCGCAGCCGTGCCTGGTGGGTCAGCGCGGAGGCGAGGTTGGCAATGACCACGGTGTCGTCGGGATCCTGGCGGGACGCGAGGCCCAGCATCTGCACCGCCTGCTGGATGTGCTTGGGGTCGCCGGTGCAGCGGTGGCGCAGCCCGAAGACCACGGCGGCGTTGTTGGCGTCGGTGGCGTTCTGGTTGGCGGTGCGGGAGAGGTCCCGGGTGATCTCCGCGAAACGCGTGTCCGCCTCGGCGAACTTGCCGGCGCGCATCAGCTTCATCCCCTGCACCTCCATCAACGAGTGACGCACGAAGCGGACGGAGGAATCCGCCTTCAGCAGCCATTCCTCGCGCTGCTCCTGCGTCGTGGCCAGCAGCGACAACAGGATCGCGGCGGAGTGCTTCTCGTCGGTGTTGCCGCGCTCGAAGACCTCCCGCGCCACCTCCTGGGCGCGCCCATGCAGCCCCAGCACGCGATACGCCCGTGCCACGTCCAGGTGCTGCGCCCGGTCACTGCCGGAGAGGACCTTCTGCAGCTCCGCATCCCCCTCGGCGCCACGACCCAGGCGGTGCAGCACCTGCCCGTAACCCAGGTGGAACTCCGGCGTGCCCTCGGCCTCGCCGCCAATGGCCAGGAAGGTGTTCTCCGCGGCCTTGAGCAGCGCGTCCCGCTCGGTGCCGCTGACGGTCTGCGCACGACGCAGCTTGAGGGTTCCCAGGGTCACGCTGACCGGCACCACGTCGGAGTGGGCACGGTATTCCTCGGCGAGCCGGTTGAGCACCGCATCCTCGGCCAGGCGCGTCTGGAGCCATTCCTCGAAGAGGCGCTGCGCGTCGTCGCGGGTGGCGTGGTTGAGCTCCTGCTGGATGTCGGAGGGCAGGCGGCCACGGTTGGCGTCGTCGACATGCTGGTTCCGCAACGTCCGCTCCCGTGCCGCGTGTCCGTCCCGCGCACGCAGGAACGCGGGCAGGCGCAACGCGAGGTAGTTGGTGAGGATGGTGTCCGCCGCGGCCAGGTCGCCGCGGGATTGCAGGAGGCTGGCCAGGAAGCGTTGTCCGTCGTGGATCAGCATCCCCACCGGCGCGTGGTCCTGGATCATCTTGAGCGCCGTGGACTGGTCTCCCGCCTGCGCGGTGAGGATCGCCAGCACCACGAGCACTTCCTGGTCATGGGGGCGTTGTTGCAGCAGACGACGGAGCGCGGCCTGGTTGCCGGATTCCAGCGCGGCCTCACGTTCCTTGTCCGCCACGGTCTCTGTCGCGGTGGCCAGGGCGCGCTTCACCTCCTCCGTGGGGACGGCGGCGGCATCCCGCTTGGCCATGCGCTCCAGCCAGCGCTCCACCACCGCGCGCTCCTGGTGCAGCAGCATGGGGCGGTCCTGCAGCTTCTCCAGCACGTTGGCCGCGGCGGTGATGTCCTCGTCGGAACCGAGCTCCAGGTAGGCGTGCAGGGCGCGCACCGGCCATTCTTGCTCCAGCTCCCGCGCCTGCGCCCGACGCATGACCCGGATGGCCTCCTCCGACTTCTTCTGCGTGGGCCCCAGGGCAACCCGAAGCACCTCCTCGTGGAGACGCAGCACGGCGTCGACGGGCGCGGGTGTGCGGCGGGCCAGCTCCTCGGCCCATGCCTGGAACTTCTCGGCGGCGCGCGCGCCGGCCGCGTCGCGGGCACCGGCGGGATACTGCACCAGCTCCGACATCAGCGCGGTGGCCGCGGCCACATCCACGACGTCGAACGGCGTCCTGAAGCCGGCCAGGCGCACCCGCGTCCAGTGATCCAACGGCTCGCGCAGGAACGTGGGTCCCACGCTGTCGCGGTACTGGCGCAGGAGACGCGTGTACGCCGCCACGCCCGCTTCCGCGCCCTGGTCCTTCTCCACCTGCTGCGCCTCGGCCAGCGCCTGGCGCAGCTGGTATTCCGACGAGTTGAAGTACGCATTCACCGCCAGGCCCGTACCGCCCACGACGAAGAGCGCGGCCACCACGCGCCGCATCCAGATCATGGCGGGACTGAGCGGAACCTTGCCCAGGAAGTACCAGCCGCCGCCCTCCGCCCTCACCACGCGGTAGGCGCTGATGGGCACCAACGGGATGAACAGGACGCAGAAGAAGAGCGTGCTGACGTAGGAGCCGTCGGGCCGCTCGTCGCGGGAACCGGCGAGCACGGTGCCAATCCCGTTGAAGGTGGTCAGCGAGGGCGGACCGTCGATGGGCTCGGGCGCGTCCAGCAGCACCTGGACCATCCGACGGTATCCCGGCGTGAGCGTGCGCGCGCTGAGCGCCTGGAGCACCGGTTGCGCGCGTTTGTCCTTGCGACGGCGCAGCCAACGCGCGTGCATGAACATGCGCAGCACCTCCAGGTGCAACGCGGATTCCACCAGCTCCCGGTGATCCTCGTCGGCGGTGAGGTCGCGCACCGCGGAGAGCAGGGCGGCGGCCTGGGTCTGCGCGCCGGTTGCCACCAGCAGCGCGGCCACCTGCAGGGCCAGCTCCACGACGGTGACCTTGATCCGCGGGTGGTCCTTCTCGTGCAGCTCCCGGAGCGCGTCGGGCATGGCCTGGACCACGTCGCGCTGGAAGGCCTCCAGGAGCAGGCCCATCTCCTTCGCGCGGCTGGAGACGCGGGCGGGATCCGGTTCGTACTCCGGCGCGCGCAACATGTTGGTGTACCGCTCGACGGCGGTGGTGAAGCTCTTGAGCTTTTCCATGAGGGTCCCCGTAGGGCGAAGCCTAAGCGGACTTAGGAAGTTTCTCAAAGCCGGAATGCCGGTCCACGTTCGCAGGGAACCGCAGCGGGCGCCCGGCGTGGTGGCAATGGCCACGCGCGGGAGCACGGAGGGGCGCGGCCTGACGTCGCCATCCCACATCCCGCCCTCCACCTGATGGCGCGCGCCCGGTCTTGTGGGCTGTTTTTCCGCGTGCTAGCTGCCCACGTCGGCGCGATGAAAAGGCTCATCGCATTGCTGTTGGCGCTTGTGGGGGTGGGCTGTGCCGGCTCGCGGCCGTCGTCGTCTTCCACGACGGTGGCACCGGCGGGAACAACGCCCGACTCCGGCAGGCCCGTGGAGGCCGGAATGGCGGAGCAGAGCGGGTACCTGTTGCTCAAGGATGGTTCCATCCATCCCGACACCGACGGGAGACCCCAGGGACTGTATGTGGGCGGCAAGCTGGTCGACGGGCGGTTCACGCCCGAGGGCAACGTGCAGGGAGATGGCCCGCTGGGGGAGTCCGGCAGCCCGGGCTGGATGGAGCTGAATGACGGAAGCTTCCACGGCGACCAGACCGCGCGCCCGCCGTTCCCGCCCTACATCAAGGGCTACCGCACCCGCGAGGGTGAGTTCCGACCCAAGTCACGCCTGGTCAACTACTGATGGAGCCGTGGGGGATGCCGGGAAGGCCGGAAAGGAAGTCAGAAGTCAGAGTACAGAAGTCAGAAGGTGCGGACCGCTCGACGTGGCGGGGTACCCTTCTGACTCCTGACTCCTGACTTCTGACTCCTGACTCCTGACTTCCTTTTCTGGAGTCCTGGTTCCCCCACCGGACCGAGAGGAGATTACCCATGCCTGAGATCCGCAATCCCATCCAGCGCTTCTTCTGGGACAACCTCACCCGCGGCGGTCTCGACCTCGTCGACGCCAACCGCGTGGATGAGCTCATCAACCACGTCAAGCAGAACAAGGTCACGGAGACGGAGGCCCGTCCCGCTTCCGCCGGTGAGGCGCAGGAGATCGACACCTTCGAGAAGGGCGCCCTCAAGCACCTCCTCGACGACAACAACTGGCGCAACCTGCTCACCGACGACGGCGTCAAGAAGCTGGAGCAGGTGCTGGGCATCCGCAGCACCACGGTGCGCGCGGGCACCGGTCGCGACGCGGTGGGGGAGGTCCCCAAGGGCACGGTGCAGGGCAACTTCACGCGCCACATCGGCACGCAGAACATCAAGCTGGAGCACACCGCGGCGCTGTTCAACTACGAGTACAACCAGCGCAAGGCGGAGTTCGACAACCCGCGCGTCCCGCAGGAGGACCGCGCCAAGCAGCTGCTGTTCCTCCTGCAGGACTACGCGCAGGTGCTCAACAACGCGGGCAGCGGCCCGGAGGTGGTGAGCCAGCGCCAGGAGCTGCTGAAGGCGTTCTTCGACAAGCCGCTGGCCGGCGTCTTCGGCAGCAAGGACCCCGACGACGACCTCATGAGCACGGCGTGGGAGATTGTCTGGGGCACCGACCCGGAGCGTGCGCAGAGCAGCTTCAACGTCGACAACAGCCGCTCCTGGACGGCGTACATGAGCATGAACGGCGAGTTCGTGCCCATGGCGAAGAAGCTGGACGAGCTGCTGGCCGCGAGCGGCAAGCCGGCCAAGGTGGAGGCGTTCGAGAAGCGCAGCCCGCTCAACTGGATCGTCAACGAGCAGACGGGCAACACCAAGCCCAGCAGCTATTTCAACGAGTCCACCGCCATCAAGAGCACCGGCGTGGACTTCGCGGTGAAGCTGCTCAGCAATGAAGGCTCCGTGGGGAACCGCACGCTCGACCCCAGCGTGGACCTCAAGGTGGACTTCTACGCGTGGGGCAACTTCGTCACCCTCAACAAGCAGGCGGGCGAGAAGCTGGTGGCCCTCCACGACGACACCAAGCAGCCCCTGAAGGTGGAGATGGAGGCCGTGGGGGAGCACCACTGGAAGCCGGTGTTCAAGGACGCGGCCGGCGCCGTGGTGGACCCGGGCAAGGTCACCGCGGTGATCCAGGACCGCGCCGGCAAGGTGAAGGGCGACGGACAGGCCACCGGTTCCTACAGCGCCTCCTGGTGGGGCTTCTGCGACCGCAACGCCATGCAGGGCCTGGTGACGTTGAAGTACGGCTTCCCGCAGCCGCAGAAGGACGTGACGCTGAAGGTGGGCGACAAGGAGTTCACGTTCTCGGCGTCGGAGATCCGGCTCATGGTGGGGCGTCGACTCACCGAGCTGTTCCCGGAGACCAACCAGGCCGGCAACCGCTACGACGAGGAGCCCGACGAGATCCACCTCAAGGACGGCAGCGCACTGGCCGGTAAGATCAGCAGCGAGGTCAGCTTCTACCGCCCGGAGACCTACCGCACCGGCGACACCATGGTGGTCACCGGCGACAACGCGGGCGCGGTGAAGAGCAGCCTGCTCCTCGACGTGGGCGGGCAGCCGCGCGAGATCAACGTCGCGGACATCGTGGAGGTGCGTCGCTCGTCGGTGAGCGGGGTGGGCGCGCGCGCCGGAGTGCAGGACAAGCTGGTCCTCAAGGATGGCAGCGAGGTGACCGGCACGCTGAAGAGCAAGCTGAGCTTTGCCAAGGCCACGCGCGAGGCGGATGGCACCATGGTGCTCAAGAACACCGAGGCCACCCCGCTCAGCGGCGACGTCAAGATGACCACCACGCGCGGCGAGGAGAAGCGCGTCAGCCTGCAGGACATCAAGTACCTGGTGCGTGAGGACGTCAACGAGATCCTGGCCGAGGAGGCGCTCAGCTACATCATCCGCAACCAGGGCGTGTTCTGCGCGGACAGCTGGACGGCTTCCAGCGTGGCCAACGGGACGCGCACCATCGAGGAGATCAACCGCTGGAAGGCGGGTGACGTCGAGAAGCCGGACTGGATCCCGCAGGACCTCAACACCCTGGAAGGCTACCGCGGGCCGGTGAAGAACCCCGAGAACCTGATGTTCTTCTCGCTGGGCAACAAGGGCAGCAGCTACGGCGGGCTCAAGTTCTGGATCGAGGTCGACGAGAACAAGATGCCCATCAACAGCAAGATCATCAGCGGGCAGTGGGACTTCCTGTGGGGCGTGGAAGGCAAGCCCAACTGGGACGCGCCGGCCACGTTCAACCCGAATGTCCCCAATGACCTCGTGCTGAAGCTGTACGTCAACAGCCTGGAGAACCCCGAGGCCATCAAGGACCTGCTCCCCGAGAACTGGCGCAGTCACGTGCTGACGCCGCCGCAGTGAGCACGCTCGGCGCGGCCCGTTGACGTCGGTGGTGGACCCGCCCGGCGCTGGCCAGGGCGGCGAGGGCCCGCCGCACTCCAGGTCGAGGGCCGCTCAAGAATCCTTCCGCGCTTCGCCCTGACACGCCCGACACGCATGCGGCGCGGTGCGACCGGTGGCCCCGCAGTCCTCGCAGTCCCGCTGGAAACACTCGATCACGCCCACCACGCCTTCTCCGCCGCACGTCGGGCAGAGCGTGGTGATGCCCTTGCCTTCACACACTTCGCAGGATGTGGACATCCGCGCTCCAGAGATGCTCCCGGCAGCGTAGCAGGGCGCGTTCCTCCGGACGTTGCCGCGTCGACGTGGTGAAAGGTCGGAGCGCACGGTTAACAATTCTTCATCGCTGGTGGGGCACATCCTTCACATTGGATCCGCATGTTGAGCGCCACAGTGACGCGGCGGTGCGCGTCGGGAGGATGCTCGATGTTCGGCTTTCTGGTTGGCACGGTCTGCCTCGTTGGCCTCATCAAGGTGCTCCGGCATGGACGCTGGGCCCATCACGGGTGCGGCTACCACGGACACCACGGACACGGCGGATGCGGTGGCGGAGGTTGGGGGCGGTATCGTGGTCGCGGGTGGGGCGGTGAGGGCTGGCACGACGACGACGGACCCATCCTGATGCGCAGCATCTTCTCCTCGCTGAACCTGAGCGCGGAGCAGCGGGCGGCGGTGCGTGAGGCGCTGGAGGAATTCCAGCAGAGCACCAAGGCGTTGCGCGGAGAGGTGGCCGCCACGCGCAAGGACGTTGCCCGCGCCATGCGTCACCCCTCCTTTGACGAGGAGGCGCTGGCCGAGGCCTTCGCGCGTCACGACGAGGTGATGGCGGAGTTCCGCAAGGCGCTCGTCGGTGCGTTGGCCAAGGTGCACGCCCCGCTGGACGAGGGACAGCGTGACCAGTTGGCGCAGCTCATTGAGTCCGGGCCCATGCCCTGGCGGTTGGCCCATGGCGGTGTTCCCGCGTTCGCGGCGTGAGAGGAGAGGACCATGCGACGGAAACTGTTGATCGTGGCGCTGACGTTGGGGACGGTGGGCGGATACACGGCGGGATTCATGAGCCTGCGGTGTCACGCGCGGAGCTGCGGCGCGTACCAGAAACACTCACCGTGCGGCGGCTGGGACGCCGAGCGGGCGCCTTCCGCCGAGAGGCTGTGATTCCCCCGACGCCTTTCGGGTGCCACCCCGCAAGGTTGGCAACGTGCGTGGCGTGGGCTGGTTGGGAGTGATGCGCGGTGATCAACCACCGTCGGCCACGCCACCGTCGGTGCAGCTGGCTGCCTGCAGCGGCGTGTCCCGCGTGAAGCGCACGGGAAAGTTCTCCGTCCGGGTGATGGTGCGCTCCAGCGGTGCGGTCTGCGTCTCCTTCCAAATCTCCACCTGGCCCACCAGCTCGGACTCGCCCGCGTTCCCCTCGAGGATCATCACGTAACGCACCTCGCAGAAGCGCTGGGGCGGTGCGGGTCGGCAACCAAACACCCGGCTCTGCACCACCAGCCGCGTGACGCCCGTGCGCGGGGAGACGTTGTCACCCAGGACGTGACGCGCGTCGTCGTCGCCGAGGATGAGCGTGCCGGTGGCCTGGCTGCGCTCCGGAGGCCAGAGCAGGGAATCCAGCACGCGCTCCTCTCCGTCGTAGGGGGTGGTGCGTTCCCAGGTCACGGTGACGTCGGTGACGGTCTCATCCTGGTCTTCCACGCGCAGCGCGCTGTTCTCGCCTTCCGCGCGGCCGCTCTCCCGCCAGGTCCCCGCCAGGTCCATGGTCTGGCACAGGCTGCGGCTCCATTCCGCGCACATCTGTGGCGTCTCGCACTCCGTCACGCGGTAGCAGCCCCACGCGAACAGCGCGACGAGAACAGCTCCTCCGAGATGACGCAGGTGCATGGCGCTCCAACGGAATGCGCCGGTTGTGACCATGTGCACTGGCGTACGTCAAGCGCGATGATCATGTTGTAGCCCACGGTGATGTCCGCGGCATGACAGCCGACAGACGGTTTGAGATAAGGCGCCCCCATGACGTCCCAGAGCTTCTTCTCCGTCCTCCTCCGAGACTGGTTCCGCTTCCCGGTGGTGCTGCTGGCCGGCGCGTTGGCCGCTTCCTGCGGCACCGCGGGAGACAACAGCAACGAGCAGAAACAGGAGCAGCAGGCCAGCAACGACGAGACCCAGCTGGGCAAGGAGGTGCTGCGCCTTGTGAACGAGGAGCGCGCGGCGCAGGGCCTGGGCGCGCTGACCTGGAATGACGACGTGGCGAAGGTGGCCTACGACCACAGCGTCGACATGCAGGAGCGAAACTACTTCGACCACACCAACCCCGACGGCGACGGGCCGATGCAGCGCCTGGACAAGGCCGGGGTGAGCTATTCCGCGGCGGGCGAGAACATTGCCCAGGGCTACCCCACGCCGGAAGAGGTGATGGCCGCGTGGATGAACAGCGAGGGGCACCGCGCCAACATCCTGCGCCCCGGGTTCACGCAGCTGGGCGTGGGCGTGCGCCAGGGCGAAGGCGGACCGTGGTGGACGCAGGTCTTCCGCACGCCGTGAAGCCATGAATCCAGGGCCCGCTGACGTCGGGGACAACGACGCGCGCGTGGAGCTGGTGCTGGCGCTGGGAGAGGCGCTGCACCGTCACGGCGCGCCCGCGCACCGGCTCGAGGAGGCGCTGGGCCTGGTGTCCGCGCGGCTGGGATTGGACGGGCGGTTCTTTGCCACGCCCACGTCGATCCTGGCGTCCTTTGGTCCGGTGGCCGCGCAGCGCACGAGCCTGGTGCGGGTGGAGCCGGGCGAGATGGACCTGGAGAAGCTGGCGCTGCTGCACGACGTCACCAGCGAGCTCATCGACGGTCGCCTGGACGTGACGACAGCGCGGGCGCGGGTGGCGCGCATCCTCCAGTTCCAGTCGCGTTACGGCGCGTTGGTGACGGTGCTGAGCTACGGGCTGGCCTCGGCGGCCTCCGCGGTGTTCCTGGGCGGGACTCCCGTGGAGATTTCCGGCGCGTTGGGGCTGGGCATCGTGGTGGGGGTGATGGTGACGCTGGGCGTGGCGGTGGCGTCGTTGCGTCGCATCCTGGAGCCGCTGGCGGCGCTGGTGACCTCCGCGGGCGCCACGCTGCTGGCGCACCAGGTGGGCGGCGTGTCGGCGTACCTGGTGACGTTGGCGGGGGTGATTTCGCTGTTGCCCGGCCTCGGCGTGACCACGGCCATGACGGAGCTGGCATCTCGACATCTCATCTCCGGCACGGCGCGACTGGCCGGCGCGGTGGTGCACCTGCTGGGCCTGGGCGTGGGCGTGGCGCTGGGCGCGCGGGTGGGCATGCTGCTGCCCGGCGTCGAGGTGACGACGGAGAGCGGCACCTGGCCGCTGGGGTTGCTGGCGGCCGCGGTGGTGGGCGCCAGCGTGGGATTCATGGTGCAGGTGAAGGCGCCGCTGCGGGACACGCCGTGGATCGTCGGTACCGGGGCGTTGGCGTTCGCGGGCACGCGCGTGGGCTCGGTGGCGTTGGGCGCGGAGCTGGGGGCGTTCGTGGGTGCGTTCCTCGTCGCCGCGGCGAGCAACCTGTACGCACGCGCGCTCAACCGTCCCGCCACCGTCACCCTGGTCCCGGCGATCCTGCTGCTGGTGCCGGGCAGCGTGGGGTTCCGCAGCGTGTTCTCCATGCTGGAGAAGCAGGTGGTCCCCGCCGTGGACGCTGCGTTCACCATGGTGCTGGTGGCCATCTCGCTGGTGGCGGGGTTGTTGGTGGCCAATGCCGCGGTGCCGCCGAGAAGACCGTTGTAGGACGCGGGAGAATGGTGTGACCAGGCGGCGAGGGCGACGAACACCCAAGGGGCTGCGTCAGAACAAGTTGGCCAATTCGGTCCGATGCCCTCGAACACCTAACCCCCCACGTTCATGCCGTTCTGCACGCTCGCCCCCCTTCCCCAGTCCCGATTTTCCGTCGTCACCGAGCCGGGGAAGGGGGGCACTCGTTTGAGGCCAACGCGATTTGTCGTCGGAAAAGAGGTCAACCGTTGACCGATTGCCCCCCTTCCC
>JBFMGU010000063.1:0-45287 GCA_040752415.1 Myxococcota bacterium
TCTCCGCCCAATGGGATGGGCGCGGCCGGCACCTTGGGAGTGCGGTCTGAAATACCGCTTTGGCCGGAGCTGTTCGGGCTCAACCGGAGTCTTCCAGATGTGAAGGAACTTCTGGCCAGCTACTTAGACCGCGCGTGGTGCCTTGGGCCGGGCGGGCAGGAGCTCGGACAGCGCGGACCGGACTTCGTCGTTCTTCGCGTTGGCAGGAATCCCCAGCGGACAGCGTTCCGGCCGACGCAAGCCGTCCTCGTGACCAAACCAGCCACCGTCGGGGACCTCGGGCAGGGGCACACCAGGGGCACGCCGCGTGAGGTGCACCACCGCACCCACCCAATCCAGTGGCTCAAGGGAAATCTTCAACGCGCCCTTGGAAACGGAGCCCTTCAGGTCACGCCATAGCGCCTCGTGATCGGGGTCCTCCGACGCGTCCCGCGTCATTTCATAGGCCACCCAGGAGGGCATTGGCGCGTTGGGGTGGTCACGTCGGAACCAGGCGCCCAGCTTCTCCTGCCACGCCGTGTCGCGCAGCACGCGGCCGTTCATGGTGTGCAGGTACGTGTACACGTCGACGAGATACTCGCCCGCCGGCACCTCCACGCCGTGCGCCGTGCCTTCCGACTCGCCGTCGAGCCAACCCTGCAGCACGTCCGGGTCAAACCCGGAGAGGACCACCAGCTTCCCGTAGGGGAGGTTCAATGCGCCCTGCACGTGCGTGATCCACTCGCGCTGCTCCGGCTCCGTCAGCGGCTCGTCGACAACAACGCGGACCACGAAGGAGTCATCCCCCACCAGCCCAAGCAACAGTGCGTCGCGCGCGCGGGCCAACGCTTCGTCATTCTGCCGGCCATCCTCGATCACCCGCGAGGCGGCCGACCGCGGCACCAGACTCCACGCGCCAGAGTCATTCTGCAGGAAAACGTCCGATCTCATGCGCTCGCCCCGTGTTGGAACCGCGCCCAGTGTTGACGATTTCCCGCCGGAAGAGAATGCGCGGGAGACCCATCGCCTTCACGCGCATCCGCGGGTGGTCGCGGCGATTCCTGACGCGTGTCGGGTCGCACAAGCCCAGCGGCGTCGAGCAGCGCTACCGAAACTGCTTGAACCGCTCGTGCTGATGCACGCCAGCGTCCCGGGTGCCCGCCCGGCCAGCCTTGAAGCGCTTCAGCCGTGCGAAGTCCTCCCGGGCCCGCTCGTCCAGTGCGTTCTCCACCCGCGCGAGCTCCCGCGCGAGCGCCGGAAGCACGAGATGCTCCAGCGCGTTGATGCGCCGCGAGGTGTTGTGGATGGCCTCACCCACGCGTTTGAGCCGGGCTTCGTCGGAACAGATGCCAAGCATGAGCTCCAGCACCTCCTCGTGGAGCAGGGCCGCCTGGCCCGCGGCCAGCGTCAGCTCCCATGGCGAGGCGCCGCGGGCGTCGGGCGAGCGGACGAGGCGGGGCGCGCGCACCGTCGGCACCGGGATCCCCCACACCCGGCGGGTATCCACCTCCACCGGCACCTGGCGCGCGCCGGCCAGCGCCAGCGATTCCAGCACCACCTCCCCGTCGAGGGCCCGGGCCAGTGCCAGCGCCTTGACCGCCTCGCGCAGCCGCTCGTCGAGGCGCACGCGCTCCGCCACCACCCCTCGCACCGCCGCCAGCAGCTCGACGGCCAGCGCTTCCCGCTTGGCGCGCAGCAGCTCCGCACCACGTTCAGCCACGCGCCGGGTCGCCCTGCCCGCCAGCAGCGCCATGCGTGTCGCCGGCAATCTCTCCATGAAGCGCTCCCTGGGGGCGATAGCGCGCGATCAGTGACTCCGGGATGCGGTTGAGCGCCGCGGGTGCAAACCCCGCGAGCATCTGCCAGCCCGTCTCCAGCGTCTCGCCGATGGTGCGTCGCTGCGCGCCCTGGTGGATGAAACCCTGCTCGAACCTCTCGGCAAAGGCCAGGAGGCCCCGCTGTTCCGTCGTCAGGCCCTCCGCTCCCACAATGGCCTCCATCCGCCGCACCTCCCGGCCACGCGCGTAGAAGGCGTAGAGCTGGTCGGCAAGCGCCCGGTGATCCTCGCGGGTGCGCCCCGGGCCAATCCCCCCGTTCATGAGCCGCGACAACGACGGGAGCACGTCAATGGGCGGAAACACGCCCCGACGGTGAAGCTCACGCGAGAGGACGAGCTGCCCCTCGGTCACGTAGCCGGTCAGGTCGGGCACGGGGTGGGTGATGTCGTCGTCGGGCATGGTGACAATGGGGAGCTGGGTCACCGAGCCGGCGCGTCCTTGGATCAGCCCGGCGCGCTCGTAGATGCTCGCCAGGTCCGTGTACATGTCGCCGGGATAGCCACGACGCGCGGGGATCTCCTCGCGAGCCAGCGCCACCTCACGCAGCGCTTCGCAGTAGCTGGTCATGTCGGTGAGGATCACCAGCACGTGAATCCCATGGTTGAAGGCGAGGAACTCCGCCAGGCTGAGCGCGCACCGCGGGGCCAGCAGGCGCTCGATGGTCGGGTCCGAGGCGCGGTTGAGGATCACCGCCGTGCGCTCGGCCACGTCCTGGAAGCTCGCCAGGTAGAAGTCCGCCTCGCGGGCGGGAATACCCATGCCGCAGAACACCACGGCAAAGGGCTCGCCGCCCGCCACGCGCGCCTGGCGCACAACCTGGGCCGCCAGTCGCGGCGCGGGCAGCCCGGCACCCGAGAAGATGGGGAGCTTCTGACCGCGCACCAGCGTGGCCAGCCCGTCGATGGCCGAGATGCCGGTCTCGATGAGCTCGGCGGGCCGGGCACGCCGCACCGGGTTGATCGGCACGCCGCCGAGGGGGAGCACGGCCTCGGGGACCGGTGGCGGCAATCCGTCGCTGGGCCGCCCCATTCCGTCGAGCACACGGCCCAGCATTCCCCGCCCCACCGCCAACGTGGCCACCTCGCCGGTGAACGTCACCTCGGCGTCATCCGGGCGGAGCCCCAGCGTCTCCTCCAGGACCTGGATCACGGCATGTTGCTCCGAGAGCTCGATCACCTGGCCGCGGCGCTCCCCGTCCGGCATGCGGATGAGCACCATCTCACCGAGGCGAACCCGCGGCGGCGCCTGCACGAAGAGGAGCGGCCCCGCCACGCCGCCGACGGCGCGGGAGCGACGCGTGACCAGGTCCCTCACGGTCCACCTCCCGGCTCGTGTTCCATCTGCTGCAGCAGTCCCGCTCCCACCTGCTCGATCTCGTCGGGGGGAACCTCGGCCAGACGAAGCAGGCGCTCCCCCACCGGCCCTCCAACGATCCGCGCCAGCGGCACGCCTGCCTTGAGATGTCGCTCCGCCGTGCGACGGAAGTGGATGAGCAGGCGCAGCATCCACAGCGTCTTTGCCGGCGGGCAGGAGGCATCCCGCTCGCTGAGCGCGCTCTGGCGCAACACGCCCTCCCGCAACAGTCGCGCGGCTTCCAGCACCAACCGCTCCTCGTCGGGGATGCCCTCGGTCCCCACCAGCTGCACCAGCTCCGCGAGCTGACGCTCGGCCTGCAGCAGCCGGAGGGCCTCGTCACGCAAGGCCAGCCATTCCGACCCGAGCTGCTCACGCATCCAGGGCTCCAGCGACTCGACGTACAAGGAGAAGCTCTGCCCCCAGTCGACGGCGGGGAAGTGCCGTTGCTGGGCCAGCTCCACGCTGAGCGCCCAGAGCGCCCCCGCAATGCGCAGCGAGGCCTGTGTCACCGGCTCCGAGAAATCGCCCCCCGGCGGAGACACCGCGCCCACCAGGGTCACGGCGCCTGCACCGTCGCCGGAGAGGGGAACCACGCGGCCCGCGCGCTCGTAGAACCGGGCCAGGCGCGCGGCCAGGTAGGTGGGGTAGCCCTCCTCGCCGGGCATCTCCTCCAGCCGCGACGAGATCTCACGCAACGCCTCGGCCCAGCGCGAGGTGCTGTCGGCGAGCAATGCCGCCTGGTAGCCCATGTCGCGGAAGTACTCGGCGATGGTGATGCCGGTGTAGATGGACGCCTCTCGCGCAGCCACCGGCATGTTGGAGGTGTTGACGACGAACACCATCCGCTCCGCCAGCGGCGCGCCGGTGCGGGGATCCTGCAGGGTGGGGAGCTCCGCGAGCAGCTCCGTCAGCTCGTTGCCGCGCTCCCCACAGCCCACGAAGATGACGATGTCCGCGGCAGTGAACTTGGCCAGCGTCTGCTCAAGCACGGTCTTGCCCGTCCCGAAACCGCCGGGCAGCACGGCCGTCCCCCCGACGGCGACGGGGAACAGGCAATCGAGGACGCGCTGCCCGGTGAGGAGGGGGACGGTGGCCGGGAGCCTGCGGCGGAACGGACGCGCACGCTTGGCGGGCCAGCGTTGGAGCAAGGTGATGGGTTGCCCGTCGTCGAGCACCACCGCCGGGTCCGTGACGGTGAGCTCGCCCTCCCGCACCTCGCGCACCGTACCGCCCATCCCCGGCGGAACCAGGACGCGGTGCACCAGGCTTGCAGTCTCCGCCACCTCACCCACCACCGCACCGGCCTCGACGCGGTCACCCGGTTTCACCGCGGCATGGAACCGCCAGCGTCGTTGCCGGTCGAGCGCGGGGATGCTGCCGCCACGGCCGATGAAGTCCCCCGTGCCCGCAGCCAGCGCCGGCAGCGGCCGCTGCACGCCGTCGAACACCTGTCCCAGCAGCCCGGGGCCAAGCTCGACCGTGAGGGGCATCCCGGTTCCCACCACCGGCTCGCCGAGGGAGAGACCCGTGGTGTCCTCGTAGACCTGGAGCGTGGCCAGGTCTCCCTGGAGCCGAATCACCTCGCCCAGGAGCGCCGCCGCGCCCACCCTGACCAGGTCGCCCAAGGCCGCGCCCACCAGGCCGCGCGCCGTCACGGTGGGTCCGGAGACCCGGATGATGGAGCCTGCGCTCATCGCGACAACCTCACGTGATAGCCAATGGCCCGACGGACGAGCGCGCCGACGTAGCTCTCGGCCCGCCCCGGCTCCGCAAGTCGGTGCGGCAACGTGAAGGGGAAGAGCACGGGGCGCCCGCGGCGCTCCACCTGCGCGAGCAGGACCTCGGGGACGCGGCCCAGGACGCGCTCGTCGATGGCGATCACGCCCACGTCCTCCCGGCGAAACAGCGGCGCCAGCCGTTCCGCCTCCGCGCCTTCCGTCACCTCCTCCACACCCACTCCGGCAAGACGGAACCCCAGGCCGTCGCCGGGTCGGGTCACGACCATGAGCGTGCCTGCCGTCATCTACTCCTCCCTCGTCGCCAACTCCGCCAACTCCTCCGCTGGCAGGCCCAGCTCGGTCCCCTCGAGGACCAGACGGATGCGCCGCACCTCTTCTTCCCGCTCGAGAAGGAAGTGCAACGGCACCGCCAGGGAAAGCGGATGGAGGCGCGCCGCGCGGCGCAAGAACGCGCGCAGCCGGGCCTGGACGTACCGACCCAGGCGGACCGGATCCACGCGGCCGTCGACGAGGGCGGGCCCCAGGCGAAGGTTCGGGTCGCGTGCGAGCGCATGGCCACGCTCCTGCGCGGGCATGGCCGCCAGCCGCTGGAACCGCCGCGCGTCCAGCGTGAGCCCGTCGGGGAGGAAGGCCTCCCGCGCCGCGGCTTCCTCGTCGAGCTGCAGGAGGGTCACGGCGTTGACGAGGTCCACCTGCAGCCGGACGAACGACAGCAGGATCGCGCCATCCTCGCCAGCGCGTAGGGTCTCCGCGACGGCGCGCGCGAAGCAGAAGCGGTCCAGCGCCAGCTCGAGGGGCAGCGTGGCGCCGGAGTGGCGGTAGGCGGGAAACGCGTCCCGAAGTGGCGCGGCATACGGGCTGTGCCACGTCGTCAGGAGGTCCAACACCGCCTTCACCTCGCCCTGGCGAGCCAGCTCGTGGAGCGCCGCCACGTCGAGCTCCGGCGTGGGAACCAGCAGCAGGTGAAACCCGGCGGCGGGCTGGCCGCGCCCGACGGCGCGCAGGATCGTCTTCAGGTTCCACACGTCGCGGAACGCCATGAGCGCGCCAAACACACGCTGCCGTCGTCCCTCGAGGAGGCGATGGGTGCGCAACACGTCATGGGCGTGCACGCGGAAGAGCGCCCGGCCCACCTCCCGGACCGTGGCGGCCCCGACGAGGGCGTCGCCGTAGCCCGAGGCACGGAGCAGCTCGAGGCGCGCCGCCAGGTCGGGCTGCGCCACGAGGTCCATGACACCACGCGGGCCCAGGAGGTGGCCGCGCCAGCCCCGCACGCGGGAGACGACGTATTCAATCCCCGGCATCTGCTCGCCCGAACAGGGTGCGTGCCAGCTCCGGCTCAAGGGCCATCCAGGCGCGCTCGAGACGAGAAGGCAGCGTGTTGTCCCAGGACTGCTGGCCGCTGGACACCATGACGCCGCCGCCCACGCGGGCGGGCGACACGCGTGCGCGCCGCGCCAGGTCCGGGTGGCGGGCCGCGAGATGTTGGCGCACCGCCTCGACGAGCGAAGCGTCCACCTGCACCTCCACCGGCCCTTCCCCCACCTCACCTGCCACCTCGTCGAGGAGGCGGTTGGCCAGCGTGGCGTCGCGCGCAGCGGCCAGGCGGGTGGTGAGCTCAGCGCGAAGCTCGTCGAGCAGGCGGCGCATCTCGACGAGCTCCTCCCGCCGCGCTTCCCGGCCCAGCTCCGCCAGGGCGCGCCGCTCGGCCTCCGCCAGGCGCTCCACCGCTTGCGCCAGGGCCCGCGCGCGTTCCTCGGCCACCTCGCGCCGGGTGTCCGCAACAAGCTGCTGTGCGTTGCGCGCGGACTCTTCCCGCGCCGCGTGAACCTGGCGGGCCACGTCCTGCTCCAGCGCCTGGACCAGCTCCCGCAACCCCATCAGCGAACCAGGATCAGCACGGCAACGACGAAACCCAGGATGACCATGGTCTCCGGGATGGCGAGCATGACGATCATGCTGCCTTTCAGCTCCGGCTTCTCCGCCAGGGTTGCCGCGCCCGCCGACCCGATGCGCGACTGTGCCCACCCCGTCGCCAAGGCGGGCAGCCCGACGGCCAGTCCGGCCGCCAGCGCGATGAGTGACTTGTCATCCATCCTGGTCTCCTCGGTCGGTTCACGACGCCAACGAGAGCGGGGTGTAGGGCTTTCCGCCGGGGACGAAGAACTTGTCGAAGAACTCGACGTACTGCAGGCGCAGCGCCTGGATGATCGGGCTGAGCAGTCCCAGCGTGAAGTTCGTGATGTGCAGGAGCACCGCCAGGCCCACCCCCAACACCGCCGGGCGGACGGCCACCGCGAGCTGGTTGGCCACCTCGGCGAGCAGGAGCGACGCGAGGCCCACGGCCATCAGGCGCGAGTAGGAGAGCACGTTGCCGAGCGTCCGCAGCATCTCCAGCGGGGCGAGCCACCCTTCCGTCAGCACCGCCAGCGCCACCAGCGGACCGAGGGCGAGCAGGGCACCACGCTCCAGTTCCCGGGGGAGGAGACCGCGATGCGCGGCCGCCGCACTCGCCACGGCACCAAGCACGGCCAGCATGAGCAGGCGCGCGCCCGCGGTCCCACGCTCTCCGGCCCGCCACGCCGTCACGACGCCCAGGGAGAGGCCCAGGCCGAGTTGGCTCCCACCGAAGACGAGGACCAGGCCCAGCAAGGGGATGATGGCCTGCCGCCGGTTGTACAGGATGGGCTCCATCCCGACGAAACGGCCGAGGTCGCCGAACAGCTCGCCGAAGAGGAATCCGAACCCCGTGGCGCTCACCGCGCAGGCCAAGGCCACCGCCGCGACATCGCGTCCGACGGCGCCGCCCCAGTGCCGCTTCCACCCGACGAGCGCCAGGAGCAGGAGCGTCAATCCCATCCCCACGTCGGCCAGGATGAGCCCGAAGCAGAGTGGAAAGAAGACGGCGAGGAGCGGCGTGGGATCCAAAGAGCCGTAGCGGGGGAGCGGTTGCAGCGCCAGGAGCACCTCGAAGGGACGCAGCCACGACGGGTTTTTCAGCACCACCGGCACGGCATCGTATTCCGCGGGCGTCACGGGAAGCGCCAGCAGCGTGATGGTTCCGTGGTGCGCGCGGGTGAGCGCCTGGTGGAGCGCGGCGACGTCGTCGACGGGCACCCACCCGGCAACCACGAAGGCGTGCCGGGTTTGCGCGCACAGGCCGGCTGCGCGGAGCCAGGCAAGGCGGTTCCTCGCCTCGCGCAGCGCCGCGGTCAGGGGCCCATGCCACCGCTCGCCCAGACTGACCCACTGCTTGCGGCAACGTTCGATCTCGTCGGCCAGCTCGCGACGACGGGCGAGCAGCGTCTTGACCCCCTGGGCCAAGGGCTGGCCGGCATAGCGCTCCGGCAGCTTCACCTCGCCGATGCCGCGCTCGAACAGCAGGCGGGTGAGTTGGGGCGTGAGCTCCCGCGGCAGGGTGACCAGGCCAGCCAGGTGCTCCTCGTCGATCTCGCGGAGCACAAGCGCGTGGGCGCCGCCAGTGATGCGCGTCAGCTCCCTGCCAAGGAGGGCCGCCGTGTCCTGCTGGCGACGGACGAGGACACCCACCGCGTCCAGGTGGCGGGCGCCCTCCAGCTCGTGCAGCAACGGCGCAATGGCGACGAGGAGCCGCTCGTAGCGGGCCAGCAGCGCACGCTCCTCCTCCAGCGCGGCACGCCTCTCCTCCAGGGCGCGGATGGTGGCCTGCAGCTCCTCGAGTTGAAGCGGGGCCTCCGGCGCCATCACGCTCTGCGGCGGATGGCCTGGCCGGGGCAGCCGGCCAAGCGTGTCCTCGATCATCCCGATCGTTCTCTGCAGCTCCGCCTGGGTCGCAGCATCCCCGCGGGGCGTTCCCGCCGTTCCCCCGTCGGGCCGGTCAGCCGGCAACGGACGGAGCTGCAGCGTCCCCAGGGTCTGCAGCAGGTGCAGGACGTCGGGGAGAAGCCGTCGCGGTCCCATGACCAGCACGCGGGCCATACGCACGATCACGGCCTCTCTCCCAGCACCTCGTGGACGACGAGCGCGATGGCTCGTTCACGGTTGGCGTGCGCTGCCTGACGCAGGGCCTCGAGCCGGCGCGCCACCTCCTGGCGCCGCTGCGCGAAAAGCTCCTCCGTGCGCCGCTGGTGATCCGCGCTCACCCGCGCCAGTTCCTCCGACAGCTCGCCGCGGGCGGCCTGGCGAATGCGGGTGGCCTCGGCACGGGCGTTGGTGAGCAGCGCTTCGCCCTCGTGCCGCGCCTGCTGCAGGGCGGCGTCGAGCTCGCGCTCCCGCTCGCGCAACTGCTCGAGCACCTCCAGGTCCGTGGAGCGGTTCGTCGCCACGCGCGGCCTCCCGGGAACCGATCCTTCCAACAGCATAGCGACCGCTCTCACCTCGAGCAGCCCACGCCTCGCGACGAGATGGCTCCGCGCGGCCGAGGCGAATGCGTCCGCGTCTGCCGGTGGGTCGCTTCCGGCGTGTTCAACTGCTCGGTGCTCCAGGGCTCAGCAATGCCGGGATTCCGCGACATTTTCCGATCACGGGTTGCGCTGGCGGATCCGCCGCTGGATGCCGACACGCGCCTGGACGTGCGCCAGAGCGCCAGTGGATGTCCGGGACGGCCGGGCCATCCTCGAGGGTCGTGCGCCAGGTGGTGGCGACGGAAGGCGGAGCGGGATGGCCACGCGTGTTGCTGGCTCGCAACTCAGCGCAACCATCCGGGCCGGAACATCAGCAGCCCCGCCAGCAGCAGCATCACGGTGCCGCTGATCAGTTTGAGGATCCGACCGTGCCGCTCCTGCAGCCTGGCGCGGCTCAGCGTGACGACGGCAATTCCCACCATGACGGCGTCATCCACCATGTACGCGAAGATGTAGAGCAGCAGGTAGCCCACGTACTGCCAGCGCGGCAGCCCATGCGAGGCGAGGATGCTGGTGTAGATGGCGGGGAGGCCCGCGGTGCAGAGCAGCTCCACCATGTTCACCAGCACCGCGAGGCCGGCAACGGCGACGAGGGCGGCGGGCAGGTTCTCCGCCTGCAGGATGGCGCGCGTGCGCGCGTAGATGGTGGGCTTGGCCCGCTCCGGGATGCTGGCGGAGATTCCGCGCCCCCACGCGAAGCAGTCCTTCACGTTCAGCGCCCCGACCAGGCCCGCCACCACGGCAAGCACCACCTGGACCGCGCGCGACCACCCCATGAGCAGGAACACGTTGAGCCACGCCGCCATGAAGGCCAGGTACGCCGCACCGCTGACCAGGACGAACACACCGGCCACCAGCGCCATCTTCCGTCGGTCGTGCAGGTTCACGAGCATGGAGAGCAGGAACAACAGCACCCACATGGCGCACGGGTTGAAGCCGTCCAGCAGGCCCACCACCAGCGTGAACAGCGGAAGCCCCAGG
Organism: Myxococcota bacterium; assembly: GCA_040752415.1. Classification (GTDB taxonomy): domain Bacteria; phylum Myxococcota; class JACRCW01; order JACRCW01; family JACRCW01; genus JBFMGU01. Next base: position 10,276 of record JBFMGU010000063.1, read on the forward strand.
CGCGAAGCGCGGAGCGAGCCCCACCTCCCCGCGTCGATCTCGTCGGGAACGGGAGGTGGCGCACACGGAGCGGGCTCGTCCACGCGGCAGAGGCCTTCTTCCCGGATACCGGGTGGCGCGGCGCCCTCGAGCAGCGCGAGGATGCGCGGGCCGCTGATGGCCTCGCCGGCAAAGCCCACCAGCAACCGCCCCTCGACGTGGAACGCGGGCACGGACGGAACCGTGATGCCGGCCTCACGCGACAGGGTCGCGAGACGGTCGCGGGCCGCGGGATCCTGGTCCACGTGGCGGTAGACCACGCGGACGTCCGGGCGCTCACGCTGCAACGCTTCCAGGAAGGCCCGCGCGTCCTCACAGCGCGGACATCCCTGGCGCGTGAACACTTCGAGCTCGACAGGGACGGACGCCCGGGGAGGGACCGCCATCGCGGCCAGGGCAAACGTCAACGCCAACGGCCACCGCATTCCCCGCGCCTCCACCGTTCGAGGTAACGGAGGCAGCCAGGACCACGCCACAAGGGTGCGCCCCGACGGGAAGGGGCAGCAGGGCCACGTTTGCCGCTCAGCCGGCCAACGGCCCCACGACGCCTCGCGCATCCCCGCCGCTGGGACGGGCTCCGGTCCTTCAGGCCGCGGGCGGCACCGGCCTGGGCAGGCATGCCTCCAACGGCAGGCGCACGCAGAAGCGGCTTCCCCGCGGCGTGTTGTCCTCGACCCAGATGCGCCCGCCGTGCGCTTCCACCGCCAGACGGCAGAACGCCAACCCCAGACCGCGACCGGGACAGACCAGCCCGCGACCATCCAGCTGGACATACTTGTCGAAGATCCGGTCCCGCTGTTCCGGAGGCACCCCCGGTCCCTCGTCGGCAATCTCGATGACGACGGCTCCGTCCCCGTCGGGACGCGCCTGGAGGCTCACGGTCCCGAGGGCAGCGTTATGGGCGAGCGCGTTCTCGAGGATGTTCTGCAGCACGCGCCGGATGATCTCACGATCCACGCGCAACGTGATGGGGTGCTTGGGAATGGCGACGACCAGGGACTGACCGCGCGCCTCCGCGGCCAGCTGGTTGACCTGGGACACCTCCTCGAGCAGTGCAGCCAGCGGCACGTCCTCCACCATGACCTTGAAGGCGCCGTCCTCGCTGCGGGAGATGTCGAGCAGGTTCAGGGCCATGCGCGCAATGGCCTCCGAGAGGGCGTACACCCCCGCCCAGGCGCGCCGCTCGTGCTCGGGGATGTCCTGCCGGCGCAAGAACACCTGGGACCTGAGCATGAGGCCGCCGGCGGGCCCCTTGATGTCGTGGACCACCAGGCTGGAGAGCTCCTCCTTGCGCCGCCCCAGCGCCACCAGCGCGGCGTTCCGCTTCTCCAGCTCCGCCTGTGCGGCGGCAAGCTCCGCCGTGCGCTGCGCAATCCGCTGCTCCAGCTCGGTGTAGACCTCCACGTTCTCCATTGCCACCGAGGTGCAGTCGGCCAGGGCCTGGAGAAGCGCGGCCTCCTCGAGGGTCGCCCGCCGCTGACGCGCCCAGTACGTCCCAATCGCTCCAATGGGCGCGGCGCGACGGATGGGCACCATCACCAGGCTCTTGACGAACGTGGGCGAGTACGCGGACGCGGGGATGCGCTCATCCGCGAACACGTCCTCGATGATCACGGCGTTCCGGTGGTGCATGGCCCAGCCGCTGATGCAACTGGCGGCGGGAAAGCGGCGCCCCTTCCACAGCGGGCCGATGGCGTCCTCGTCCACGTAGAAGCAGACGTCCCCTTCCGGGCCGTGCTCCCGCAGCACAAACGTGGCGCCGTCGGCGCCGGTGAGGTCGCGCGCCGCCACACGGACGATGTCCACGATCCGGTCCAGGGTCCGCGCCAGCGAGAGCTGTTGCACCACGGCAACCAGGCGCTCCATCGGCGCGCGCCCAAGACCAGCCTCGGTGGCCCCAGCTCTTCTGTTTCCAAGGGGCCCCCCCATGGCTCGCCCGAGGGTGATACCGCCGGGCAAGCCCGACGCAAGCTGGCAATGCTTGCGCGGAAGCGCGGCCTGCGATCTTTCGCGAAGACCTCTCACGGCGGCGGAGGAGTGCGGGCGGGGCGCGCCCCCGCGGTCACGGGCCGTCGGACGCGCCGGGCTGCAGGAAACCCCACATGGTCACGCCCACCATCTCGCCGGGGGCCAAGCCGTCCTGGAAGGTGCACTGCGCCAGGGTCCCTTCACCGACGTAGGCCCCGAAGTGTGGACGGTAGAGGCAGGCCTCGTTGCTCTCGCACAGGCCGTTGTCATTGCCCTGCCCGTCGGAGAGCAACTCGGCGGCGTTGGCCAGGAAGCGGCGCGGCGGCGTGTCCAGGTCGGTCAGCACCTGCGCGCCGTGGACCGCCGGGGGACAGCTCTGGCCGGGGAGGAAGGGACCGTTGTCGACGCGCCCGTTGCCGCTGCGGTTGAAGATGGTGTTGGCCCCGGCGCGGATGCGCCAGTCCCGGATGACGCCAGGGCCGGAGCTCCACAGCCCGCGGGAGGTCTCGGCGCCCCAGGCCCGCCACCGGTTGGCAAAGCGGACCCAGTCCACGTCGGTGGGAGCGGAGGCGGTTCCGGCCACGTCGGAGGGATTGGCGGGCTCATCCGCGCCCAGCGGCCCCACCAGGCTGGCCAGCGCGCTCACCGGCGTCACCAGCTCCGCGTCGCTGAGCACGCCGGGGGGATAGTCGCGGGAGCCGTCGGTGCCCGAGAGGGTGCAGGTGGGATCCACCAGGCCGGGGTTGCTGGCGGTCCCGGTCACGTCGCACGGGATGTTCACCAGCAGCAGGCCGGTGAAGCGGTTGCCCGGCGCGTCCTGCACACTGGCGGCGTGCGTGGCGTCGGACGAGGCCAGCTGCGCCACGGTGTTGCCGCCCGACTCCAGGACCAGGTTGGAGGAGTTCTGCACGATGAGACCGTGCAGCAGCACGTTGTCGGGACCGGTGGCCTTGACGGTGTAGAGGTTGAGCCCCGCGGTGAAGCCCACGACGACGTTGTGGCTCCCGCCCAGCAGCATGGCGTTGCTCCCGTTGTTCACCAGGAGGACACCCGTCACCACCGTGTCATTGCCGCTCACCTGGATGCCGGTGGCGGCGTTGTTGGCAACCACCAGGTCCGCCACCACATTGCCGTGGCTGGTCGAGCGGAGCCAGACGCCCTGCGCGCCGTTGTGCACCGCGGTGATCCCTCGCAGCACGTTGGCCCCCGCGTCCTCGAGGTCCAGGCCGGAGGAGGTGTTCTCGGCCGCCAGGATCTCCTCGAAGGTGTTGAAGGAAGCGGGTACGTCGGCATCCACGCCGTCGTCGCCGTTGCGGAGGACCGCCACCTGGTCCACGAGGTTGCCCCAGCTCTCCCCGGCGAGCTGCAGTCCGTTGCGTCCCCCGTCGTGCAACACGCTGGCGTGCACGCGGCTGAACGCAGTGTCCATGAGACGAACGGCATTGCCGAGCAGCCCCCCGCTGATGTCTCCCTCCACCCAGGAGAAGGCCACCCCGTCCGTCGTCACCGCGCAGGGGAGGGGCGTGGCGCCGGGCGTGGTGGTGGGACACTCCGGCGCACCGTCCGCCACGCGCAGGGAGGCCACCGGCAGCACCACCACCGCGCTCCCGCTGCCGCGCACGTGGAGCACCGGGGTCTCGCGCGGCACGCTGACGACGAAGATCGTGTCGGGGTCGGCCAGGGTCTCCGGCGCGTCGGCGCTGGGTCCCAGGTCCACCACCGCGTTGCTCCACCACTGCGCGGGCTCGCTCTCCGCTTCCCGCGCGCCCTCGAGCAGCACGCGGTTGGGGAGGAACCCCGCGCCGGTGACCAGGTCCTTGAGCCCGCGTCCGGGCTGGAATCCCGTCGAGCGGAACACCGCCTCACCCCGGTCCACCGTGCATTCCCAGCGGAACACTCCCAGCTCGTCGCGCAGTGTGAGCCCGTCACAGCTCTCCGTCGCCACCGCCGCGGTGCGCATCATTCCGGCGTGGATGCAGGCGGAGTGGGGTGCCGGCAGGTCCACCACGCAGGCCGCGCCGCTGGCCTCCCACGGTGTGGGTCCGTCGTTGGCAACGTGGGCGCCCCACTGCGTGCCCGCGCCGGGATACGCCGGGGTGACCACCAGCGTCAGGGGAGCGCCTGAAGAGCTGCTGGCGGAGGAGCTGCTCGAGGAGCCCGTGGTGGTCGCGCCCGTCGACGAGGAGCCGGTGGCGCTGGAGGAGGTGGCGCTGGCGGAGCTGCTGGACGTGGCGGCGGAGGAGGAGCTGGTGCCGGCGCTGCTCGTGGTCGAGGTGGCCGCGCTGCTGCCCGACGAGGCGGTGGCGGAGCTGGTGGAAGCGTTGGATGCCGAAGAGCTGGCCGCACCGCCGGAGGAGCTGTCGCGACCACCCGAGGACGAGGATCCGGGCCGGGTTCCGTCGTGGCACAGGCCGTCCTCACAGACCTGCTGGCTGGGGCAATCCCCGTCGCCATTGCAGGTGGCGTAGCAGTCCGTGCCACGACGCACCTGGCCGCCGCCGCACTCCACGGTGCAGGCGATCAAGCGACTTGTCAGGGCCACCAGCCCCAGGCAGGCCATCACGGTGCGCACGGACGATTCCAGTATCACGCGCGACGTGTGGGTTGGGATGCGCTCTTGCGCAACAACCGGCGTTTCCCCCGCGCCAGGAGACCGGGCGGCCGGGTGTCGTCGACGCTCTTGGCTCCCGCCAATGAGATTGGCAGGCATCAGAAGCGGTCACGTCCTGCTCATCTCAGGGCGGCGAGGCGCATCTCGCAGGACTGACTGGGGTTGGGCCCCGTTGGCCTCGAGGACCGTGCACCCCGTTCCAAGGTCAGTCCTGCGACACGACCAACCCGGCCCAGCGGTGAGCAGGACATACCCTTTTCTGCTGCCTGCCAATCTCATTGGCGGGAGCCAAGGGCGTCGTTTCAAAAGGCCCACGAAAGCGGAGGATGGGCGTCTACCGACGACGAGCACGCGCGCGGCGCAGCATCACCATCACGCCCAGCAGCACCACCATGCCGCGGAAGCCGCCGTCATCCGTGGTGGAGCAGGTGCACCCCTGGGTGTCGACGTCGTCGGGGAGCGGCGTCACCGTCACGCTCACCTCGTCGGTCCCGGACGTGGTGCCGTCGCTGACGGAGAGCTGGAAGGTGAGGGTGGTGTCCGCGTCCACGTCGGGAGCCGTGAAGCTGGGGGCCACGCCGCTCGGGTCGGACAGGCCCACCGCCGGCCCCGCGGTCTGGGTCCAGGTGTACATGAGCGGCAGGTTGGCCGAGCTGCGGCTGTGCGAAGCATCCAGCACCACCTTCTCCTCCGCCCTGGCGGCCTGGTCCTTGCCAGCATCCGCGGTGACCACGGGGACCACCGCCGCGGCCACCACCACCTGCACGTCGTCGGTGGCGGTGCGGATTCCGTCGCTGACCTGCAGGCGGAAGACCAGCTGCGTCTCCTGCGACATGGCCGGCGCCGTGAAGAGGGTCACCGCGCTGTTGGTGCTGCTCAGCGTGACGTCGGGACCGCTGGTCTGGGTCCACGCGAACGTGAGCGCGCGGCCGGATGAGCCCTGGCTGGCCGACCCGTCGAGGACCACGGTGGCATCCGCGTTGACCGTCTGGTCCGTCCCGGCGCTGGCGGACAACGTGGAGCCACGCACCAGGATGTCCACCGTGTCCGTGGCGTCGTCGGTGCCGTCGGAGACGGTCAGCTGGAAGCTCAACGTGGTGTCAGCATCCACCGACGGCGCGGAGAAGGACGCCACCGCCGCCGTGCTGTCGCTGATGCCGACCGTGGGACCCGCGGTCTGCGTCCAGGAGAACGTCAGCGGCAGGCCCGTGGAGCTGCGGCTGGGTGAGCCGTCGAGTGTCACCGTCATGCCGGGCTCGACGGAGGAATCCGCGCCGGCGCGCGCGGTGAGCGTGTAGGCGCGCACCAGGACGTCGGCCGTGTCGCCGGTCTCGCGTTGTCCGTCGGAAACGGTGAGCTGGAAGGTCAGCGTGGTAGCGGCAGCCACGCGTGGAGCCACCACCGTGGCCACGGCCGCGTCGTCGTTGCGGATGGTCACCGGCGGCCCGGCCGTCTGGGTCCACGTGAACGTCAGCGGCAGGTTGGTGGAGCTGGCGCTCCCCGAGCCGTCCAGCGTGATGAGCGCGCCCGCGTCCGCAACCCCATCCGTCCCGGCGGAAGCGCTGAGCGCGTAGCCCCGGACCACCACCTCCACCGTCGTGGTGGCGCGGTGCGCGCCGTCGGAGACCTCGAGCTGGAAGGTCAACGTGGCGTCGGTCTCCGGGAACGGCGCGCTGAAGCTGGCCACCGCACCCGAGGCGTTGGTGAGCGTCACGCCGGGCCCACCCGTCTGGGTCCAACTGAAGGAGAGCGGCGTGGCACCGGTGGTGGTGCTGTCGGACCCGTCCAGGAACACCCACGCGCCCGCCAACACGGTCTGGTTGCCACCACCTCTCGCCACGAGCACCGGCGGAGACACCGCGGCCACCGTGACCGTCACGGAGTCGGTGGCCTGCTCCGTCCCGTCGTCGACCGTCAGCTCCAGGGTCAGGACCGATTCCTCCTCCAGGACGGGCGCCACCAGCGCCACCTGTGCGCGGTCCGCGTTCACCAGGCTGACCGGGGGCCCCGCGGTCTGCACCCAGGAGAACGTGAGCGGCAATCCCTCCGCGCTGACACTCCCCGACCCATCCAGCACCACCAACGCCCCGGGCTCCGCCACGACGTCAGGACCCGCGTCGGCAAGGAGCGGGACCGGACAGGCGCCGGCGTCCTCCACCACGGCAAGGAACGGCGCGTTGGTGATGCCCTGGAAGGACAGGTTGTCGATTTCCCAGCCGTAGGCACCGGTAGCCAGGTCGGTGCCCACGCGGAAGCGGATGCGCACCGACTGCCCGCCCAGCGCCGTCCCGAAGTCCAGGGTGAGACGGTCACGCGCCGGCCACGACGTGTTGTTCCCGGAGAACGCGTTGCGCAGCGCCAACGGGTTGCTACTGGTGTCGGTCAGCGCGCCCACGTAGCCGGGGTCCACGTACATGGAGACATCCGTCCACGCTCCTCCGTCGACGGAGATCTCCAGCACGCCGCCGTCCCAGAACGTGCTCTCGTCGGCCTCGAAGCTGAAGCGGTGATCGAACGCCACCACGAACGGCTCGGTGGTGCTGACCTGCAGCGCCGGCGACTCGAGCGCGGTGTCGCTCACGCCCGGCTGGTCCAATCCCACCCACGCGTGATCCAGCGCGGTCACCTCCGTGCGCGACCAGAGGCCCTCCGCCGAGGTGCCGGTGCGGGTCCACGGCGTCGTCGCCGCCTCCACGTCGTCGTCGGTGGCGCCGCCCGTCTCGTCGTGGTTGATGCGCCACTGCAGCGCCTGGCTCACCGTGCTGGTGCACGCGCCGGGAGCATCCAGCTGCAGCGCCAGGTCCAGGGTCTGCACGCCGGTCAAGGACGCATCCGCGGCAATCTCCACGCGGACCTGCCGTGACGTGTAGGGCGCCAGCTCCTCCAGGAGCACCTGCTCGCCCGACGGGAAGGTGATGCCCGCGGTGGTGGTGCCAAGCGTGAGGCTGGCGCCGCTTGCCGCTGACGGTCCCACGTTGGAGATGTCCACCACCACCTCGCCCCGCTCGTCGCCGTCCAGCGCGCCGTCGTCGTCGCAGCTGCGCAGGTTCTCCACCAGCTCCACCGCGCGCACCACCAGCTGCGGCGCCACGGTGTACCCCTCCACCACGCCCGCGTTGTCCACCGAGTCCCGGGGCGGGGACACCGCGCAGGTTCCCGCGCCACGACCCGCGAACGCCTGCGCCATGAGCTGCAGGTCGGTGGCACTGACCGCGGCCGCGGCGGCCAGGACCGCGTCGCGGGCCTCGGTGAAGGTGGCGTTGCGCGGGGCAAGCTGCATGCCCGCCACCACGTAGTCCGACATTCGTCGACGAACCTCGTTGAACGTGGGCCCGCCGGGACCCACCTGCTGCAGCAACGCCACGTAGGCGTCGAACATCATGGAGGCCCAGATCTCCCCGCTGTTGTGCATCTCCGAGTTGGGCGCGAGGAGCTGGTTGACGGGATGCGCTCCAGGCAGTGCCTCAGCGTCGGAGATGTGGCGGAAGCGCAACGCGTTCACGGCGGGATGGGTGCTGTAGGGCACGCGACGGATTCCGAAGTAGGTCGCGTTGGCCCCCGCCCGCCCGGCGTAGGCCGACTGCGTGTAGGCGCCGGCGAGGTTGTCTCCCTCCCGCACCGTCATCAGCAGCGCCACGAAGTCACCCCAGCCCTCCGAGATGCTCAAGCACTGCGGTGCGCCGCAATCCGAGAGCCGGTGGTGCAGGAAGTGACCGTACTCGTGCGCCAGCAACGTGTTGTCCAGCGCGCCGTCGATCTCCGGCGCCGTGAAGCGGTACAGGCGTGCCGTCAAAGCGCCCTGCTGCAGCGCGGCCACCAGGGCGTTGCCGTCGTTCTGCGTGCAGGAAAGCACCGGGATGGAGATGGTCTGGTCCGTGCCGCCCAGCGCGGGAGCCGGGCCCGGCAGGACGTTCGCCACGATCATGCCCACCGCGCCCGCGGCCTGGACGTTCTGCGCCTTGAGGGTGAAGTTGCACCCGCCCCGGAACACCAGGGCAATGCGACCCGCCAGGTTGTTCACCGGGGGAGAACAGGCGTCGGTGACGTCCGCGACGCCGTCATCCACCAGGACCAGGTCGCCCGTCAGGTCAAAGTTCGCGGGGCCAAAATCCGCCAAGCCCGACTCGAGCTCCGGGAACCCGCTCACCGTGAGGCTATGCGTGGAACCCCCGCTCCAGACGAACACCTGCAGGCGTGGGGACATCCCGTCGGAGGGCGTGGACATGTTGGCGTTGTCGCGGCTGCCCGTGAGGTAGGAGTCCTGGGCCTCGGCGCGCAGCGGGTCGCCGCCGGCGCCGCCACGACCGAAGTTGTCGCGCTGGGCATTTCCGGCCGCCTCGTCAAAGCCTGAGTCGTACCACCAGTCGTGCAGCCAGTTGGTCACGTAGAACAGCGCCGTGACCGCCGCCATGGTCTGCGTCTCGCTGGAGGCGGGTTCCGCGTTGAAGTCATAGCTGCGGTCAAACATGCGCGCCGACGTGACGGTCGCGCGGAAGTCGGCGTTGGAGTAGCCGTCGGGTGCGTTGACGTCGGAATACGCGTCCACGTTGTTGCCCGAGGTCTCCTGCGCGTTGGCGGTCAGCCAGGGATCCGGCGTGCCCAAGGGCCCGGCGTTGAGTCCTTCCACCGTGATCAGCGTCGCGGGGACCAGCGGCGCGCTCGTCCCGTCGGGGCTGCCGCTGGGATGCGGCGTGAAGTCCGCGGTGGGGCCATCCATGGGGCGCAGGTCATCCCCGGGCTCGGCCCAGACGCGGTAGGTGAACGCGTCGGACGCGGTCAGGTTGCGACGCTCCAGCACGCTCCCGTCGCGGGCCGAGAGGATGTAGCGGAACGCCTGGGAGTCCGTGCTCTCCGCGCGCGTGGCATAGAACTCGATGAAGTAGGCCGCCTCCAGCTCCTCGTCGTTGGCGTAGAGGATGCGCTTGACGCGCGCGGGCTCGGGGAGCTGCACGTTGGTGCGCGCCTTGAGACGGAAGCGACGGTCATTGCCCGTGGCCGCACCCTCCGCCACCACGTCGGACGCGGCCAGCGGTACCTGGAGCTGCGTCGCCAGCGCCCGTGCCAGCGCTTCGCTGTCGTCGATGTGGAACACCGGGACGTTGGGCCCCGCGGGCAGGGCACGCAGGTTCCCGGAGATGGCCACGAGGTCCAGGTTGGCGCGCATCAGCACCGTGACGCGGCTGGGATACACCTCCACGCCGGCCAGACGCTGCTCCCAGCGCGCCAGCACGCCGCGGTTGCCCACGGTGCGGACAAAAGCCAGCTCCGCCGTCTTGAGGTCCTGTTCCCGCAGGCCGTGTGCGCGGGCAAAGCGCAGCAGGTGGTGCGTGGCGGCTTCACCAGGGGTGGCACCCCGCGGCGCAGATTGGGTGCCCACGGCCCAGATGAACTGCGGGACACCGCGCCGGTCCTCCGACGTGACGTGGCCCCCCTGGGCCGCCGCCACCTCACGCAGGGTCCGGCGGCGGGAGGGCGGGGAGCGGGAAGTGGCAGAGGATTCTCCCGACGTTGTTTCCTTCTTCGACGAGAGATCCCCCTGGCAGGACAGGGCTCCCAGGAACAGCATGACAAACCATCCCACCACGCGACGCGACGACCGCATGAGGCGACTCCTTCGTGCAGCTTCGATCTGCGTCCGCACCCTAAACCGCGAGAGTCGCCAGTGTCTCCATTGATGTCGTCCTGCTCGTCGGCTGACACCCAACAGGGCGCCCACACCAACGCGACACAAGGCTGGGAATGGCCCGCGGGTCGCCCCGGCCACGCGCCTGCTCAGCGCAGGTAACCTTGGACCTTGGCCAACAACTCGCCGATGTTGAACGGCTTACCGAGCCACCCCTCGGCGCCTATCTCCTCGGCGCGTCTCCGGGCGTCATCGGCCGCGGTGACCACCACGATCGGCGCCAGATGATCAAAACGCTCCCGGAACGCTTGAGTGAACTCGGCGCCGCCCATCACCGGCATCTTCATGTCCAGCAGGATGAGCGCAGGCATGCTGCGGGTCACGGCCGCCAACGCCTCCTGGCCGTTCGTCGCCGCGACGACCTGGTACCCGGCCTCCCCCAGGATCATGGTCATCAGGTCGTTGAGGTCGGGATCATCATCGACGACCAGCAGCGCCCTTCCCACGTTGTGTCTCCGCCTGAACCGGCAGGCTGAACCAGAAGGCAGAGCCTCGTCCCGGCTCACTCTCAAAACCCACTCTGCCTCCTAACTGAGTCACGACCTTCTTGGCCAGGTACAGGCCCACGCCCATGCCGCCGCAGTCGTATGGGGTGTCGGTGTGGGCTCGATAGAAGCGGTCGAAGATCCGGGCCTGCCTGTCCTCGGCAATGCCGACCCCATGGTCCTTGACCGAAACCACTGCCTCACCCGCATCCACGGTGATGGCGATTTCCACGTCGCCACCCTGGGGAGAGAACTTCACCGCGTTGTCCAGGAGCCGGATCATGGTCTGGCGGAGGCGTTCCCGGTCGCCCGAGACGACGGCGGGCATGGTGGTCAGGAGCTTGAGCGAATGCCGTGGCGCCCTTGGAGACACCGTCGTCAAAGCCTCACCGACGATGGCGGCCAGGTCCACGGGCTCCACCCGCATTGCCAGCTGACGGACGCCGAGCTCGGAGACCATGAGCAAATCCTCCACGATGCGCTCGATCCGGTCGGCACCTCGGTCGATGGCGGCAAGCCGACGCGTGACGTCCGCGGACATTGTCTGGTCGGTGCGCATGAGCGCCTGCGCATAGCCCTTCATGATGGCCACCGGCGTCTTCAACTCGTGGGCCGCCACACCCACGAACTGGTCCTTGAGTCGTTCGAACTCCATCTGCTCGGTGACGTCCCGGCTGACGGCGACCGCACCCACGATCCTTCCGGCTTCGTCCCGGATGGGAGCGGCGGCATTGCGTGCATGGATGTCTCGGCCGTCGGTCGGACGGTGCTGGATGGTGTCAGCGTCGATGACGACTTCTCCGGCCAACGCCCGGGCCAGAGGCAGCTCCTCGTAGACCACGGCACTGCCGTCGGGATTGCGAATGCGATACGGCCCGATGAAGTCGCCGAGCGGCTGGGCGGTCGTGTCGTTGTCGGGCAGACCGAACAGGCGCCGGGCGGCCGGGTTGGCAAGCGCGACCATCCCCTGGGCGTCACTGACGATGACGGCGTCGACAAGGTTGTCGAGGATGGTCCGGAGCCTGACGGCTTGCAGCCGGTTTGCTTCGGCCAGCGCCCGGGCTTGTTGGATCAGCTCGTCGCGCTGGCGGAAAATGGCGGGGATGCGGCCGACGCCCATCACCATGAGAATGGCGACGACCAAGGCCGTGGTCTCGGCGACAGGCCCCCTGACCACCTGCTCCACGCCAGGGCGGACCAGACCCACCATGGTCACAATGCGGCGGCTGGCCATCAGCACCATGGCGCTCGCCAGGAGGATCCACGCGGTCCCGCTACCCAGCGACAGACGAATGAGACGCAGCGCCATGACCGCTGCCACGAGCTGCAGCCCAATCGAAACGACGAGAACGGTCGCGGTATAGGCTTCCATGATCCATGGGATAACCAGCTCGTGGATGAGAAGTTCTGCGCGGGGCCAGCAGATGGGGCTGACGGCTGGGTGGCGTGAGCGAAAAGAACGTCGTGAGCTGGCGGAGTCGGTGGTGAGGTGGCTCCACCGGTCCGCTTGGCCCACGCTGGAGGCGCGGAAGGCCATCGTGGAGCAGCGCTCCCGGTGGCTCGGGGGCTGAACCGGCTCGGAAATCCTGGGGGGCCGGGACGTTGGGGGCCGGGGGGTGTCGCCTTGCCTACACGCAGGGTTCCGACGCGAAGCCACAATGGACTCCCCACCGGCGACACCCTGGAGATAGGCTGGCCGCCCGGCCGGAGCTCCCATGTCTCGCATCCCGGAAAAGGTGGGTGGGGTTGATGCTGCCGCGCTGAAGTTGTCCGCGCAGGAGGCGTACCTCTTGATGCTGGTGGATGGTCACGCCAGCAGCGACGACATTGCCGCGGCCAGCGGGATGTCCGTTTCCGACGTGGACGCGGCGCTGGACCGCCTGGCGGGCGCGGGGGTCATCCGCATCTCGGATGGGCCGCTGACCAAGGTGGCGGTGGGGCGCATGACCATCCAGCGCATAGCGTTGGGGACCGCGCCCACGGCCGGCTCCGTCGACGACCCGCGGGAGCACCTGGCGCGCGGCCAGGCGGCGCTGGCGCGAGGCAACCTGGCGGAAGCGCGGGAGCACTACAACCTGGCCTGGATGGCGGACCCCGGCTCCGTCGAGGTGGCGCGTTTCAAGACGGAGATTGAAGCGCGGGAGAAGGCCGCGGCACCACCCACGCCGCCGCCCACCGCCACTCCCACGTCGTCATCCGGGGGCGGACTGGTCATCCCCGACGCCAACATCTGCAAGAACCCCAAGGCGCGCTCGTTCCTGCTGACGGCGATCAAGAAAGCGGGCACGGGTGACTACGGCGGCGCCTTCCGCGACCTGCAGACCGCCACGATGATGGAAGCCGGCAACACGCGCCTGGCCCAGTTCCGTGACGACGTGGACAAGCTGCGCAAGGCCCAGGCGGGCTGAGCGCGCGCCGTTGTTCGAATCCCTCCCGAGCGTACTCCTTCCGCCAACCTCCCGTCGCCGGGTGGTGCGGGGCTGCTGCGGCGCCCAGCTCCCGTCGCTACCACTGACACCTGGCGAAGGGAGGCCGTTGTGAACGAACGCCATGAAGCGCTCCTCCAGCTGGTGGCCAAGAGCGTGGACACCGTGCTGCAGGACCTGGTGGACCTGCGTCGGCGGGCGCGCAAGGGGGAGAAGGTCACCGTGCCGCTGGTGACGCTGCACCTGCGTGGTGGACGGGACCTCACCGGGTGGATCGTCGACGCGGGCGAGGATCCCCGGCACGGCGCCGCGCTGGTGTTCCACATTCCCGGGCGGGACTTCCGCAATCCCGACGACGACGCGTGTTACCTCCCGCCCGCCGCGGTGGAGGCCATCACCGTGCACGGCGCGGGTGGCCACGCGCTGGCCCTGGAGCAGGGGCGGCCCGCGCCCAGCCAACTGGAGCTGGACCAGCGCGCCAACGAGCTTTCCCGACGGGTGAGCCGCGCCGCGGGGCGGGACGTGGTGTTCTCCGTGGACTGGGATGCCACGCCGGATCACGGCGAGCCGGTCAAGGTCATGGAGGACATCATGCGCATGACCGCCGCGGTGCTGGAGGACCTCAGCGCGGAGCCGGTGGGTCGCCAGGCGGTGGCCGCCAAGGTGCGCGCGGTGCGTTTTGGACAGGGCCCCAATGCCAGGGTGGCGCTCGACGGGGAAACCCTCATGGTCATCGTCCCGGTCAACAGCACGGGTGAGGGACGTCTCAGCAACCTGGACCTGCGACGTGCCGTGGAGTCCCTGCTGTAGCGCCGCCCGTTGACGCGGGTGGCTTGCCGCGTTCCTCAGCAACGTCGTCAGCGGCCGTACCCTGGGCGGCGCACCCGGGGTCTTCCGTGGGGTGTGTTCACGCCGCCTCCGCGGCGGGGGCGGCCGACGGCGTCTTTTCTTCACGCGACGCACGCACCGCCACCAACGCGGCCGCCACCACAATCACCGCGCCGGCGAGGAACGCCGCACCCGGGACCTTCATGGGCGCCGCGTCCGACGTGAAATAGCCGAAGAGCTGGGTGGCCAGCAGCGGTCCCACCACCGCGGCCATGCTCTGCACGCCGGTGAGCGCGCCCTGGAGCGCACCCTGCTCGTCGGCGGGAACGCGCCGCGTGACCAGCGACTGCAGGCTGGGCCCCGCAATTCCCGCAAAGCTCATGAACACCATGATGGGGTAGAGCATCCATCCCGACGTGGCGAGCCCATAGAGGACAAATGCGGTGGCATTGATGGTGAGCCCGATGAGCAGCGCCAGCCGCTCGCCAAGCTTTGCCACCGCCTTGCCGGTGAGCCCGCCCTGGACCACGGCGAACATCACGCCAATGGTGGCCAGCGCCATGCCGTTGTCCAGCTCCGTCCACTGGAAACGGTAGGTGGTGTAGAGCACCCAGGTACTCGGCAGCACGTCGTGGGCAATGCGATCCAGCAGCAGGGTGAACGTCAGGCCGAGCACCACCGGGTACTTGCGCAGCGCCTGCAGCGACGACAGCGGGTTGGCACCCTTCCAATCAAAGGGGCGCCGCTGTTCCTTCGCCAGGGACTCGGGCAGCACGAAGAATCCATAAAGCGTGTTCAAGAGCGTCAGTCCCGCGGCCACGACAAACGGCGCGCGCAGGCCGTAACCCGCCACCAACCCGCCCAGCGCGGGGCCCAGGATGAACCCCACCCCGAAACACGCTCCAATGAGCCCGAAGTTGCGCGCGCGCTGTTCGGGCGGACTGACGTCAGCGATGTAAGCATTGGCCGCGGTGATGTTGGCCCCGGTGATGCCGGCAATCACCCGCCCGATGAAGAGCCATTCCAGCGTGGGCGCCCACGCCAGCAGCGCGTAGTCCAGGCCCGCCCCCAACAACGAGACGAGGATGATGGGCCGGCGGCCATAGGCGTCGCTGAGGTTGCCGATGATGGGCGAAAAGAGGAACTGCAGCAGCGCGTAGGAGGCCACAAACCACCCGAACACCGCCGACCCCGAGCTGAGATCCCCGCCGTGCAGCGAGGTCACGAGCTTGGGCAGCACGGGGATGATCACCCCGATGCCCAGCATGTCGAGGAGGACCGTGATGAGGATGAAGGACATGGCGGCATGGCGGCGGGACATGACGTGCTCCGTCGGGCAGGGAGGTGCACGTTATCCGGGCCCGTCCGGCCGGGAAAAGACGAGGGCCCAGAACGGGTGGGCTTCCGTCGTCTCATGCAGCGCGAGCGTGCAAGCGCAGATGGCTGGAGCCCGGAACGGGCTTGTCCGCTTGGCCCCGAGGAGGCTCCATCGCGACACGGGCTCCACTGCTCCGAGAGTTCCGGGACACGCTGGGTGCGCGCGGCGAATCGGGGTCGCAGCGACCGGCGTACCGGGGGTGACGCCTGGGGCTGGACAGCAAGACGTCTTCAGCGGTGGCGCAGCCCGTTTACGCCCCGCGGGACGCGGCGGTAGCTTGCCGCGGTCTTCGCGGGGAGCTGCGTGAACGCGTTGCTGATGTGTGTGCTGTTGGGCCTGGCGCCAGGTGCGGCCGGGAGCCCGGGACGTCCCAGCGTGGCCGTGTCCGAGGTCACCGGTGAAGTGGGCATCTCGGAGGGCGCGGCCCGCCTGGTCACCGACGAGGTCATCGACGTGGTGCGGCGCTCCGGTGCGTTCTCCCGCGTGTTGACCTCGCGCGACATGGTGGCGGTGCTGGGCCTGGAAAGACAGCGCCAGCTGTTGGACTGCTCCACGGAGAGCTGCGTGGCCGAGCTGGCCGGGGCCCTTGGCGTGGACTTCATCCTCGTCGGTACCGTGGGCCGCCTGGGTGAGCTGCACCTGCTCAATCTCCGACTCATCAACGCGCGCAGCGCCGAGGTGGTGGCGGGCGCAACCCATCGCGGTCGCTCCGAGGATGTGCTGGTGGAAGGGGTGCGTCCCGCCATCCAGCAGCTCCTCCGCGAGGCGGGTCTCATCACCCAGGCGCCGCCGCCCGAGCCGCAGACGTCGTCGTGGAGCGCCCCGGTGCGCGCGGCCGGTGCGGTGCTGCTGGTGGGCGCGGGCGTGCCGCTGCTGTTCGCGCTGGTGATGGCGGGGGTGGCCGCGGGCGTCGTCGTGGCGCCCACGCTGGTGGCGCTGCCCACGCCGGAGCCGTTCAAGGGTCCGTACCGCGCGCCATTCTTCCTTGGCACCGGCGCGGGCGTGGGCCTGCTCTCCGCCACCAGCCTCGTCCTCGCCATGGTGTTCGCGGTGCTGGGCGCGGGTGCGGTGACCGCGGCCACGGTGGCGGGATGAGGACCCGGCCCGCAACCCTGCTGCTGTTCGCGCTGGCGACGGGCGCGTGTGGCTACAGCGTCAAGTGCGTCGAGGACGCGGACTGCGTGGCGCCCGCCACCTGTGACCCCGCCACCAGCGAGTGCCGTGAGCCGCCGGCAGCGAGCAGCTCGTCCTCGTCGGGAACCGGGTCCAGCGCGTCGTCGTCCACTTCGTCGTCGTCGGTGTCGTCGTCGTCCGCGTCGGCCTCGTCCAGCTCGGGCTCGTCCACTTCGTCGTCGTCGGGGAGCGTGTCGTCCGCGACGTCGTCCTCCTCGTCGTCATCGAGGGTGTCCAGCAGCTCCAGCAGCGGTGGCGCGCCGACGGTGGAGCCCTACTACGCGGCCGCGCCGGACTGGGGTGACTGGATCGTCCGCGACGCACCTGACGACCTCACCGCCGGCGGAACGGCGTGCGCCCCCGGCGCGTACGACTGCTTCCACGCCGGCGCCATGCGCGCGGTTCCCATCACCGGAAACTGCACCGGCATCACCGCCCACGACGATCTCGACGCGCTGGCGTGGACCTGCGTGGACGGCGTTCCCGCGCGCGTGGTGTCCACCGGCTTGCAGCGCGGCCGTCGCCTGGCGGACCTGCTGGATACCGACGCGCCCGCGTGGCGCACCAACCGCGTGCACGTGGAGCGGAACGGCAGCCCCGTGTTCTCGACGGACGCCGCGACCTGGTGGTTCACCCCGGTGCAAACCACCACGGGCGGTTCCATCACCGAGGCGGGCGTGTGGATCTACGAGGAAGGGGCGCCGGTGGCGGTCACCATCGAGACCACCCACGTCTCCCTGGTGCTGCCCACCACGCCCACGCCGCAGGCCGGAGCGTTTCCCGCCATCCAGAGCGCCCCGGAGTCCTTGGAGCCCTCGGAGTTCCTGTGGCTCGAGGGGGCTCTCAGCGGTGAAGCCGTCAGCCCGCCCGGCGCGGAGGAGGCCCTGGTGCGGCTCTCCAACGGTTTTGGCGTGCTGCGCCTGCTGGAGGTCAGCAACAGTGTCCGCGCCTGCGTCCACGTGCGCGACCGGAATGGCTACGTGCTCGAGGATGTGGTGGCGCACGAGTGCGAGGACGGCATCTGGCTGCACTACACGGACCGCCCACGCTGCACGCGCTGCACCGCCTACAACTGCGTCACCGGCGTGGCGATCTCCGGCGTCAACGACGGCACCTTCATTGACACGTTGGTGGCCAACAACGCAGGCACCGGCGGCGCGGGCGTGGGGCTGACGCTGGTCAATGAGAGTCGGCGCAACGTGATCATCGGGACGCGCGCGTTCAACAACGCCACCGGCGTCCACCTCGTCGGCTCGCACGACAACGTCCTGGTGGAGACGTTCTCGACGAACAACGGCGCGGAGAGCAGCGGCGCGGGGCTGTTCCTGTCCGCGTACTCCACCGGCAACGTGCTGCTGGCCTCCACGCTGGCCAACGGCATCTATTATGGCCTGGACGTGTACACCAGCTCGCGCACCACCATCTCCTCCGTGCTCGCCCACAACCACGACGGCAGCTCGGTGATGGTCCACGGGGAGGCGGTCCAGCCCACGTCGGAGACCACGGTGGCCGACGTCGCCACCGAGTCGGTGACGCTGAGCTTCGCGCATGACGGTCACTTCACGGGTGTGCTGGCCCGACCCGCCTCCGGCATCTGCCAGGTTGCAGACAGTGTCCGCCCGGGGCTGCTCCCGGATTGCAGCGCGGAGACCAACGTGTCGGACAGCCAGGTCCGCACGCTCTCGTCGGGGTTGGGCACCAGCGTGGTGGGGCCGCAAACGCCCACCCAGCGCAACTACGGCAGCGACGTCCCCTGGACCGCTCCCGTCGACGAGCGCGCGTGGGGCCTGGCCGGCGCGGCGGGAAGCGCGCAGGCGCAGGGACGGTGGAGCACGGGCGCTGGCCTGCAGTGGGATTGGTCCCTGCGCAGCACCGACAGCCAGGTGCGCAACGCGCTGCCGCCCGAGGACAGCGTGCTGGTCCACCGCTGGAGCGCCGAGGATGAACCTGCATGTGGCCTCATCCCCGGTGCGCAATGGACGTCGCGCTGCCCGGTCCCGCCCTATCCCGCCACGGATTGCCCCGTTCCCGACGCGGGAATGGTGCTGGGCTGCTTCAGCGAGCACCACCGGCGCGCGTTGGAGCTGGTGGATGACAACGTGGGCAACAACAACGGCCTGTGCGAGTCCGACGAGCGTTGCGTGCGCATCACCAACTTTGGTGCGTACCAGGGACACGGCGTGCCGGTGCCCTCGTCGACGGACGGCGGGCCGCCGGTCACGTTCCTGGAGCATCCCAGCAACGGGCGCTGAAGCGGTGCGACAGGAAGCAGATTCACAGCCCTCGGGACTTGATTCCACCTGTATTCGCGTGCATTGTGTGAACATGAAATCGGCACGGGTGTATCAACAGACCCTGCGCGCGCAGAAGACCGCCGACACCGAAGACCGCATCCTCGAAGAGGCCGAGCGTCTGTTTTCGCGCGAGACGTTTGATCGGGTGACGTTGGCCGCCGTCGCGGAGGCGAGTGGTGTGAGCATCCCGACGCTGCAGCGGCGCTTCGGCAACAAGGACGGGTTGTTTGCGGCCGTCGGTGATCGGGTGCGCGCGCGTCATGGCCCAACGGCAAACGCCGGCGGACAGCGTCGACGGCGCGCTCGACGCCCTGCTCGAGCACTACGAGCTCGAGGGCCGCATGGTATGGCACCTGTTGAAACAGGAGGAGCACGTCCCGCAGCTGCATCTTGTGGTGGAGAAGGGGCGCCAGATGCACCGGGCGTGGGTCGAGCAGGCTTTCAAAAAGGTGCTGCAGTCGCGCAGCGGCGAGGCGCGCAGGCAGCAGGTCGACGCGCTCGTCGCTGCGACGGACCTGTACCTGTGGAAGCTGCTGCGCGTTGATCTCGGACGCTCCAGCGAGCAGGTCAGGCAGATCATGAAATCCATGGCGCACGCCGTGGCCAGAGGAGAGCGTTGATGGCTTGCCGCCGGCCAGCGCGCAGTCGCTGCCGCGGCTCCCGTACCTCCACAGGTCGGAGTTGACACCGGTGTAATTCGTGTTCATGATGTGAACATAAATATACAAAGGAGCTCCCATGTTGCGCAGGATCCCGTCCCCTGGTGTGTTGTTCATCGTCGGGCTGGCCGCTTGCACCGGGTCCTCCCCATCCGGCTCCGACGCCGATGCGGGACCAGGAATCACGACGTCCTCGTCCTCGAGCTCATCGTCGGGGACCGTGACCTCTTCCAGCTCGGCGTCGGGTTCCTCCAGCTCCTCCGGGTCCGTGAGCTCGTCGTCCAGCAGCGCGTCGTCCTCCGCGGGCAGCTCGAGCAGCGGGACGACGTCCAGTACATCCAGCAGCAGCGGTGGCAGCACCAGCTCCGCAGCCACTTCGAGCAGCTCCACCTCGGCAACGTCCCTATCGACCTCGAGCAGCTCCGCCTCGGCTGCGACCACGTCAGCATCGACGTCGAGCAATTCCGCCTCGGGGGCGACGGGATCCACGTCCACGGCGAGCAGCTCCTCGTCGGGCGTGAGCACTTCCTCGGGGGTGTCGACCTCCTCCAGCGGCGGGAACCCGGACGCCGGGGTGGGGGACGGCGGAGGTACCGGGGCGGATGCGGGCTACCAGGTTGACGCGGGCCAGGGAGACGGCGGCGCACCGGCCGCGCCCAACGTCGCAGCGGTGTTCGGATATCCGTACACGTCGGTGGCGCCGTTCCAGCTCAACACGGACGCGCAGACCGCCTGCGAGGACGAAACGCCCAATGCCACGTCCCCGACCCTGCCGCCGCGTCCGGCGGAGTCCACCAATTGCGCGGGCAATCCCAACCTGTGCGGCCAGAGTGGGGCGCAGTCCTGCAGCGCCGAGCCCGCGGCGTCGACGTGGTTGCACCGCGTGACGGTCGACACGGACCGGTTCCCCAACGCGGTGTGCAATGACGGATCACCGGCGGTCTTCGAAGTGCGCGCGGGTTCCGGCGCGGGGACGGACCGCTGGGGAATCTGGTTCAAGGGTGGAGGCTCCTGTTACAGCCAGCACGAGTGCGCGCAGCGCTGGTGCGGCAACCAGGCCGGCGACAAGTACACCGCGGCGGTCATGAGCACGGATTGGAACGGCGACGGCCTCGTCGACCGCCCGCACTGCACGAACCCCGAGCCCGGTTCCATGTTCGACACGATGGCGGGGAATCCGTTCTCCACGGTCAACTCGGTGCTGATCTGGTACTGCAGCTCGGACACGTACGGCGGCCAGGCTGCGGACGTGCTGCTTGAGGACACCGCCGACGATGATGCCACCCCGCGCAACTTCACCATGCACTATCGGGGACACGAGATCGTGGTGGCGGTGGTTGCCATGCTGAAGGAAGGGGTCACTTCGGACGACGGCGTGGTCACCCTGCCAAGCATCGATCTCGCCACCGACGTGCTGGTCAGCGGGTCGTCGGCGGGTGGGGTGGGCGCGCTCAAGAACATGGACTTCGTGCACCAGACGCTCCGCAACACGAACAGCACCGTGAACGTGAAGGGCCTGATCGACGCCGCCATGCCGCCGTCAGCGGAGGCCCTCGACGGGTACCCGGTCTACTTCGACGGCGCGCGCGACGAGCTGGCGACCCCGGGCGCGGTGTACTCGCAAGTGCGCATTGCCTACGAGAACGCCGACTGGACCACCGGCATGGCCGCCGCCATGAACGCGTTTGACGACGAGACCTGCATGGCGGCCCACGGGGTGACCGACCCCGCGACATGCTCGATTCCACCCGCGCTGATCCTTGCGCCCGACGGGCCCTTCATCGAGACGGAGCTGTTCCTCCGCATGGATCTCGGCGACCGCGTGATCGGCGGGCCGTTCCTGCCATGCGAGGACCCGATCACGGAGCTGGGGTGCTACACCCCCAACCACAGCCGCCTCTCCAGCAGCGCCACCGGGCCGGGCGACTGGCTGGACATCTACGACGGCTCGGACCTGAACCGCACGACGCTGGTCGACATCCTGGCGGATGGGCGGGTGGTCACCGGCGTGTTCTCTCCTGCATGCGGAACACACACCGGCCTCACCAACAACAACTACACGCAGCAGACGGTGACCGACTTCGACGAGAGCACCGGCACCTTCGTGGGCCAGCCGCGCACGTTCGCGCAGACGCTGGTCGACTGGCTGGTCAACGGTGGGCCGATACGCGTGATCGACGCGTCGCAGTCCTCGCCGCTGGCACCGTCGTCGGTGTGCAACGGTGACCCGGGCTGACCGGTAGCGTGGCGACGGGCAGTGGCCGGCGTCGCCGTGTCTGGCAAGGCACAAAGCGTAACGGAGCTCGGCGCGGCACGGATCTACCGAGTCGGCTCGACGGTCACGCTCAGCAACATCACGTACACGAACAGCGTGCAGGGGGGACGTGACCTGAACGCGTGACCTCGTCACCGCGCGGCTCGCGTGTGGGGCGTGACCAGGGGTGGACGGGCGCGGCCGGGAGGAGGCCAGCCGCGCCCGTTCCAGGTTGGTCAGCCGCGGGGACGGCGACGCAGGCCGGCCAGCAGGCCCAGCAGGAGCACGCCCATCCAACCGGGCACGGAAGGCGAGGGCGCGGCACAGGAGCAGCCGCCTTCGTCCGCGGGCGGTTGCTCGGTCACGCCGCCGTCCTCCTTGGGAACGGTCACGCCACCGCTGCTGCTGCTCTCCCCCGACGACGCGCCGCCCGAGGACGACGAGCTGCTCGCGCCGCCGGAGCTGCTGCTGGACGAGCTGCTGCTGGATGAGCTCCCCGGGCCGCCGGAGCTGCTGCTGGCCGCGCCGCTGCTGGACGAGCTGCTACCGCCCGTGCTGCTGCTCCCGCCAGTGGACGACGAGCTGCTGCCGGTCTCCCCGCCGGTGGAAGTCCCGCCGGTCGAGCTGCTGGTGCCGGAGCTGCCACCGGTCGAGGAGGACGTGCTGCCGCTGGTCTCTCCGCCAGAGCTGCTGCTGCCGGTGGAGGTGCCGCCCGTCGAGGACGAGCTGCTGCCGCCCGTGGAGGTGCCACCCGTGGACGAGGAGGCGCCGCTGGTGCTCCCACCCGACGAGCTGCTGCTGGAGGTGCCGGGGGTGTCGTCGCAGGCGTCGCCCACGGTGTCCAGGTCCGCATCCTCCTGACCCGCGTTGGGCACGGTCCGGCAGTTGTCCTCGTTGTCGTTCTTGCCGTCGTCGTCGCTATCCGTCTCCAGGAAGTCCGGCACAGTGTCGTTGTTGCTGTCGGCCGGAACGGTGCTGGGATCGTCGTCGCCGGCCTCCACGGAGTCTGGCACGCCATCGTCATCGGCATCCGGGTCGCGGAAGTCGGCCAGCTCGTCGGTGTCGGACGCGAGCGGGGAGGTTTCCAGGTCCGCGTCACCCGCCTCGTCGATGTCGCGGATGGTGTCGTTGTCCGAGTCGTCGTCGAGCGCGTCGATGAGGGTGTCGTCGTCGCTGTCGAGCGGGCTCTGGAGGTCGCCCCCCACCTCGTCCGCGTCGGAGATGTTGTCGCCGTCGGTATCCGCGCTGGTGGTGCTCAGACCCAGCGGCGCTTCCAGCGTGTCGGGCAGGCCATCTCCATCCTGGTCCCGCGCCTGGACCGACACCACGATGTCGCGGGTGACCGCGTTGGTGCCGTCGGAGGCCGACAGCGTCAGCGAATGGTCACCCACGTCGGCATAGGCCACCGTCCACGAGAACGCGCCGGTGGTGGTGTCAAAGCTGGCACCCCCGGGGAGCGGAGCCGCGCCGTAGGTGAGCGCATCTCCATCACCGTCGGTGGCAGCAACCGTGAAGGACACGGTGTCACCCTCGGTGGCCTGGATGGTCCCGGACGGCGTGGGCTCGGCGAAGACCGGCGCGTCGGGAACCGCGTTGATGGTGATGGACACCGTGTAGGCCGCGGACGAGTCGTCGCCGTCGGACACCACGTAGGTGAACGAATCACTGCCCGAGAACCCGGCCGCCGGCGTGTAGGTCAGGTCCGGCGCCGTGCCGCTCAGCGTGCCGTTGGACGCCGGGTTGAAGAAGTAGGTCAGCGGGTCGCCGTCGGGATCCACGCCCGCCAGCGTGATGTCCACGGTGCCGTCCTCATCAACCGTGACGTCGAGGTTGGCGCCGGTGGGCGGATCATCGGAGCCGGCCACGTTGAGGGTGACGGTGACCGCCGCGGAGGAATCCGTGCCATCGGA
Source organism: Myxococcota bacterium (assembly GCA_040752415.1). Classification (GTDB taxonomy): domain Bacteria; phylum Myxococcota; class JACRCW01; order JACRCW01; family JACRCW01; genus JBFMGU01. The sequence goes on from JBFMGU010000063.1 coordinate 33,984, forward strand.
CGCGCGGTAGGTGAATGAGTCGACGCCGAAGAAGTCGGCGTCCGGCGTGTAGGTGAAGGACCCGTCCGCCGCCAGGGCCAGCGTGCCCGAGGCGACGTCCGTCTCGAGCACCGCGCTCAGCGCGCTCTCGACGTCGGTGTCGTTGGCGAGGACGCCGTTGAGGGCGTCGACGCTGAGCGAGCCGTCCTCGTCCAGCGCGTAGCTGTCCGCGGCACCGACGGGAACGTCATTCACGCTGTGGATGGTGAGCTGGACGGTGACGATGTTGGACTCCGCGGTGCCATCAGACGCGGCGTACGCGAAGCTGTCGGTCCCGTAGTAGTCCTGCGACGGCGTGTAGACGAGCTGGCCGTTGACGTCGAGAGTCAGCGCGCCGAACGTGGGGTCGCTCTTGATGACGGTGGCCAACGGATCCTGGTCCGCGTCGGTGTCGTTGGCGTGCAGGTCCAACGCCAGCGCCACGTCCTCATCGGTCTCGAGGGGGTCGTCGGCGGCCACCGGCGTGTCGTTCACACTGGCAACAGTGATCGTCGTGGTGGTGTCGAAGGAGTATTCTCCGTCGGACACGGTGAACGAAATCACGTCGTCGCCGTGGAGGTTGGCGTACGGCGTGTAGGTAAACGAGCCGTCCGCGTTCCAGAGGAGCTCACCGTAGGCGGGGCCCGCCGTGACATTCACGGTGAGCGTGGCCGGGTCGTCGTCCACGGTGAGGGAGAGCAGACCGGCGGCCGCATCCACCGAGAACGCGGTGTCCTCCAGGGTGTTGTAGCTGGGCCCCACGCCAACGGGCGCGTCGTTCACCGACGCCACGTTGATGGTGACGGTCACCGCCGCCGAGAGGAACTCGACGTCGGTGGCCTTGTACTGGAACGAGTCCGTGCCGTGGAAGTTGGCGTTGGGGGTGTAGGTGAACGAGCCGTCGTTGTTGCTGAAGTTCAACGTGCCGTTGGCCGGGCCGCTGTCCGCGACGAGCACCGCGGTGATCACGCTGTCGGGGTCGGTGTCATTGGCAAGCACGCCGAGGGCGGCATCCACCGTCAGCGCCACGTCCTCGGTGGCGTCGTACACGTCGGCGTTCGCCACCGGCGGATCGTTGACCGGGGAAACGGTGATGGTGAAGGTGACCGGCGCGGAGCGGTCGACGCCGCCGTTGGCGGTGCCCCCGTCGTCGACGAGGGTGACGGTGGCGGTTGCCAAGCCGTAGGCATTGGGCGCCGGCGTGTAGGTCAGCGTCCCGTCGGGGGCGATGGCCGGCTGCGTCTCGAACAGCGCGTTGTTGTCGTTGGTGACATCGAACGTGACGGTCTGACCCGCTTCCGGTGCCGGGCCGGGGCTGATGTTCGTGGCCCAGGTGATCGAGACGGCCTCATCCTCATTGGCGGTCACGTCGCCGCCAGCCGTGAAGCTGGGCTCGTCATTGACCGGCAGCATGTCCAGTGTCACCGAGGCCGCCCTGCTGACCTGACACTGGGGAGCGGGCACGCATGACCCGCTGTCCTGCACGCGGAAGTCGAACGTCTCGTCGACGTCGGAGTTGGCCGCCGGGATAAAGGTGACGGTGTTGCTGGGCAGGGTGTCCGGCAGGTCCGCTTCCGTGATGGTGGTGCCGTTGGAGTCCTGCAGCACGCCGTTGAGGGGCACTGAAACGATCACGTAGAAGAGCGACTGCGTAATGATCGGGTCGCCGTCGTTGCCCTGGAGCGTGATGGTCAGGCTGTTGTCCTCCAGCAACTGCTGCGATTGGCTGTACGCGTAGGGGGTGCCGTTGGTCGGCGACAGTTTGCTCTGCGGCTGGCTTGGGGAGACGAGGACGAAGTCGGCCGCGTTGTCCCCGGTCTCCTCGAGGCGCTTGTAGCTGCGGTTTTCGTTCTCGGTCAGCGGAGCGAGCGGGGGGCCTTCATTGAACTGGGACCCATCGCTCATGCCGACCGCGTCCTGCAGCACGCCCGTGTTGTCGAAGAGCGCGATGCCCCCGTCGTCGGTGATGCCGGCGGTGAAGGGTTGCTGGTCCGCCAACACGGACTCGCTGTAGGCGCTGTTGGCCGCCAGGAAGAAACCGTTGGCCTGGATGACGGTGCCCGCAGAGATCGTCATGCGGTCACCGACTGTAGCCGAGGAATTGGATGCCTTGATCTTCCAACCGCCGATGTTCACCGCGGTGTTGCCGACGTTGCACAGCTCGACGAACTCGTCGGCGGCACCGCTCGGGCCGCGCGTGCGGAATTCACAGATGAGCACCTGGGCCGAGGCATCGGGAACCACGCCGAGCACGCCGAGGATTCCAAGAGCAACACATCTCAGCCAACGCAGAGCCATGACATTCCTCCTGATGTGGACGGGTTACACCTCAGGGCTATCACCCGCCCGGGTGCATCTCAAAGTCCGGAATGGCGCGCGCACCGTCATCATGCCGCGGACAACTTCATGTCGGATTCGGTCCTTCATTTCCGCTGTCGTGCTCGCCGCTTTGAGCTCACCGCAACCTGCGTGACGACGGAAACGCGACCTCCGCGCCGGCCCCCAGGCGACCAGCTCCAGCCCAGGCTCCAGAACCGCGTCCACTCGCAACGTGGTGTGCATCGCGCTCGCCAAGTGCGGCTCTTCTGGTGCAGGGTCCACGCGAATCCAACGAGCGTTGCGAGTGCATTACAACCTCGGCGCGTGCCAGCGACACGTTGGTGCCGGTCGTCCCGTCGGGATGGCGAGCCGCGCCCACCATCGTCGTGCACCCAGCAACGGACGCTGAAGGTCGCGACCAGCGTTCCGTCGTGACAGCGTCCCGCGCCATGGAATCACCGTCGCGTGTACTCAATCCCTGTGGTCCGTTGCCATGGACCGGCTTCTGGCCGGCGAGAGGATGTGATTCAATGCTCAGCTGCGGCGTCGGCGCGCGCCTTGGATGCCGGTGAGGCGCGCTCCCGGGCCGGAGCCGCAACAACGTCGCGTGACCAAGTCGCACTAACCTAATCTAATCAAATTGGCGACCAGATTCACCACAGCCTACGTCACGACGGGGCGCATGCCGAAGCACTCCGCGGGTATGCTCGTTGTCAGCTCCCAGACCGACTTCGTGGCACAGACGCCTGCCTCGGACGGCGTGCCGCGCGCTCCACTCTCAGCCCGCGACATGCTCCGTGACGTTGCACAAGGGAGGTTGGATGTTGTCGTCACCTCGTCCGTGACCCCGGTAGGGCAGGGAGTGATGATCCTGCCAGCAGCTGCCAGCACATGCGTTCCGACGTGGAGCTGGAGGAGGTGCCGGCGATCTGCGTCAGCACGCTGGACGCAGTCACGCTGCACGCGCGTTGGCCGACGAGGCAGGCGCCACCGACTTCCGTCCCAAGCCGGTGGCCACGGCCGACCTGCTCGGCCTGGTGGGCCACTACCTGCCTCTGACCCACCACAAGCCCGCCAAGGAGGTGGAAGGCGTGGCGTGACAGAGGGGCTGACGAGGCGTCATGGCGCGTCGGCCCTGTGAGAGGATGCCGCGGGGGAGCCTTCCAGGACGCCGCGCGATGTCAGTGGCAGGTGGCCGAGAGGGGCTGGAAGCTACCGTCGTACGCAGCGACGCAGGTCGTTCCAACGGCGCCCGTGACTCCGCCCGCGACCTGGCTCATCGCGACCCGGATCGTGGCTCCGGTAACACCCACGAACGCGGGATCCCCAAAGACAGAGGAATCGCGCAGATCGATGGCAGATCCGCTGTCGTCACAACGAATGCCATTGTTGGAGCCCGCACTCGCACCAAGCACCTCGACATCGACGTCAACAAGAGTCAACGTTGCGTCTCCGACGGCCGTAGCGACAAACACGCCATCAGCAGGACCGCCGATCCCGCCGAGAACCTCGACGGCACCGGAAGCCAAGTTCCCCCACCCGCCCGCGACCATCAACCCGTACTGGCCAGCAACTTTGAAGTGAAAATCAGTCACGTCAAAGGCCGAATTCACGAGTTGCCCGGCAAAACCACCGTAGCCAGATCCATCCACGTCCACCCAGATCTCCGTCGCCACCACTGCACCATCGACGACGATGAAACCGTTCGGGCTACCGATGCCCAACCCGGAAGCGCGCACCTGCACGTCACGAATATCGCCCTCAGCCTTTCTTACGGCGAATCCGATAGGAACGGCGCCGCCATCAAGGGATGCAACAAGCCCGTCGATAGAGAGGAGTGGTCGGCTCTCTCCAACGCCGATTGCGGCCACCGCCGTCGCATCACCACTTGGGGCAAACACACGTACCTCCACGTTGATCAACCGCGGCGCAGCGGAACCCCCGACGCGAATACCGTAGGTGGCGGGGTCGTCAACACCATTGTCCATGTCCACCTCAACGGCGACAGCGCGAATGACGGGTGAACCATCCTCGATCAGGATTCCCGTCGCGTAGTAGTGGTCAGGCTCAGTCTCGGTGCACCGGACGCGAAGTGATCGCAACTCCATTGCATCCGCAGCGTGAATGACAGCGTGGGAATAGTCGCCGGTGCCAACCCCGGCGATCACGGTGACACTTGCCCCTGAGCCCTCCACGTCAACATACGGCTTCATCACGAGCGCCGCTACGCCGAGGTCATAAACGCCAGGCTCGATCTTGACCAAATACCGGTTCGATTCCCTGGCGTCATCGATGGCAGCGACGGCATTCAAGAGCGCCGCGCCGCTGGCGAGCGCATCACCGGGGACAGGCGCAACCGTGACAATCCGCGCAAATGTCGTGGCATCGTCGTCACATACGACCGAGCCGTCTGAACCGAAGCCTCGAAGGTAGTCGCCCGTTGCGCAACCGGCGGTCACGCGCGGATGGACCACGCTTGGATCAAGTTGCACCTCCGTTGTGGTCCCTGTCAGTGCGCCAGAAACGCCCGCACCGGACCCAATCAAGGTGACCGCCGGATGCTCGACCGCTTCACACGCGACGCCGCCACCTTCATCAACACGGCTGATTGCCTGCCCCGCGGCGCACTGTCCCGAGACCCGTAGCTGAACCTGTGCCGGGTCGACGCTGATGGTCACATCGCCACCGGCCCTACCGCCCGAAAGGCCCTCCCCAACCGCCACGCTGGAAACGTCCGCGGCAGCAAGGCACGCCGCGTCACCGCCAAGCCCATCAATGCTGCTGAGGAAGCTCCCGGGAGGACACGGCAATGGCAGGTCCGTAACGCCGCGCCATTGCACCGGGGCGGTCGCGGAATCTGCGTCTGCCAGCTCACTCTTCAACGTCCATTCAGGCATCGAGCGCCCACCCAGGCTGGTTGTGTTGCGAGACGTTGCCGCCGCGGCGCAATAGAGGCCGTATGGTGTCGCAAGGAGGTTGCTCTGTGGCAGGATTGCGCCGTCTACGATCAGCTCGACGGTGACAGCCGAACTCTCACCCAGAGCCAGCGTCAGCGTCTCATTCGCGGGGATCTCCAGGCTGAACACGCCACTGCGGACCGCAACGTTGGTGACGTTCTCGTCCTCAATCACCGCGCCGTCAGCAACAAGTCGCACCCGGAAGTCAAACGACCCATCCCGCGGCTGACCATCCGCGCCGCGGAGAACCCCTTGGAGGCCGACACGACCCGGCGGGGCAGACCATGCTGAGCCAGGTGCAACGGCGCCGACCATCAGGGCGGCCAAGGCACATGATGCGCGAACACGCGGCATGCTTCTCCCTCACTGGCAGCCGGCTGGCAGCGGCGAGAAGTTCGCGTCGAAGCTGGCCACACAGGTCTTCAGCCCGGCTCCTGCCACGAGGCCGGCGAGTCTGCTTCCCCCCACACCAAGGCTACACCCCACGACGTTGCGAAGCGCGGCTCCGCCCTCAACATCGGAATTCCGTACGTGCAGGATCACGTTGTCGTCGAGGCACTCGATCCCGTCATTGGTGCCTGGGGGAACGCCTTCCGCCGCTACCGAAGTACGGGTTACCAGGACTTGACCCCCGCCAACCGAGCTGTCCTTCACCAGCACACCGTCCGCGTTGCCGTAGATACTGTCAGTTGCGAGAATGGTTCCTGAGTTCAGGGTCACCTTCTCTCCCTGCGTCGCGACGACCACAACCCCTTTGGCCGCTGCACCTGTCGCCTTGAACGAGAAATTCGCGACTCTTGCGGAGGACTCGGCAAAGGAAAGGGCCTCGTTGGTATTCCCCCCGTCGGAAACATCAATCTCCGCCCCTCGAAGTTCCACGTCAGACGACGACGCGAAGAATCCGACCTGGTACGCGGCCGTGCCGGTGCTCTGGATCCGGAGCGAATGAAGCAGGGCGGAGCATCTCTCCAGCCAGACAGCGTGCGTGCTCACGCCCGGATCAGTTGATGTCGTGGTGACCTGCAACCCCCTCGCGTTGACCACTGAACTCTGGACCGTCTCCCCCTCGATGAAGACGCCAGAGATCGTTCCCGCCCTTCCGCCGACGGAGATTGAGACATCCCGGAGCGCCACGGAGGCTGGACCCGTAGCTTGAACACCTGCAGAAAGAGTCGTCGCCGGCGCATCACCCGATGCGGTGAGAACGACATCCCGCAACGCCGCGCTGCCACCTCCCACGAGAAGAGCGACGGAGTAGGCGCGCCCCCCGCTATTCGCGACCGTCAGACCGCGCAGTTCGGCGGCCGGCGCCGTGATTACCGTGGCAGTCTCGCTGGTGTCAGCCCCGTGAGCGATTATGGTCGTAGCGCTGGCTCCAGAGCCCTCAATGTCGACGTACGCCTTCATGAGAAGCGAAGCGTCACCCAGCTCGTATGTCCCAGGCTCGACCTTCAGCACATAGGGATTTGTCTCCGAAGCATCCGCGATCAATGCCAAGGCGTCGAGCAGCGCGGTTCCACTGGCCAACGGGTCGCCGGGCACCGGGCTGACGACGACCGTTCGGCGAAACAACGCCTTCGCATCGGGCGCGCAGGTCACAGTGCCATCTTGGCGAACCGAGGTGACGTAGGAACCGACCGGGCACTCCGCAACGATCCGCCGCTGAACGTAGGCGTCATCCACTTGGAGCGCGACACTCGGCCCGACCCCGCCGCTCGAGAGGCCAGGGCCGGCAACCACTTCAGTGATGCCCGGTGGAGGAATGGGTTCGCACGTCACCGTGCCGTCCGCACCAACAGCACGAATGGCGCTTCCCGCAGGACAATCCCCGACGACCCGCTGCTGCACGACGCTCATGTCGACAGCAAGGCTGATTTCCCCGTCCGCGCCGCCACTCGACAACCCCATGCCGGCGTTTACGCCAGTGACATCACCCCCGGCCGGCAGCGCGCACTCCACCTCGCCGGTGACCGCGTCCTGGTGTGACCAGAGGCTCACCGACGACGAACGCGCCTTCGTTCAGTTGGGTGGCAAACGTGCCCCCTCCACCCATCGTGGTCATGATCTGAGGTGGGGCGGCGCCACCGGAGGATGAGGACGCTGATGACGAAGAGGACGCAGGGCCATTCCCGGCGTCAGGTCGCGGCCCCTTGACGCAGACCTCTCGCTCGACGTCGCAATAATAGCCCTCCTCGCACTCGGAGTCCTGATGGGAGAAGCAGGTTGCGGCCTTGAAATAGTTGCACCCTACAGCGAAACCGGCGGCGAGCCACAAGAGTCCTTGGCGTAGGAATCCGTGCATCACGCTCCCCAACACTCCGTTGTCGGGGGTGTCTACCACAGGGCTATCGCGGTGCTCCACCCACGCCTTTCCTCACGGAGGGCACCGCGGAAGTGCGCTGGTGACGGTGGAGGGGGTGGCGAACAGGATGGGCGGGCCCTCGCGGGTTCGGCTGGTGCTGGCCGGCGACGTCGATGTGACGCTGGAGGTGTCGCCGAGCGTGCTGCGATGGCTGACGTGCGGACGCGGGTCATGCCGCAAGCGCGGAGGTGCTCCTTGGAGTCCTTGCCGATGAACTGCGGACCGTCGTCCGACATGATGCGCGGCTTGGCGTTGGGAAAGCGCTCTCGCGCCTTCTCGGGTCGTCCCGTCGAGGGACGGCGAGCCACCGGTCTACCCTGCCGGACCATCCCTGCAACGGACACTGAGGTTGCGACCAGCTTTCCGTCGTGACAGCGTCGCGCGTCATGGAAATCACCGTCGCGCGTGGTCAATCCCTGTGGTCCATTGCCAAGGACCGGCTCCCGCCCGGCGCCACGGATGCGCAGGTGGCCGCGGCGGTGGGGCAGGTGGCCCGGGCCAATGGGCTGTCAGCGGACGCTCGGCTCCAGGTGGGCCAGAAGCTGGTGGTGCCCGACGCCTTTGCCGGCGTGCTCACCTCCAACCCCACCACCGCCGACGCCATGGCGCGCCTGGGCTCGGGCAACCGCGTCAACGCCACGCTGTTCCGCGCGGGACAGAGCGCGGCGCCGCTCATCCCACTGAAAGCGCAATTCAATCCCACGCAGCGCGTGCCCGTCGGTGAGGTGGCGCTCCCGGACATTGCCGGCGTGAACGTGGCGGCGCGCCAGGAGCAGTTCCAGGGCGTGAAGAGCTTTGTGCATCCGTCCGCGTTCCTCACCGTGGATGCGCGCCTGGGCAAGCTCACGCAGTCCCAGTTTGACGACGTCAAGAAGGCCTTTGGTGGCTGCTCCACCGTGAAGTTCGACCCGCAGCGCGAGTACACCGCGGTGGACTTCCTGCCTCCCAAGCTGCAGGCGCTGGTGAACCAGGACCTGGAGACCATGGAGCCGGTGACGCTGAAGGGCACCGCGCACATTGGCGCGGACATGAGCCCGGACCCGCAGGACCGCCAGGTGGGGCTCACCATGAACTGCCACGCCACGGCGTGGGAGGCGGCGCGCGCCTACCAGGGTCACGCCCAGGACGTCTCGGTGTTCTACGGCGAGATGATCACCATGGACGCGCTCACCCACGACGAGCAGAAGTTCCAGGTGGTGGCGCAGCTGGAGGCCTCGCAGGTGGGGGAGCTCACCAAGCTGGATCTCCGGCCCGGGGACATCATCCAGTTCCACGAGGTGTCCGACTGGGCGCGCATGACCATGCTGCTCCACTCCGCGGTCTACGCCGGCGGCGGCCTCTTCTTCGAGAAGCCCAACACCGAGGGACCGGAGAAGGCCGACCCCGCACGCTACGTCACGCAGGAGGAGACGCCGTTCCGCCTGGCCACCGCGGAGAGCATGGTGCAGCCGGTCAGCAACGTCGTGGAGGGCAAGTTCCGCGTCGAGGTGTTGCGTGCCAAGGGGCCGCTCGAGGAGCCGCGCGAGGCGTTCCGCTTCTCGCTCGCCGGGGACTTTGCCACCTGGGCCGAGAAGAAGGGTCGCAAGCTGGGTGTGGAGCTGGTGGCCGAGCTGGAGCAGGGCATGGGCGGCAACATCCGCGCCGAGCACGCCAGCGCGCTGGTCACCGTGCCGCTGCGCACCCACGCGGATGGCACGTCGTCACTGCGGAGCTGATGCCACGTGGGGGGCGGAGTCCGCCGGGCGCAGGCCGCTGCCTGGTGGCGCCCGCGCTGCCGGTTTCTCCGACGGGGCCGGAAAGGTTGGCCCGGGCCTCCATAGCGGCTAGCGTCCGGGCTTCACCCTGACGGGAACTGCATGTCGTCACCTTCCATCCCCGGTCCCGCCGACGACGAGCTGGTGGGCAAGACCCTGCTGGACCGCTACCGCGTCACCGCGCGGCTGTGGCAGGGCAGCTCCGGGGCCGCCTACAAGGCGCTGCAGGATCCCGGCGGCCAGAAGTTCATCATCCGCGTCTTCCCGCCGGAGGTGGGCTCCGACGCCAACACCGCGCGCCGCTTCGAGCACGACGCGCGCGAGCTGACCGCGCTGGTCCATCCGAACATCATCAGCATCAGCGACTACGGCGTCACCCCGACGGGTCGGCGCTTCCTGGCCACGCCCTCCATGCTGGGGCTGAGCCTGCGGCAGCTGATTGCCAAGTACGCCCCCATGGAGCCCACCCGCGCCTGCGCCATGCTGATGCAGATGGCGCGCGCGCTGGTGATGGCGCAGCCGCGCGGCGTGATGCACGGCAACCTCAAGCCGGACAGCGTCATGGTGCAGCGGGAGCAGCGTCGCGACGTGGTGCGCGTGCTGGACTTTGGCGTGGCCCACCTCACGCGGCTGGCGCCCAACGCCCCGCGCACCGTCATGGGCACGCCCCGCTACATGGCGCCCGAGCAGATCCAGGGCCACCCCGACGAGCCGCGCAGCGACATCTACGCGCTGGGGGTGATCTTCTTCGAGATGCTCACCGGGACCGCGCCCTTTGACGCGCCGGAGGGCGAGCAGATCGTCCGCAAGCACCTGGAGGAGAAGCCGCCGGCGCTGAAGGACCGCCCGCTCAAGGGTCCGGCCAGCCACATGCTGGAGGAGCTGGTGGCCCAGATGCTGCGCAAGGATCCCGCGCAACGTCCGGGTCACGCGGACCTGCTGGAGGCGGTGGAGGCGCTGCCGGAGTACATCAACCCGGAGCTGGACAGCGCCGAGCTGCCGCTGCCGCGCGCGCCGCTCACCGACGAGGATCCCACCTCCCCCGCGCTCTCCCTGGAGGACGTCAGCGCCGCGTTGGGTGAGGACGGTCCGCGCCTGGAGCTGGCCATGTCCCCGCGTGACCTCGGTGGCCCGGGTGTCGAGGGTCCCGCGCTGGGGCTGGGTGGGCCGGGCATCGCCATTGCGGACCGTCCGCCCTCCCGGGAGATGCCGCTGCCGCGCGCGCGTGGTGGCGGCGTGGATCCGCGCCTGGTGGCGGGCGGAGCCGCGGGGTTGGCGCTGCTGGTGGGGGTGGTGGCGTTCTGGCCCTCGTCGTCGTCACCGCCGCCCGAGCCGGTGGAGGAACAGCCGGTGGCCGCGCCCGCTCCGTCGGAGCCCAGCGCAGAGGTGGACGTGGAGGGGATGCGCCTGGTGGCCCGCAAGAAGGCCGCTCCGCCACCTTCCAAGCCCGCCGCGGCTCCCGCCCCGACGAGCAACACGCCCGCCGGGGAGAGCAGGCTCATCAAGCTCTCCGTCACCTCCGACCCGCCCGGCGCGCAGGTCCTGGAAGGCCCCATCCCCCGGGGCGTCACGCCCGCGCAGCTGGTGTTGCCCCGCGGCAACGTGGCGCGCACCCTCACCCTGCACCTGGACGGCCATGACGACGTCACCCGCGTGGTGATCCCCGAGAAGGACGGGGAGCTGCACGTCAAGCTCACCCCGCGCGCCGCGGCGCCCGCTCCGTCGGAGAAGGGTGAGCCTCCCGTCGAGAAACCGGTGGAGGCGCGCGCCGAGGAAGCCCGTCCCGTCGAGCCCAGGGTCGAGGAGAAGCCCGCGCCCGCGGCTGAGGGGAAGCCCGAGGCCAAGGTCGAGGAGAAGGCCGAGGCCAAGGCGGAGGAGAAGCCCGTGGCAGCCG
>JBFMGU010000064.1:0-45054 GCA_040752415.1 Myxococcota bacterium
ACCGCCCACCTCGCCCACGTCGTCACCCACGGCCGGGGCGGACCTGCGGGGCCTTCAGTCCATCCCGGAGATCTGCGGGCTGAACCGTGAGTCCGACGAGGTCGTGGAGGACACCGCGGAAGCGATGCACATTGCGGTGTCGGAGTGCGCCGCGGAGGTGGGGGCCCATCCGCCGCTCTCCCCGGTGCGCTGGTTGGTGTTCCGCGTAGATGTGCCGGAGCAGGCCCACGTGGTGCGCAGCCCGTCGGAGAGCTGGCGTGACCAGATGGACGCCTGCCTGCTGCGACATCCCCCGCGCTTTCCCCGCGCCGTCCGGGGGAAGCCGTTCAGCGCGTGGTACCTGATGCAGGCCAACCCGCAGGACCGCCCGCCCGGGCCCGCGTGCGTGACCCCGGGCTGACGTCGTCGTTTGGGCCGCGCGGCGCTTTTCCCCTCCCTCTCCCTCTCCCTCTCCCCATCCCGGGACGCCCAGTGGGCCGGGAGCACGCGGTGCTTTTTCCGCGACGGACGCCTCGCGTCACGTACGAGCGGCCCTTGCCCGGTGAACTATCCGGGAGAGGGAGGGGGAGGGGGAGAGGGAGAGGGAAAAACAAAGGCCCGGCGGCACCGTGATGGCGCGGCCGGGCCCAGGAACCAACCCGACGAGAACCGTCAGGCGCTCATGGAGTCCAGGAACTCCTTGTTGGTCTTGGTCTGCTTCATCTTGGACAGCAGGAACTCCATGCTGTCGATGACGTTCAGCGGGTGCAGCAGCTGGCGGAGGATCCAGACGCGGTTGAGCACGTCGGGCGGAAGCAGCAGCTCCTCCTTGCGCGTGGCGGACTTGTTGATGTCCAGGCACGGGAAGATGCGCTTCTCCATCAGCTTGCGGTCCAGCACCATTTCACTGTTACCGGTGCCCTTGAACTCCTCGAAGATCACTTCGTCCATGCGGCTGCCGGTGTCGATGAGCGCCGTGCCGATGATGGTGAGGCTGCCGCCTTCCTCCACGTTGCGCGCCGCGCCGAAGAAGCGCTTGGGCTTGTGGAGCGCGTTGGAGTCCACACCACCGGACAGGATCTTGCCGGAGGGCGGCACCACCGTGTTGTAGGCGCGCGCCAGACGCGTGATGGAGTCCAGCAGGATCACCACGTCCTTCTTGTGCTCCACCAGGCGCTTGGCCTTCTCGATCACCATCTCCGCCACCTGCACGTGGCGCTGCGCGGGCTCGTCGAACGTGGAGGACACCACCTCGCCCTTCACGCTGCGCTGCATGTCCGTCACTTCCTCGGGACGTTCGTCAATGAGGAGGACGATCAGCACCACCTCGGGGTGGTTGGTGGTGATGGCGTGCGCAATGTTCTGCAGCATCACCGTCTTGCCGGCGCGGGGCGGGCTCACCACCAGCGTACGCTGGCCCTTGCCCACCGGCACCAGCAGGTCGACGATGCGGGTGCTGTACTCGTCGGAGCGGAACTCCAGGTTGAGGCGGCGGAGCGGGTAGAGCGGGGTGAGGTTGTCAAAGAGGATCTTCTCCTTGGCCACCTCCGGCGGCTCGCCGTTGATCTTCTCCACCTTGAGCATGGCGTAGTAGCGCTCATTCTCCTTGGGCGGACGGATGGTGCCGGCCACGGAGTCACCCGTGCGCAGGTTCATGCGACGCACCTGGCTGGGGCTCACGTAGATGTCGTCGGGGCCCGGCAGGTAGCTGTAGTCCGGCGCGCGGAGGAAGCCGAACCCGTCGGGGAGGCACTCCATGACGCCCTCGCTGTAGAGCGTCCAGTTGCGCTCCGCGGCGCCCTGCAGCAGCGCGAAGATCAGGTCCTGGCGGCGCAGGCCGCCCACGGCGTCGATGTTGAAGTCGCGCGCAAGCTTCTGGAGGTCGGTGATCTTCTTGCGCTTGAGCTCGGCGAGGTTCAGCGTGTTGTGGGCTTCAGACATGGTTTCTCTCTCGTGGTCCTTCCGGGCCCGCGCGCGCCATCCCGCTCATGGAGTGGGGCCGTCCGCCGGGCCTGTTTCGGGGTCTCGTGTGCCGGCTGGGACGCCGACAGCGGTGCTGCAATCGTTGTTGTGCCTGGGAACCTTGATTCCGCCCGCAAGCCCCAACGTCAGGGTCTTGCTTGAGGCGGAGCTTGGTTGGGGTTGGCTGGTGCCTGCCCGCTGAGCAAGCGCCGCGCGGTGTGATGCCAGGGAGGCGTGCCGGCGTCAAGCGGTGGCATGGGACGGGGGCCCGCTTGGGGGGAGGGCCACGCGGAGGTTATGGCGGCGCCGACGAAGGAGGAGCGCATGCGGGCGGTGCATCTGCTGATCCACGGTCGTGTCCAGGGCGTGGGCTACCGGGCCAACACCGAGCGGGCGGCCCGCAAGCTGGGGCTCACCGGGTGGGTGCGCAACCGGGTGGACGGGGCGGTGGAGGCCCACGCGCAGGGCGACGAGCAGCAGGTGGCCGCGCTGGTGAGCTGGTGCCACCGCGGCCCGCCCAGCGCGCGCGTGGACAACGTGCAGGTCACCGACGTGCAGGTGGACCCCTCGTTCACGGATTTCCTGGTCAGGCCGACGATCTGACGCCGCTCAGCTCTCCACCGAGAACTTCAGCCGGTTGCGCAGCGTGGCGTACTCGTCGGAGAGGATGAACTGCAGCAGCTCCCGGAACTCATCCCGCGCCAGCTTCTTCTCGGTGTCCGCCATGTCCTGCGGGTTGAGCGTCACGCCGACTTCACGTGCGGTCAGGCGCAGCACCACCTCGATGTCGTTGGAGAGCGCCACGCCGGCGCGCATGCGCGTGAAGCGCGTGGCCCGCAAGAACGCCGCGGGATCCCAACGCGTCTTGGCGGTCATCAGCTCGGCCACGGGATCATGCAGCAGCTTCTTGGTGGCGCGGCTCATGGCCTTGCTGATCTTCTTGGACAGGTCCAACAGCTCCGGCTGCGGGTCCACCGGGAAGCGCTCGTCGACGGCGAGGCAGGCGGCGCTGATGAACTGCTGCAGTTGCGCCGGCTGCATGCCCTCCAGGATCTGGTGGCCGCTGTAGAGGCCCTCCAGCCGCTGGCCGATGATGAAGCGCTGCTCCCGCGTCTGGTGCCGCTTCACCACGTCCGTGCCGATGATCACCGACGGCGGGTCGGCGCTGGCAATGGCCAGGTCCATGGTCTTGGTCTTGTTGGCGTAGACGTCAAACGTGAGCGCCCCGCCCAGCGTCCGCATCAGGCCGTCGCACAGCTTGCGCAGGCTCTCCGTGTTCTTGGGCGGGAGACGCTCCGCCTTGCCCACGCCAAAGCTGGCCAGGTCCACCGGGAAGACCTTGTGGAGCTCCGGCGCCAGCGCCTTGATGATCTGACGCACCGGCCCGCGCTCCTTGGGATGGACCACCAGCGCTTCATGGTCCTCCGCGGAGAGCACGGCCTCGGTGTCCTGGCGCACCTTGGACTTGTTGTCGCCGTAGAAGAACTCCTCGCCCTCGTCGCCACGCTTGAAGAAGTGCAGCACTTCGCAGCAGACGAACTGGCGGTCGCGCTGGCGCAGGGCGTCGTAGATGCGCGCGAGATCGTGGTAGCTCTCCAGGCGCCACGGTTGCGCCAGCAAGACGCGCTTGTGCTCCTCCATGGCCACGCCGTACGTGCCGGGATTGCGCGCGTAGAGGCTGGCCAGGATGACGCGGGCGTCCACGTTCTCCGGGTCGCTCTCCAGCACCAGCTTCAGCTCACCCATGGCGCGGTCGGCGGCGTTGAGACGCTGCAGGTAGAGCAGGGCCAGGCGCATGTGCAGCGCGGCCAGGCGCGGTTTGTCCGACTTGGCCGTCTGCTGGATCATCGACGTGTACGCGTGCGCCAGGCCGGCGAAATCACCCAGCCGCTCGTAAAGGTCCACCAGCTTCTCCACGGCGAGCTGGTGATCCGGCTTCAGCTCCAGGATGCGACGGTACGCTTCCGCCGCGCGCGGCCCATCCTGGAATCCCTCCTCCATGACCTGCGCAAGCTTGAGCAGGTGCTCCGCACGGGCCTCGGTGTCGGGGTCACGCTCGGCCAGGGCGGCCAGCATCTCCGCGGCCTGCGGCCACGCGCGCTGGCTCAGGTACAGCTCGGTGAGGTCGCCGGCCAGCGTGAGGTCGGTGGGCTTGGCGGCGAGGGCGGCGGCGTAGTGCTGGGCGGCACGCGCGGGGTCGGGCAGCTTCTTGTGGAAGATCTGCGCCAGCCGCTTGTGCACGTTGCCGGCGAGATTGGGGTCCGGGTTGAGCTGCAACAGCACGGTGTACGCCTGCGCCGCCTCCGGGAAGCGGTTGGCCGCGTCCTGGAGCTCGGCGAGGAGCTGCACCGCCGGCGCGTGGTTGGGCACCGCGCGGATCAGCGTGCTGAGGATGCTGATGGCGTCGTCGCCACGACCGAGGCGCTGCACCATGAGCTGCGCGCTGCGGAACAAGAGGTCCGACTTCTGCGCGGTGTCATTGGTGAACGCCGCCCGGCGCCCCAGCAGCTCCACCAGCTTGTCCCACTTCTGGTGCTTCTCCAGGATGGCGTCGAGCTTTTCCTGCGCTTGCGGGTGCCGCGGGTCGCGGTCCAGCAGACGGAAGTAGCAGTCCACCGCGGCGTCAATGTTGTTGAACTTCTCTTCCTGCAGCCGCGCCACCTCCAACAACGTGCTGAACGCGCGCGCCGGATCCTTGGTGGCCTCCGCTTCCATGGCCAGCAGCTGCAGCTTGTCGGAGTGACGACCCAACTTCTCGTACAGAGGCTCCAGTCGACGCAGCGCCGGCATGTACCCGCTGTCCGCCTTCAGTGCCTTCTCCAGCGCCACCACCGCCTCCTCGTCCTTCTTCATGCTGAAGGTGGCCAGGTCGGCCATGCGCATGCAGAGGTCCAGGATGCGGACGGGGTCGGTGGCCTGGGAGCGCTCACGGTCGTAGAGCTGGTAGAGGCCTTCCCACGCCTGCGCCTTGCGGTACGCGCGCTCGACGGCACGCAGCGCCACCGGGTCGCCGGGGTTGTACTCCAGGACCTTGAGGTAGCTGGGGATGGGGTCCTGCGCGGGCTCCACGTGGTGCGTCTTCCAGCTGGCCACCTGCAGGTACAGCGCGGCGGCAGCGTCGGTTTCCGGCTCCAGCGGGGCCAGCCGTTCCGCCATGCTGATGCTGCGCGCCCAGTCCTTCCGACGGAGCGCGAGCCGCAAGGCGCCACGCAGCGCGGTGAGGTCGGCCGGGTCGCGCTCCAGGATCTGCTCGTAGAGACGCGCCGCGGCCTCGGGCTCGTTCATGCGGTCGGCCAGCAGCTCCGCCAGGCCGCGCGCCAGCGAGAGCCACCGCGGGCCCGGCGGACACGCCTCCAGCGCCTTCTTGAGGGCCTCGTGCTCGGCCTTGATGTCGCCACTGGCGCTGGCCAGCTCGACCAGCGCGCTCAGCGCGGCGTCGAACGTGGGGTGCAGGGTGAGGGCGCGTTGGAACAGCGCCGCCGCCTCCGCGGGACGACCGAGCCTTGCGCTCAGGATCTCACCGGCCTGGTAGAGCGCGTGCGCCTGCTCCAGCGGGTCACTGAAGACCAGTGCCTCCGCCTGCGCCATCTCGACGAGACCCGCGTAATCCCCCGCCGCCAGGAACAGGCGCATCAGCGCGCGGATGGACGGGTGGTGGTCGGCCTTCTCACCCAGGACCTCGCGGTAGGCGTTGATGGCCTTCTGGCGGTCCTGAAGCCGCTCCTCACAGATCTCCGCGACCTTGAACAGCAGGCTCACGCGGTGATCACGCTGCCGCGTGACGTCGGCCTCCTGGCGGTACATGGAGATGAGGTCGGTCCACGCGCCGCGCTGGCTGTAGAGGCGACCCAACGCGCGCAGCGTGGGCAGGTACGAGGGGGAGAGCAGCAGCGCCTTCTTGTAGCTGGAGATGGCGCCGTCGACGTCGTTCTCCTTCTCCTCGAGGATCTCGCCGTTCTTGTGCAAGAGCGCCACCAGCTGCTTCTGGTCCTGCGTCAGCTCCGCTTCCATGGAGTTGATGCGCACCAGGTCGCGCCAGCGCTCCGCGCGCACGAACAGCTGGCCCAGGTTGCGGATGGCGGGCAGGTGGTTGGGCGCGGTCCGGAGGATGCGCTCGTACGTCTCAATGGCCTGGTCCAGGCGACCGAGCTTCTCGTCCCAGATGCTCGCGATCTTGTCGAGCAGGAAGAACATCTGGTCGCGGTCCGCGGTCTCCTTGACCTCGTCCTCGTAGAGCTGGATGAGCTCTTCCCAGCGGTTATGCGCGGCAAACAACGCGCCCAGCGCCTTGAGGGCGGGCAGGTAGCCCGGCGCCAGCTGGATGATCTCGCGGTAACACGCGGCCGCGCCTTCCTCGTCCTGGAGCTTGTCCGCGCGCAGCTCCGCCAGCTTGAACAGGCGCGGCACCTTCTGGCTGGGCTCCTCCAGCGCGGCCACCTCCGCCTCGTACATGCTGGCCAGCTCCGTCCAGCGCTGCCCCTTGTGGAACAGTCGACCCAGCGCCTGCACCGCCGGCAGGAAGCGCGGATTGACGAGGACCACCGCCTTGTACTGCGCGATGGCGCCGGCCTCGTCCTTCAGCCGCTCCTCGAGGATGTTGCCTGCCTCGAAGTGCAGGGCCACGCGCTGCTTCTCGTCCTTGGCGCTTGTGGCCAGGGCCAGAAGCACCTCCACGTGCTCCTGGTGGCGACCCGCGGCCGCATACACCTCCGCCAGCGCGCGCAGGATGGCGGCGTCACGCGGGGTGCGGTGGCGCGCGCGCTCCAGGATGGCCATGGCGCGTGCGTCGTCATTGAGGGCGTAGCGCATGACCCGCGCCACGGCGAGCGGCACGCTGGCGGTCTCCTCCGGGTTCGGGGAGGCCTCCCACAGCCGCGTCAGGACGTTGATGAGCTCCTCGTGGCGACCCAGCCGCGCGTACAGACGCTCCAGCGCCTGCAGCGCCGCGGTGGCGCCGGGATTGACGGAGAGCACCTCGGCGTAGACCTGGACCGCGCGCTCCACGTCGCCCAGCTGGGCTTCCAGCAGGCGCGCATACTCCAGGCCCCGCTCCGCGCGGCTGGCGCCTTCCGGCAACGCCTTGACGGCGCGCGAGAGCACCTCCCCAATCTCCGCGGTGTTGTTGCGGGCGCGCAGGATGCGGCACACCGCGTCCAGGGCGGGCTGGAACGCCGGGTCGGCCTCGAACGCGTTCTTGTAGGCGGTGAAGGCGTCCTCCGCCTTGTTGAGCTTGCTCTCCAGGATGCGGCCGCGCTCCACCAGCAGACCCGCGCGCACACGCGGCAGGCGCTCCACGGCCAGCTCCGCGTCGAGGAGCGTGACCACCATGGCCCAGTTGTTGATGTCCTGGAACAGCCGACGCGCCGCGTGGATCACCGGCACGAACGCGGGGTCCGTCTTGAAGGCCTGCTGGTACGCGGCGGCGGCCTGTCGGGGCTGGAGCAGGCGCTCCTCGAACGTGCGGCCGATCTCGAACCAGAGCGGGGCGGCGCGCTTGTCGGTGCCCAGCGCCTTGGCCTCCCGCTCATACGACGTGATGGCCTCCTGCCAGCGCGCGGCCTCTTCCGGCGTGGGCGGGGTAGGGGGCGGAGGAATGGTGCCGGGGACGGCGGGAAGCGGCGCGCTGACGGGCTGCGCGGGCGCGGGCGGCGCGGTGGCCACCTGCGCACCGGGCCACGCGCTGGCGGGTGCGGGGGCGGCTTCCTCGGCGGGCGTGAGCCCCACCGACTCCGCGCTCACGGGAGCGGCCGCGGCGGGCATGGGCGGCAGCGAGTGGTCCACGGCCGGGGGCGGCGTTACCGGGGGCATCCCGACGAGGGTCTTGTTGGCCGCGGGAGCGTTGGGGTCCTTCTTCAGCGCGTCCACGCTGGTGACCATGGACTGGTTGATGTCGATGTCCACGCCGTCATCACCCATGCCGAGATCGGCGCTGATGGCGGTGGACAGGGGACCACGTGGAAGGTTCATTCGGACCCTCACCGGCTAACGTGCCCCCCGGGGCAGTCAACCTCGTGTTTTCGCTGGACATGCGCCGGCTACAGAACGGTCCCGCCGGCGGGTTGTCAGTACCAGACGGCCGAGGGGCACAACAAGGCTCACCGCGGCGCGGAATGTGCGGCTCCCGCGTCCCCAACTGGCCATACATGCGCCTCCACCGGCCCCACCAACTCCAGCTCCTCGCTGGCCAGGTCGGCGCGGGCGCCCTGCTCGGAACGCAGCTCGAAGTTGGGCCCCTCCAGCGTCACCGGCGGCTCTGCCACGGCAACGCCTCCGTCCGGGCTGAAGTAGAGCCGCGGGCTGCTGAGCTGGCGGTTGTTGTCGTCGTGGGCGCGGGCCTGCTCCACCACGAAGGTGTTGGCCTCCAGGTTGGCCACCACGCGCGCGGCCTGGAGCGTGTACCGGCCCGCGTCGGGGCGCTCCTGGGCTTCACCGGTGAGGTTGTTGAGGGTGACGCGCGTGCCGTCAATGTCCAGCTCCGCCGTGGGCGCTTCCATGCGCAGGACCTTGTGGTCGCCGCGGATGCGCTCGAACACCACGCCCTTGAGCTGGGCCATGCCGGCGTCGGGGCGCTCCGGTGGCGGCGGTGGACGACACCCCAGGGCCACGCACACCGACAGCGCCACCGCAGCGTGCTTCACGCCTTCTCCGGCCGGGGCCTGACCACGAAATCCGGGTCCAGCTTGCGCGCCTGCTGCTCCGCGTTCCGACCCACCTCGCCATGCGGGTCCAGGTCGCGCGCCTTGCGCAGGTGTTGCAGCGCCTCGTCCTTGCGGCCTCGCACCTTGGCCATGGTGCCCAGGAGGAGGAACGCGTCGGCGTAGCGGGAGTCCACCTTCAGCGCGCGCACCGCCTCGGCCTCCGCCTCGTCGAGATCGCCGCGCTCATAGTGGCCCTTGGCGGCCTGGAGGTGCGTCTCCGCGTCGTTCACCAGCTCCACCTTGAAGAGCAGGCGGCCCGCCAGATTCACCACCGCGGTGCGCAGCACGCCGGCCCACGCCATGGACGCGGCCTCCAGCGCCAGGATGGCCCCCACGGGGATGTCCGGGACCACCTGCTTGCCGTTCCGGAGGACGCGCACCTTGTTGTAGCGACCCTTCTGGACCCAGTAGGTGACGTCGGAGCGCAGCTCGGCCAGGACCTCACCCACGTCGCGGCCGGCCACGTCCAACGTCCAGCTCCGCTTGCCCTGCTCCGTACTCTCGCCCTCGTCGGGGAGGAGCAGGGTGGGCTCGGCAACGGGCTCCTGCGCAGGCTTCCGGGGCGGTGCGGCTTCCACCGTCGGCTCCTCGGATTCCTTGGGTCGCGACGAGGCTTTCTCCGCGCGCGGCTTTCCGTTGTCGGGCGGCGGAGTGGAGCCGTTCTGGGGGACCACAGGGCGGACGCGACGTTTCCGGGGAGGCGTGGGCATGGAGGACCGGGGTCAGGGTTGCCCCCAACGTAATCATCCAGGCCGCCAGCGTCATCCCCCCTCGGGGAAGCTCAGGAGCCGCGCTCGCAGGAGATGATCGGGCTGGAGCAGTAGGGCGTGGAGCTGTTGTCGCAGATGGTGGGGCAGCCGCAGCGGATGCGGATGCGCAGCGTGTAGGGCGTGTCGCGGTCGCTGTCGTTGAGGCCGTTGTCCACCACCTCCACCCACAGGGGCCGGTCGTTGCACTGGTGCGCGTAGAGGCAGCGTCCCGCCGAGGGACCGAACACCTGGGTGCCCTGCGTGCCGGGGTTGTCGTCGACGTCCGCGAAGCAGCGCTCACCAATGCACACGCCGCCATTGGGGCACTCCAGGTTGGACGCACATCCGCCGCGACACACGCCGCCCTGCAGCCCATTGGGCCGGCACAGCTCCCCCTGACCGCACGCGCTGTCGTCGGAGCAGGTGACGCCGGTGGCCTCTCCGGTGTTGCGCTTGCACACGCCCATCCCCGGCCGCACGCGACAGCTCTGGTCATTGGGACAGTCGGTGTCGAACTGGCAGTCCAGGTTGGCGTTGATGCTGTCCTGCTCCTGCGCGAGCGAGAAGCTGCCGCGGAGATCCTGGCCCGAGGGCGGCTCACCGTCGGAAACGTAGACGAACGCGGTCAGCTCCACCGGGGTCTGCCCGTCGGTGGGCGTGAATGAGTACTCCACGTCCAGCTGGTAGAACCCGTCGGGGACCTCGAAGCGGTAGTAGTCGCGGTCGCCCTGGTAGCTCAGGTAGCCGGTCACCGTTTGCGTGGTCTCCTCGTAGCTGCCGCAGTCAATGGGCTGCGACAGGGGGTTGTCGCTGCCGCCATCCAGCGAGCCACGACCGAAACAACCCGCGCCCCCGTCGGGAACACCGCCGTCGGGGCCGGGGAGGACGGGGCAGGGCTCCGGGAGGTTGCCGGGGCCAATGGAGTCGTGCGGGAAGTACGCCAGGTCCTGCCCGCGCGAGTTGTTGTTGCTGGCGCCAATGCTGATGAGTGGCGTGGGCAGGTCGTCGGGCTCGTGCGTGTCGGGGTCGTCGACGATCTGCAGGGTCAGGGTGAACTGGCGCTCGTCGGCGGTGTCGGTGCCGTCGTCGGCGAGGGTGACGATGGGGTTGCGGCCACTGCGCAGCGGGTAGCGCACGCTGGCGGACACCGAGCCATCCTGCGCGGGCACCAGTCGACGGAAGATGCGCGGCTCCGTGCACTGCCGCTCGCCCTGGGGCGTGGCGGGATCGACGGGGGCGCACTCCTGCAGCTCACCGCCGGGGTTGCCACCGCACAGCCCGTTGGCCGCGCAGGGCTTGTGACAGAGGAAGCCGCCGCCTTCACGCACGCGGAAGGTGCACTCGGCGCTGGCGCTGCCGGAGAGGTACATCACGCTGTCCCAGACGGTGAGCGTGGGGATGAACATCGGGTCGCCGGTGCCGGCGGGAAGGCTCACGGTGACCTCGAGGAGCTTGCGGCCGGAAGCGGCGTCCGTGGCGGTGGGCACCACCACGAAATGATCTGCGTCGCCGACGCTGGAGAGCGCGGGGCGCAGCGTCGTCGCGGTGGTGGGGTTCTGCACGGCGTAGGCGGTGGCCAGCGTGTCATTGCGACCGGGCAGGTTGCGCTCCACCTCGTCGGGATCCTGGGCCACCTCGAGGATGAGCGTGTACTGGCCCTCGGGGCGGTAGTCGGCGGCGCCGGTGGGGTCGGCCACGGTGAGCTTGAAGGGGCCCGCCTGGCGGATGGAGATGTTGGCCTTGGCCTCGCGCGAGGCGCCGTCCGTCGTGGTGGGGAGCTCCTGCGGGGAGGTGTAGAGCGTGGTGCCGTCGCCCGCGGTCAGCGTGGCCACCGGCGTGCTCAATGACGTGGAGGAGGTGCGCAGCGTGAAGCGGATGATGGAGCCCTGCGTGGCGTCGAAGGTGTAGACGTCGACGTCGCCGGTGCTGGCGAGCCAGCCCTGGTTCCCGGCGGCGGTGATGTCCGCGGGGGTGGCGTTGGTGTCGACGTCATTGGGCTCGTGCGTGTCGGGCTCGGCGTGGAGCGTGACGCCCAGCGTGTAGGTGCCGGCGTTGTCTTCATCGTCACCGCCCACGTCCATGACCTGCAGGAAGTACGTGCTGTTGGGCTGCAGTTTGTGGACGCCGCGCAGGGAGGTGGGGCCGTCGCTGCCGTCCGTGTCGCGCAGGGAGGCCACCACGGAGCCGTTGGAGTCCATGACGCTGACGCTTAGGTCCACCGCGCTGAAGGCGCTCTCGCGCGTGAGCTGCACGTCGGCGAGCGTGTCGCCCGTGGTCGAGAAGCGCCAGTAGTCCTGGTCCTGCACGGGACAGATGGTCTCGCCGGCGGCGGCTTCCGAGACGTCACGCGCGGTGTCGCGGCTGAAGGACTTGTCCGGCACGCAGGAGCCCGGCGGAATGGATGCGTCGGCCGGGGTGGAAGTGGTGGTGCAGTGAATGCTCAACGCACCCACGCCCACGACGAGAAACAGGCGGGCCGCAATGCCATCCGTGCGCAAGGTCATGATGAGTCTCCTTCAGATCGCAGACAGGAATGTCCGCGCCACAGAGCGGGGGGAAGCCTCTACCTGCCGCGACAGTGCTGTTCCGGATCGAACGCGAGCGGGTCGTAGAGGTCCGCTTCCGTCAGGGTCAGCTTTCCGTCGGGCGGGTCCTTGTAGTCCTGCTCGGCAATGTAGCGCGCCGTGACGCAGCCCACGCGGTACTGCGCCACGTCACCGGGGTCATCCAGCGGAACCTCCGTGATGTACACGAAGATGCGGTTCAGACCCGGCCGCTCCCCCTCCGGTGCGTCCGTCGACGCCAGTCGGATGTTCCCGACGTTGAAGTGGTAGCAGAAGCGCGTGCCCTGCAGTCCCTGGTCCTGCACCACGTAGCGGTAGCCCTGGTCGCTGAGGCGGGCGCTGTCATTGCTGCGCGGGTTGGAATGCCAGCGGATCTCGTCGCCATTGAGCGAGCCGTCGAAGTCCAGGTCCTGCGCGAGATCGTCGACGGAGCTCAGCGTGTCGAACCAGATCTCCACGGTGTCCGGCACGCCGTCAAAGTCGGTATCCACGCGCTTGGGCCGGGTGCCCAGGAAGCGCTCTTCACAGTCGCGCAGGCCATCTCCGTCGGAATCCACCTGGTCCACGTCCAGCGCGCAGTCCCCGTCCACGGGGTCCAACGGGTCCAACCCCGACGTGCGCAGCCGGTGCTCCAGCAGGTCATTGAAGAAGTCGTCGTCGGTGTCCACCTTGAGCGGGTCGCTGCCGATGGCATCCTCCTCGGCGTCGGTGAGGCCGTCTCCGTCGCTGTCCACCACCTCGTCGCCGGTGCTGGGGCGCGCGTTGAGGTTGGCCACCAGCAGGCTCTTGAGGGTGTAGAGGCGGCGGTAGCTGGTGACGTCGAAGGCCAGGAAGTTGATCTCACCGCCATTCGCAAAGTCCCGGAACACACCGCCGCCACGACGTGCCATCTGGATCATCACGTTGCGCGCCTGCTCGCGGATGTCGGCGCGGTTGATGCCGCCGGACAGGAGCGCGGTGTTGAACTGCACCTCCCGCAGCCGGAAGCGCTTCTTCAGCTCCACGATGTTGTCGATGAGGTCGTTGATGCTCTCCCCCTCCTGCGTGGCGGCTGCGTCGAGATCGGCCAGACCGTCGGAGAAGAAGATGATGACATAGCGCGCGTTGCCGGCGTCCTGCTCGTCGAGCAGCGACATGTCGCGGAAGAGCATGGTGTACGCCGTCGACAACGCAGCGCCGAAGTCGGTGTTGCCGGCGCCAGGGTTGCCGGTGCGCAGCGCGCCATTGCGAGCGACCTCGACGCTGTCGGTGAAGCCGGGCACGCAGTTGGTACGCGGGGTGAGGCTCTCACAGCGCTCGGTTTCCGGCGTGGTGGACAGGCCAAACCCAACGATGCCGAACTCCACGCCCGGCGTGGCGCCCAAGGTGGAGATGGCGTCGAGCATGCCCCGCACGCGGTCGTCGTTGGGGTCGGAGACGTTCATGGACTGGCTGCGGTCCACGATGAAGAGGAGCTTGACGGGGAAGTTCAGCGTCTCGGGGTCGGTGGTGCAGAAGTCACCTTCCATGGAGACGCGGTCGTCGCGCTTGGCGGGGTCGGGCTGGGGGGCGGGCACCAGGGTGGCCTTGGTGCACGACGTCAGCAACAGGAGCGGAAGGAGCCGTCTCATGGATTCACCGGCGTCAGCTGCGGGCCCCAGCACTTGTCCAGCGCGCCTGGAAGCAGCGTGCTCTTCACCTCGGCATCGCGCAGCCGACGGTACGTCCCGTCGACGGGCTCCTTGAAGTCCGGCGAGATGTACCGGCCGCGGAAGCACGCCAGGCGCATGAAGGTCTGTCCGGTGGCATTGTCCTCGGGCGCTTCGATTTCCACGAGGTGGAGATCGTTCCAGCCCGGCTGGTTCACGCCGTCGCGGCCCACCGTGCTCATGAGCTGGATGTTGCGCGCCTGGAAGCCGAAGCACTGTCGACGATCCACCGTCTGCCCCTGGTCCTGCAGCGTGTAGCGGTACGAGGCGCGCTCCCGGGCCTTGGGGTCGTCAATGCGCGGGTTGGTGTGGCGACCCACCTCCTCGCCGTTGGCCACGCCGTCAAAGTCGTAGTCCAGCTCGGCGTCGGGCTTCAGGGGATCCAGGTCAAAACGCAGCTCCAGCCCGTCGGGAATGGCGTCGTGATCGGTATCCGCGTCCAGCGGATTGGTGCCCAGCATGAGCTCCTCGCACTCCTCGAGGAGATCCAGGTCGTCGTCGTTGCGGAGGGTGCAGGGAGAGTAGGGCGCCTGGGCGTTGCGACCGTCCAGACCGCGGTCCCGCATGCGCCACTCGATGAGATCGCGGTAGCCGTCCCCGTCGGAATCCGCGCGCAGGGAGTGCAATCCTTCCGCGTCCTCCAGCGCGTCATCCAGGCCGTCTCCGTCGCTGTCCACCAGCGGGCCTTCCGCGCCGGGCGCCGCATTCAGGTTCACCACGAACGCGCGACGCAGCCCGAAGGTGCGCTTCACGCTGTTGAAGTCGAACTTGAGGAAGTCCAGGTCCGCGGCGTTGCGCGCTTCCACGTAGGTGCCGCCGCCAATCCGCGCCATCTCGGTGAGGCGGGCGCTGGAGGTGTCGTAGTTCACCTGCACAATGGCCTGCACCGCGGGCGGGAGGTTGGGGTTGTAGAGGAGCACGGTGTGGAACTGGAACGCGCCCACCTCGAAGGTGTTGGCCAGATCCACGATGTCACGCATGAGCTGGTCGATCTGGTAGCCGCGGTTGTAGCTCCCGTTCCCGTCGTAGTCGTCGCGGTTGCCGTCGCCGTTGGCGTCGAAGAGGCCGGCGTATGCGTCGGCGAAGCGGCCCACCAGGTTGGGGTCGGTGAGGTTGCAGATGGGGAGCTCCTGCTGGCCCTCACAGTAGCGCTGCTCGAAGATGAGCCCGCCGAGGTTGGTGCTGGGCGGGGGTGGGTCGGGGTTGCCGTTGGCGTCGCAGGTGAAGGGCGTGGCGCTGTCGGGTTGCGCGGTCTCCTCCTCACATGGGCAGCACACCGGGCTGGGCTGTCCGTCGGAGAAGAAGATCACCACGTACTTGGTGTTGCGGACGATGTTCCCTGACGCCGTCATGTCCGCCAGCAGCGTGGAGTACGCGCGGGAGAGGGCGGCCTGGTAGTCGGTCTGCACCTCGGCGAGCTGGAGCTGCGTGTCGCTGATGTCCACCGGGTTGGCGAAGAGCTGGTCGTCGGGGACCTGGGCCAGGTCGGGGGATTGGTAGAGCAGGGAGTTGAACTGGATGATGTTGAAGCTCACGGCCGGGTCGCCTTCATAGCGACTCAGCAGTGCGCGCACGGCGGAGACGCGCAGGCCTCCCTCGTCGAGGAATTGCAGGGAGCCGGAAGCGTCCATCACGAGCATGATCTTGACGGGGAAGATCTGCTGCTCGGGCTCGGCGGTGCAGAAGTCAGCCTCGACCGTCACCCGGTTGTCGACGGCCTGACGCGTCTCCGCGCGGGGCGTCTCCAGCCTTTCATTGGTGCAGGAGGCAAGCAGGACCAGCAGGGCCAGTCGTGCACTCTTCATGGGACCGCTCCGACGACCCGCCTCGGGAATGGTGCGGGGACGTCCGAGATTACACGAAGCCCCGCGCCGGCGGGAGGACTACGCCAGCGCGGGGCCCGTGGGTTACTGCACGACCTTCAGCGACGGCGGCGGCGGACCGCGAGCGCCATCAGACCAAGCACCGTCAGGACCGGGGCGGTGTTGGTGGAGCTGCTGCAGCCCATGGTCAGCGGGTTGGGGGGCAGCAGGATGGGGTCGCCCTCAACCTTGATGGTCATGGTCTTGACGTCGTTGCGCTTGGGGTAGCCCTTGACGTCGTCAAACACCAGCTCGCTCTCCAGGCGGATGACGAACTCACCCGGCTCATTGGACATGAACGTGGACACGCGGTTGGTCTGGTAGTGGTACTCCCACGGCGTGCTGTGCGTGACGGAGCCGCGCGGGTTCTTGATGGCCCAGTTGCGGCTGCCCTCCGGCGCCTTCTCCATGCCCCAGGTGTACTTGATGGCCGTCTCGCTGCGGTTGGCGAAAAGGCGCAGCCGCACCGTCTCACCGGTCTTGATGGTGATGTCCGGACCCGGGCGGGAGTGGAACGGACCGTCGGGATCCAGGCAGCGGTCGGAGGCGGGGCTGTCCACCGTGAAGCAGAACTTGCTGTCGCAGCCGTCGCCCAGGCCGTCGCGGTCACCGTCCACCTGCGTGGGGTTGCGGTCCAGGCGGCAGTTGTCGGAGATGTTGGGCACGCCGTCGTTGTCCAGGTCGGCGTCGCACACGTCACCAATGCCGTCCAGGTCCTTGTCCGCCTTGTCCAGCGAGGCGAGGTTGGGGCAGTTGTCAAAGTTGTCCGGCGTGCCGTCCTGGTCCTCATCCTGCGCGCACGCTGCGCCGAACGTGGTGCGGTCCGTGGGGTCCTGGCCCGGGTTGTTCACCAGCGGGCAGTTGTCCACGGTGTCCAGCACGCCGTCGGCGTCGTCGTCGTCGTCGCACATGTTGCCCTGGCCGTCGCCGTCAACGTCATCACCACCGTTGACCTGCGCCGGGTTGGGGAACAGGTCGCAGTTGTCCAGCGTGTTGTCCAGGCCGTCGTTGTCGGCGTCGACGTCGCAGCCGTCGCCGTCGAGGTCGCCGTCGGCGTTGCTCTGCAGCGGGTTGGAGGAGCTGCGGCAGTTGTCGCAGTTGTCACCGAAGCCGTCGCCGTCGAGGTCACCCTGCTCCGCGTTGGGGGAGAAGGGGCAGTTGTCAAAGTCGTCTTCCCAGCCG
The DNA here is from genome assembly GCA_040752415.1 of Myxococcota bacterium. GTDB lineage: Bacteria > Myxococcota > JACRCW01 > JACRCW01 > JACRCW01 > JBFMGU01. Next base: position 16,685 of record JBFMGU010000064.1, read on the forward strand.
TCGTCGTCAAAGTCGTCGGCGTACTGGTAGGTGTCACCCAGGTCCGTGTTGTTGATGAGGATGGAGCCGCCGCCGCAGCCGCAGCCACCACCGCCGGACTGATTGGGCGTGCCGCACGCACCACCCGCGCACTCAGCGTTCTGCGCGCGCGCCGCGGGGGCCGCCAAAGCCAGCGCCAGAACCGCGCTCAAACACCAGCCAAACCGGATTGCGTTCATTGTGTCCTCCGTCCTTGGGGCCTGCGGTCCACAGGCCGCCCGAGCCGAGCCCTGTCATTGCGAGGACCGGGCCAACCTCACCCGCGGGTGCCCGGCGCGATCATCGTGGGCCAGAATGCCTTTGAATTCAATCATTTATCGACGGGTGGGATCTCCACCGCGTGGTGTCCCCGGGTCGGTCAAGAGGGGGGTGTGGAGTGAAGTCCCCAATCGAGCGGATCCTCGCGGTGGCGGATGTGGAGTGGAGTCCCCAGAGGCGGGGAGGGTGGGGAGAGATGTCCACAGGGGGAGGCAGTGGCTTGTCAGGCGCGGCGGGCGAACACCTAACCCCCCCACGTTCAGCCCGTTCAGCTCGCTCGCCCCCCTTCCCCACACCCGTGGTTTCCGTCGTCACCCGGCTTGGGGAAGGGGGGCAATCGGTGAGCCCGCAACGCGATACCGACGAGAAAACGCATCCGCGCCCGAACGCGTGCCCCCCTTCCCCGGCTCGGTGACGACGGGAAAACGGTTCTGGGGAAGGGGGGCGAGCGAGCGCAGCGGCTCGAACGTGGGGGGTTAGGTGTTCGCGGCATCGCGTGTACACTGCGCCGCCATGAAGACCTTCTCCTCTCATGTGGTGCTGGTTGTGGCGTGGTTTGGCGTGGCGTGCGCGCCCGGTCCGGTGGGCGGTCGCTCCGACGGTGGCAGCGCTCCCGACGCGGGTGAGCCGCCAGCGTTCGGCTTCAACTTCGGTGAGCCCGTCAACGTGGGCCCCGACGATCCCAGCGGCAACGGCGGTCTGGGCCTGGCCGTCTCCGACTCCGGGGAGATCAGCGTCCTCTACTTCATTGACCTCGAGACCACGCAGGAGTGCGTCACCAACTTTGACACCAAGCAGGTGGCGGAGAGCCAGCTCAAGCTCGCGCGCGGCGACGGAGAGACGTTCACCGTGAGCGTCGTCGACACCACGCGCAGCGCCGACGGCGTGAGCGCCGCTTACGACAACAACGGGAACCTGCAGGTGGCCTACGTCGGCGGACCCAACGGGACGGGCTCCTGCGCCGCCAGTGACCTCCTCCTCGCGAGCTACACCGGCGCCTCACCCGCCATCAGCACCCTGGCCGCCGACAGCGCGGGCAGCGGGACCTGCCGGCTGCAGCAGAACGCGTGCAACACCGGGAACGTCGTCGGGCGCTTCGTGTCCCTGGCGTTCAACGACGACAACCAGCGCTTCATCTCCTTCCAGGACACCCATTTCGATTTCTCCGTGGAAACCGACTTCGAAGGCGCCGACCTCGAGGTTCTCGTCGACGGGACGCGCTACACCGTGGATGACTCGTCGGGCGCGGGCAACCAGGGATCCATGTTCGTGGGGGAGGGCGGGCGCGCGGCGGTGGCGCACGTGGTGATCGTCGACCACACCTTCGAGGGGGAGGAGAAGGCCAAGGGCGTGTGGCTCGCGCAGCAGAATGAGGACAACACCTGGGAGAGCGTGCTGGTGGACGGCAACGTGGTGCCAACGAACCAGATTGGCGGCGCTTTCCACGCCACGCGCGGCTACGCCATTGCCTACCAGCACCCCGTCGACAAGGACCTCCTGCTCGCCACCAGCGTCGACGGGACCACGTGGAACAAGACGCAGGTGGACCGCCTTGGCAACGTGGGTGCCACGCCCGCGGTGGCGTTCCACGGCGACCGCATCGTCATCGCGTACAACGCTTGCTCCGGAGCCCAGGACACCGGCGGAAACTGCAACCCGGCGCGCGACGGGGTGCGCCTTGCAGTCGAGGACAACGGGGAATGGAACGTCCAGACCGTGTTCAATGACCCCGACTTCATCGAGGGCACCGACGTACGTATGGCGGTGGCGTCGGACAACAGCCTCGTGGTGGCGTTCAAGAGCCAGGGCACGCGCAAGGTGAAGGTGGTGCGCGGTACGCCGCGTTGAGCAGGCGCAAAATCCCGGAAGCACGGGAAGCCGTCATGCGCGGGTTCCGTCGTTCACTCACGCGAACCGCCTGCAAACCAACGTCCCGACGGTGATAATCCCTGGGCGACGCGGTTCCCCTCCCGCGCGCCCATCCCCCATCATCGCGATCATGCCGTGACGTCGTGACCGAGCTGCACGGCGCGGTCGAGGTGCGCTTCCTGTTCCGGAGATCCGGCATGCCCCGGCCCCTGGTGCTCCTGCTCCTCGTGTTCCTTCTTCTTCCCGCGCGCCTCTTCGCCCAGGCGCCTGCGAAGCCCGACTTCAGCGTCCCGCACGGTTTCCATGACGCACCGTTCTCCGTCGAGATCACGTCGGAAACGCCGGGCGCGGCAATCCGCTACACGCTGGATGGCTCCACTCCCTCGTCGACACACGGCGAGCTCTATACGCAGCCCCTGCAGATCCAGAGCACCACGGTCCTGCGCGCCGTGGCCATCCTTCCCGAGCGACCCGACTCCCGCACCGCCACAGCGACGTACATCTTTCCGCAATCCGTGATCCGCCAGGACAACGCTCCTCCGGGACACCCGGCACTCTTCGCCGCCACCGACGAGCTGGGCCCTTATCCCGCGGATTACGAGATGGACCCGGAGGTCGTGAACGACCCGCGTTTTGGCGACGAGATCATTCCCGCGCTCTCCGCCATTCCCACCATTTCCCTCGTCACGGACCTGCCCAACCTCTGGGACCCGTCGACGGGCATCTACTACAACCCGCTGCAGTCCGGTCCGGAGTGGGAACGCCCCACGTCGATGGAGCTGGTGCTTCCCGACGGAGACGGCTTCCAGGTGAACGCCGCGTTGCGCATCCACGGGAACGCTTCTCGTCGACCATACATCGATCCCAAGAAGGCCTTCCGCGTGTACTTCCGCTCCGAGCTGGGGCCAGGGAAGCTGCGCTGGGATCTCTTCCCCGGACAGAGCGCGGAGCTCAGTCAGGACGTGCTGGTGCTGCGCGGCTACTGCAACAACTCGTGGGTGCACTGGAGCGGCCAGCAACGTCCGGCGGCGCTTTACATGAACGACCAGCTCGCACGGGACATCCACCTCGCCATGGGGCACGTGAGCTCGCACGGTGTGTTCGTGCACGTCTACCTGAACGGTCTGTACTGGGGCGTCTACAACGCCGTGGAGCGTCTCGAGGACGAGTTCATGGCGGACTACCTGGGTGGCGCACCAGAAGACTGGGACGTGATCACCATGGACGACGCCATCCTGGAAGCACGCGACGGCACGGTGGATGGATTCGTGGAGGTGGTGGCACTGGCCAATGCCGGTCTCGCCGACGACGCGTCGTACCAGGCCTTCCATGAGCGTGTCGACGTGGTGAGCCTGGCGGACTACATCATCCTCACGCACTACGTGGAGAACCGCGACTGGCCCATCCGCAACTGGGTTGCCGCTGCTCGACGTGGCCACAAGTTCCTCTTCTTCCCGTGGGACAATGACTACACGCTGAAGAAGGAGGACCGGAATCTCGTCGACGTGGACCTGGACAACACGCCCGCGCGGCTCTTCCAGAAGGCGCGAGAGAGCTCGGAATTCCGCATGCTCTTCGCGGACCGGCTGTACCGACATCTCTTCCACGACGGCGCGTTGAGCGAGAACAATGTCCAGGCGCTGTTCCGCAAGCTCACCGACGAGGTGTACCTGCCCGTCGTGGCCGAGTCTGCGCGGTGGGGTGACTACACGCGTGACGTCTACCACCGGCCCGACATGGATGATCAGGGTCCCTACGAGTTGTACACGCGCGACGATCACTGGGTGGTCAAGCGTGACGCGCTGCTCAGCGAGTTCTTCCCCAACCGGGGGCGCATCATCCTCGAGCAGTACCGCGCCGTGGGGCTGTACCCGACGGTGGAGCCGCCGACGTTCAGCGCGGAGGGTGGGGAGGTGGAGCGGGGCCTCGTCGTCCACGTCGACAACAGTGCGAACGGGAACGTGGGAGAGATCCACTACACGGTCGACGGCACGGACCCGCGTCTTCCCGGCGGCGCGATCTCGGCGACGGCGGTGAATGCACAGGGCGGGACGGCGATCACCGTGGATGGCGTCGTACTGTTGCGCGCCCGCGTCCTGCAGGGGACGACGTGGAGCGCGTTGCACGAGGCGCTGTTTGTTCCAATGCAGGATGACTACAACCTCGTCATCAACGAAATCATGTACCGGCCGGCGGGGACGGGCTTCACGGGGAATGAAGGGCCGGAGTTCGTGGAGTTGGTCAATCGCGGGAACACCGCGCTGACGTTGGCGGGCATGCACTTCTTCCGTGGTCTGCGGTACCGGTTCCCCCACGACGCCACGCTGGGGCCGGGCGAGTTCCTGGTCCTCGCCGCCGATGCGGATGCGTTCCAGGCGCGGTACGGGTTTGCGCCGTTCGGCGTCTATGAGGGGAAGCTCAACAACGCGCAGGATGAGCTGCAGCTCCGTAACGTCGCGGGCCGGGTTGTGGACGTGGTGCGGTACCACGCAGAGACGCCGTGGCCGGAGCGCGCCGACGGATTCGGTCCATCGTTGGAGCTGGTGCAGGCCGGGCTGGACAACGCGCTGCCGGAGAGCTGGGCGGATTCACTCGTGAATGGCGGGACGCCGGGTGCGGAGAACTCCACGAAGGGCGATGGGGCGGTTTCGTCGTCGTCGAGCAGCGGAGGGGCGGGCGTTGGGGCGTCGTCTTCGTCGGGCGGGGTGGCGAGCTCCAGTGCATCTTCGTCGTCATCCGGAAACGGCGCGGCGAGCTCTTCGTCGAGCACGGGTGGGAGCGCGTCCGTTCCGGCGCGAAGTGGGAAGGTCCGGAATCAGGCGGCGTGTGGTTGTGCCTCGTCGGGAAAGGAACAGTGGTCCTCGTGGGGGCTCGTGGTCCTGGGCGTCTGCGTGTGGCGGTACACAAGAAGACATCAGCGCTGAATCCGGGTCGTGGCGAAGTCGATTCGGTGACCGTGATGGGTCGGCTCTGTGGCCGCTCCGTGTCGCGCCGTTACGTTGCGACGTTGCGCGCGAAGACTCCGCTCGTGAGGGGGCATGCCATAGGGGTTGCCATGATCCGGCGGGCCATCACGACGACATTCCTCCTGCTGGGGAGCGCATCCGTGCTCTTCGCAGCAACGGCGACACCGGATGATCCCCTTCCGCCGCCATCCTTCAGCGTGCAGCGCGGGTTCTATGACGCGTCATTCGACGTTGTGCTCACCACGCGCGAGCCCGGCGCCCTCATCCGTTACACCACCGACGGTTCCGAGCCCGACGACGATCACGGCGAGATCTACAAGGACCCCATCCCCATCACGACCACCACACCCCTGCGCGCGCTGACCGTGACGCGGGATGCCGTGTCGCCGGTGGTCACGCACACGTACATCTTCCTGGCCCACGTGGTCCGCCAGCCCGACGATCCCGAGGGATACCCCGACGAGTTCGCCGACGACGACGGAGACGGCCCGTATCCGGCGGACTACGAGATGGACCCCGACGTGGTGGAGGACCGTGAGTACGTTGACGCTTTTCCCGGCGCGCTGCGGGGCATCCCCACGGTCTCCGTCGTCACGGACATCGACAACCTCTTCGACGAGGACAAAGGCATCTATTACAACGCGTCGGAGAAGGGCGATGACTGGGAACGGCCCATCTCCGTCGAGTGGCTGGACCCCGCCCGGAATGAGTCCTTTGGTCTGAACGCGGGGGCGCGCATCCACGGACAGGGAAGCCGCCAGCCCTACCGCTCACCCAAGAAGTCCCTGCGTCTCTACTTCCGTTCGGAGTACGGCGAATCGAAGTTGGACTTTCCAGTGTTCTCGACGAGCAGCCCCACGCTCGCCAACCGGGATGCCGCGCGCAAGTTCGATCTCCTGCTGCTGCGCAACGGTGGAAACCGCTCCTGGCCCTACTTCTCCAGCGACCAACGCGCCGACGCGGACTACGTGAACGACGAGTTCGCCCGCATTGCCTTCCGTGACATGGGCCACCTGGCGCCGCATGGCGGAGTCTACGTCCACCTCTACCTGAACGGCCTCTACTGGGGCCTGTACGACCTGACGGAGCGCGTCGACGGAGAATTCCTCACCGCCTACTTCGGCGGCGTGGAAGAGGACTATGATCTCATTCTTCCCGACGAGGACGCGGAGCCCTCATACTCGCCGAGCGCCGCGCTGGGGGACATGGACGCGTGGGAGGACCTCCACGAGTTGGTGGACCACGGCTCCCTCCATGACGACGTCTACGACGAGGTCCTGCAACGCGTGGATGTGGTGAACCTGGCGGACTACATCATCCTCACGCACTACGTTGCCAACACGGACTGGCCCAAGCACAACTGGTACGCCTACCGCCTCCGCAGCGGCGTAGACACGCGCTTCCGCTTCATTCCGTGGGACAACGACACCTCGCTGCGGAGCTACGACGCGGACATCACCGACCTGGACGAACCCGGCTCACCCGCACGCCTGTTCTTCCAGCTCATGTCGCATCCGTCATTCCGGGCCGTGGTGAACGAGCGGGTGGCCATTCACACCTCCGGCACGGGCGCGTTGACGTCGGAAAGATGCGACGCGCGCTACCGGGCGCTCACGTCGCTGGTGGACCAGGCGGTGATTGCGGAGTCCGCGCGCTGGGGCGACTACTCCCGCGATGTCTACTACATGAGGTCCCGCGCTGATCAGGCGTTGCCGGCGTACCTCTACACGCGCAATGACTTCTGGATCCCCGTGCGGGACGAGAAGCTCGACGAGTACTGCCCCCGACGTACCCGGGAGTTGCTCGAGCAATATGAAGACCACGGCTGGTACACCGCTGGCCTCCTCGCGCCGTCGTTCTCTCACGTGGGAGGTGCGGTGCCTGGCGGCACGGCGGTGGAGCTCCGGAACCCCAATGACGACGGAGAGCTGGTCTACACCACGGATGGCACCGACCCGCGGGATGCGTCCGGAGGCGTGGCAGTGGGCGCCTTGATGGGTGACGAGGAGGAATCCATCACCGTTCACCAGATCACCACTTTGTCCGCGCGCGTTCGTGACGACGACAGGTGGAGCCCGATGGCTCGCGCCACGTACTACCCGCCGCAGGATGATTCGCAGGTGGTGATCAACGAGATCCACTTCGCGCCCGTCGCGGGACCCGGCGGTGACGCGCGCGCGCTGGAGTTCATTGAGCTGCACAACAAGGGGCCGCGTACGTACCATCTCGACGAGGCGTTCTTCACGCGCGGCATTTCCTACACATTTCCTTCCGGCACCGCGCTCCCCGCCCAGGGCTTCCTGGTCCTGGCCAGCGACGCAGCGTCGTTCCAGGGCGCCTTCGGCTTCGCACCCGACGGCGTCTTCGGCGGGCAGCTCTCCAACGAAGGTGAGACCGTGGAGTTGGTGAACGTGGCTGGGGACCTGATTGACCGTGTGACGTACGGGAGCATCCCTCCGTGGCCAGGTAGTGCCGCGGGAGCGGGGGCGTCGCTGGAGCTCAGGGACCCGGAGCTGGATACGTCGGTGCCGTCGAGCTGGCAGTCGTCGTTTGTCATGGGTGGAACACCCGGCGCGCCGAATTCCACGCGTGTGGTGACTGGTTCCTCATCGTCCAGCTCGGCGAGCAGTACCTCCGCCGCCTCCTTGTCCTGCTCCTGCTCGTCCTTCTCCAGCTCGGCGAGCGGTGTCCTGACGTCGTCATCATCGTCGTCGCAATCCGCGACCTCCGCGGCTTCCACTTCCGCGGCCAGCTCGTCCAGCTCTGCCTCGGTGATCTCGTCGTCATCCGCGGGTTCGTCGTCGGGGGCGCTGTCTCTGTGGGCGAGCTCGAGCACCGCGTGCGTGTCCTCCTCGAGTGGCACAGCGCGGGAGGATGTGTCCCTCTCCGGTTCCTCACACCAGGCCAGCACGGGTGGCGGAGGTGGAGATGACGGCGTGGGGACCGGGGGGTCGCGTGAGAACCCGGCTTCCCGGAGCTGCGGTTGCGCGGCGGGTGATGCACCGTCGTGGGTGATGCTGCTGGGTGCCCTGGTCCTGTTGCGCCGCAGGTCCGCGCGTCACATGACGGACGCGTCCGCGATGTGATGACGGGTTCCGCCGCCACCGGCGATGTGCCCGATCACGCGGTCACCGTTAAGATTGGACCCATCCGGGCTGCCGCGGGTCTCTCGGTGACGACGGAAACACGTTGTCTCCCGCAAGCCCCCTTCATTCATGACCGCCGGGCACGTCCCAGTTGCGTGAGTCCCACGCCTGCACGGACGCGTCCGGCGCCGCCTCATCCACCACACGCGGACGGAGGGGTTTCGTGCGTCCCCACATGATCAACCATCGTTCACGTTTGTCCTCGTCGCGCGAACCGCCCCGCCACGCGCTCTCCTTCACGCTGGCTCTCCTCGTCACGCTGAGCTCGTCGGATGCGTGGGCTGCCAGGACGGAAGCGCCGGAGTTCAGCGTCCCGCGTGGCTTCTATTCCGAGCCGTTCCAGGTCCAGGTCAGCAGCGCCACGCCCGACGCCACCATCCGCTACACCATCGACGGCTCGACGCCTTCCGGTGTCAACGGCCTCGTGTACACCGGACCCATCAGCGTGAGCGCCACCACGGTGATCCGCGCGCTGGCCACTTCGGCGGGACTGACGGACAGCAAGGTGGTGACGCACACCTACGTGTTCCCGGCGTCCGTGGTGCGGCAGCCCAACACGCTTCCCGGGTGGCCCACGGAATTCGCCCCCACCGACGAGGACGGTCCCTATCCCGCGGACTACGAGATGGACCCGGACATCGTGGATGACCCGCTCTACAGCACCTCCGTGTTGGAAGCGCTCACGGACATCGCCACGCTTTCCCTCGTCACGGACCTGCCCAACCTGTGGGATCCGGCGCTTGGCATCTACACGAATGCGGGCCAGGAGGGTGAAGCCTGGGAGCGGTTCGCGTCGGTGGAGCTGCTGAATCCGGACGGGACCGAGGGGTTCGGCTCCAATGGCGGCCTGCGCATCGCGGGGAACGGAAACCGTCGTCCCAAGATTGTGCCCAAGAAGTCCTTCCGCGTGACGTTCCGCGACGAGCTTGGCCCCAAGAAGCTCCGTTACCCGCTCTTCCCAGACAAGGATGCGGTGGAGGACTTTGACGACTTCCAGCTGCGTGGCGGCTCCAACAACAGCTGGCCGCACTGGGAGGCCCGGCAGCGCGCGGCGGCGCTCTACATGCGCGATCAATTCGTCCTGGATTCGCTGCGGGACATGGGCCACGTCTCACCGCACGGCCGCTTCGTCCACGTGTATCTCAACGGTGTCTACTGGGGCCTCTACACACTCAATGAGCGACTCACCGACGTGTTCATGGGCGCGTACTTTGGCGGCCCCAAGCTGGACTGGGACGTGATCACCATGGAGGACACGCTGCTGACAGTCCGCGACGGGATGCTGGACGAGTACCTGCGCCTCATGCAGCTGGCCAACGCCGGCGTGGCCACCGACGACGCCTACCGCGCCGTGACGGAGATGCTCGATGTGGTGAACCTGGCTGACTACATGATCCTCATGCACTACGTGGGGAACACGGACTGGCCGGGGCGTAACTGGGTGGCGGCGCGTCGTCGGTTGGTGGGCGAGAAGTTCCGGTTCTTCGCCTGGGACTCCGAGCTGATCCTCGAGGAGCCCACGCGCAACCTGGTGACCGTGGACCTGGACAACACGCCTGCGCGGTTGTTGCACAAGCTGAAGGAGAACCCGGAATTCCGGCTGCTCTTCGCGGACCGTGTGTACCGCCACCTGTTCAACACCGGCGCGCTGGCTCCCTCCCAGGCGGATGCGCGCTTCCAGCGGCTGACGTCGGCGGTGGAGGAGAGTGTGGTGGCGGAGTCGGCGCGTTGGGGCGACTACGTGCGTGACGTGTATCGCTGGCCCGGCGCCGGGGATCAGACCCCGTACGACCTCTACACGCGCGACGTGCACTGGAAGTCGGAGCGCGAGCGCCTGGTGCGCGACTACTTCCCACACCGCGCGGAAACCCTGATGCAGCAATACCGCGACGCCGGCCTCTTCCCGACGATCAATCCCCCCTCGTTCAGCCACGAGGGCGGATGGGTGGACGCTGGCCTGGCGCTCGCCGTCGACAACTCTGCCAACGGTGGCGACGGAGACATCTTCTTCACCACGGACGGCACCGACCCGCGTCTGCCCGGCGGTGCCACCTCTCCCGGCGCGGTGAACGGCGGCGACGGTGTGACGGTCCCCATCCACGACGTCACGCACGTGAAGGCTCGCGTGTTGCGTGGCGGGGAGTGGAGCGCGCTGCATGAGGCGGTCTTCGTCACGCCGCAGGATTACTCCGGCCTGGTGATCAACGAGATCATGTTCAACCCGCCGTCGCAGATCTTCTCCCTCAGCGACGACCTCGAGTTCATCGAGCTGAAGAACGGCGGGGGCGCATCCATCTCGTTGGCGGGAGTGCGACTGACCTCCGGCACCACGCATGTCTTCTCACCGCAGACCCGCCTTGAGCCCGGTGGGTTCGTGGTGGTGGCGGGGCGCGCAGCGGACTTCGAGGCGGTCTACGGCTTTGCTCCCGACGGAGTCTTCGAGGGACAGCTCAGCAATTTCGAGGAGCTGGTGGAGCTGCAGGACGTGCGCGGCAACGTGATTGACGCCGTTCGCTACTCCGCGCGTCTCCCCTGGCCTGACGCCCCCGACGGACTGGGGCCCTCCCTGGAGCTGACCAATCCCCTGCGCGACAACTCGCTGGCGTCGAGCTGGCAGGCCTCCATTCCGCTGGGCGGCACGCCGCGCGCGGAGAACTCCACCTATGTCGAGGTTCCGAGCGGGTCGGTGTCCAGCTCGTCGTCGTCGGGGGCCGCAACCAGCGCAAGCTCATCCACCGGCGGCGTCGGAGGCACCACCGGCTCCTCCACCAGCAGCAGCACGGGCGGCACGCCGGGGAATGCGTCCACGTCGGGCAGTGGCACCGGCAGCGCGACGTCCACGACGGGCGGAGAAGGGAACAGCGCCAGCACAGGCACCGGCTCCGCCGCGACGGGGTCGAGTGGCGGCAGCGGAGGCGGCACAAGCGGCAGCACGGGTGGCGGCGGCAATGGTCCTTCCTGTGCGTGCGCAAGCGGCGGCGCAATGGACGTTCCCAGCGCGTTGCTGTTCTGCGGCGTCCTCCTGTTCCTCCGACGCGGACGCCGCTGACACCCGCCCACCGACGTGGTCACCGCCTTGCGACCCACGCCGGGCGTTGGCTAGAAAACGTCCATGCGCAACCGGATGCGAATGGGCGGCGTGGTCCTCTGTCTGGGACTCCTGGGCTGTGATCTCCTCCCGGGCTTCTTCGGCAACCAGCTCAGCGGAAGCATCGCCTCGGCGGAGGACCTGCAGTTTGACGAGGTGGACGCGCGCAAGTTCCCCAGCGGCGAGATCCAGATCCGCTACAAGCGCAACCGCAATGGGAACAACGAGATCGTGGCGCAGGTCAGCGTGCTCCCGCCGGCGGAAGGCATCCGCTACGGACAGGACATCGACCTTCCGTCGAACCGCGGCGCGGTGAATCGCGTGGTGCAGTCCGCCGCCGACTTCCCGCCGCTCAAGTCCGGTTCCATCCGCTTTGACAGCGGCGCGGTGAACTCGGGCGACGCCACGCGTGGGCGCTTCAACGCCACGTTCGAGAACGACAAGACCCTGAACGGGACCTTCGACGCCCAGCTCGAGGTGGTGGGGTTCTGAGGGCCTCAGAAGCCGGGCAGCTCCGGCTCGGGAGCAACCTCTTCGTTCGACTCCTGGCCGCGCTCCTCGGGCGTGGTGATTTCCACCTTGAGATAGAATTCACCCTGCGCGTCCATGCGCATCTCCACGAGGTGGTCGCCGGCCTCGTAGACGGTCTGCGTGACTTCCCACTGCTTGTCCTGGCCCACCTCGTTGAACATCTTCTCGCCGGTGGTTTCCACGCGGTGCGGCTCGCTGCAGCCGGGCTCCCAGAACGTGAACTCCACGTCGCGTCCGGGGGAGACCTGCTTCTTCCAGTAGAGCGCCAGCGTGATGTCCGCTTCTCCCTCGGTGTTCACCACAAACCGACGGAAGCCCGGCACGCTGAGGTCCACGTAGTTCTCGTCCTCACCCAGGCGGCAGCTCGCCGTGGTGGAGCAGACGGGCACGGAGCCGTCGCAGGTGTCCAGCTTGTTGCTGCCCAGGAACTGCTCCTCCGCGCTGAGCGCGCACGAGGAGAGGATGATGAGCGGCAGGAGTCGCTTCATGGCGTGAGCTTCCCTCTCGTCTCGGTGGTGAGGGAGACGGACGCCGCTGCACCGCCGTCCACGCTCGTCGCCACCTCGCGCGCCTCGGCCACGCTGCGACGGAACGTGATGGAGATCGGGTCGCTCCGGTCCTGCGTCAGCCACAGCAGCGGGCCGGACTCGATGACATGGCAACCATCGTCGAGAACCACGCAGCTCAGCAGCGCGCGCGTGGCCGGGTCGTTGCCGCCCACCTGCAGGTCGATCTGGATGGACCGGGTGGGATCGCTCCCCGCCGCCCACTTCAGCGTCAGGGAATCATTCCCCACGGTGCCACCGCCGCTGAGGTCCGGGCTCTGCACCGCCACGCGCGTGGGCGGCGTGAGCGGAGAGAAGTCCACGCTGCCGAATCCTCCGTCGGCGCCGGTGACCCGCACGGTCACGGGGGAGCCACCGAAGATGCCCGGCACCGGCCCATGGCTGAGAGGCCCGCCATCCACCGACGTCAACGTGAGCGGCCCCGACGACATCCCCTCCACGTCCACGCTGGTAACGGGCAGGGCGAACCGCTCTCCCGACTGCGCGGGTTGCCCCGTGATGCCCACGCACGTGGCGGAGAGGCTCAGCGGGTTGGGGCGTTCGGTGCTGAAGTTGCGGACGTCGTAGAAGGACGCCCCCACGGTTCCCGTCACGGTGCCGCCGGTATCCAGCTGGTGCCGCTCCAGCAGGCGCACCGCGCCCACGTAGGCAAAGCTGGCCCCGCTCTCGTCGGTGGAGGCCACCTGCGGCTCCTGGACGCACGCCGGGTCCACCTCCGTGGGCTCCGGTTGCGTGCATCCCCACGCGCCGCACGCCATGGCGGCAACCAGCCAGCGCTTCATGGCGCCTCCGTCCTTTCACCCAGCAGCACGAAATCCCCGTCGGCCACGTTCAGCTCCGCCACGTCGGGCGCCTTGTGTCGTGGCGGGATGAACACCATGTCCACCGGCGCCACGCGGAACAGCCCCGGCCCCAGCGGCGAGGAGACCGGCGACTCCGCGTAGTAGATCAGGATGCGGTTGAATCCTTCCGTCGTGGCCGCGCCCTGGAGGTTGCCCGCCAGCCGGTCCTGCTCGGAGCGCGGCGAGGTGTGTACCAGCGTGATGTTCCGGACGCGCCAGTCCACGCACTCGCGCTCCGTCTCACGCACCTGCAGCGTCTCGAGGAGGTCGCGCGGCGGGAGCAGCTGGGAGATGACGCGCACCGTGATGCTGCGGTTCTCCAGCTCGCTGTCGGGTTTGCTGGTGGCGCTGTGCAATGTGTACTCGCCGTCGCGGTCAACCTTCACGGCGGGGCCCTGCTGCTGGTCGTTGTAGTCGCGCCAGGAGAGCGTGGTGTCGGCGCGGTTGAACTGCAGCACGGAGATGCCGGCGTACACGCGTGGGCTCACGCTCTTCACCGTCACGCCGCTCACCGCTCGCGGCCGCTGGATGTCCATCAGCTTGCCAATGCCCTGGCTGATCACGCGGTAGAGGTAGCTCAGCTCACCGCGGGTCTTGGCGTCGTTGGAGCGCGCGTCGGTGTGTTGCTTGAGCTCCTCGCCGTTGCGCGTGCCGTCCTGGTCCACGTCGCCGGACACGTCGTTGTCCAGGTAGTTGGTCCCGCCCAGGAACTCCACGCGGTCCGGGAAACCGTCGGCGTCGGAGTCAAACAGCGTGCTGTCCGTGCCCAGCAGGACCTCCTCGCAGTCATTGAGTCCGTCGCCATCGCGGTCGTGGTTCTTCTCGAGCCCGGTGCACGTCGTGGGTGCGTCCGCGCGCAGGGGATCCAGGCCCACGCTCCGCAGCACGTGCTCCAAGCGGTCACCAATGCCGTCGTCGTCGCTGTCCACGCGCAGCGGCTGGGTGCCCAGGGCGCGCTCCTCGTCGTCGGTGAGGCCGTCCGCGTCGCTGTCCGGCTTGAGCCCGTCCGGCGTGGCGCGCGCGTTCAGGTTCACCGCCACCAGGTTCTTCATCACGAACGTGTTGCGCGTGGCGTTGTATTCAAGCTGGCGGAACGAGAGCTCGCCGGGGCTCTGGAACGCCAGGTAGCTGCCACCACCCGCCGCGGCCATGCGCTGCAACACCGTCTGGGCCTGGCAGGTGTCCTCGGGGGCGTCGGTGCCGCAGCAGGGACCGGCATTGGGGTCCGGCGGCGGGCTGGTGAAGAACTGCGCGGTGTGCACCGCCAGGTCCGCCGCGCCGTTGTCGACGACGAATTCACGCATCCGCCGCACCTCGCGCTCGAAGTGGCAGCCCTGGTCGCAGTGCGCTTCCGGTCGACACGCCCGACCCGGATCCTCGTCCGCGTCGCACACCGGCGTGCAGTACAGCGTCTCCGGCTGGGGCGGCGGGCCGGCTGGGCCAGCGTCGGGACGGGAAACGGCGCCAGGGCCAATGCGCGGCCCCTCTGCGTAGAGGACGATCACGTAGCGCGTGCGCGCGCGCAGGCCGCGGTCGGAGACGAGCAGGTCGCCCGTGATGAGGTTCTCCGCGCGCTCCAGCGCCAGCTCGTAGCGACGTTCCTGGCACCGCGCCTGGTCCGTGGAGTTGCAGGGCAGGCCGGTGCGCTGCGCGGCGTTCTGCAGGACGCCCAGGTCACGCGTGAACTCGTCGGAGGTGAAGGAGATGGTCTCGCCGTTGTAGGCCACCACGGCAAAGCTGACCTCGTTGGCGCCGCTGTAGAGGTTGAAGACGTCGGAGAGCGCCTGGGAGCGGAAGCCGTTGATGAGGCTGTTGGTGGCGGTGGGGGCCCAGTTGCTGGTGTCGATGAGGAAGACGACCTTGACGGGGAAGCGCTGTTCCAGCGGGTTGTCGGAGCACACCGTGCCGGAGAGGGTGATCTTGTCCGGCAGCGAGGGGTCCGACTGCACGCCAAACAGGTCCGCGCGTGTGCAGGCCCAGGCGGCCGCGGTGGCCAACAGCAGGAGGGGGAGGGCTCGACGGAGTCTCACGCCCGCCACACTACAATGAGCCCCCGGCCCGCCGTCAGCTCCCACCGGCGAGAAAGCGGAGGGGCCCCCAGGTTTGGTATGGGGTGGGCATGGACCAACGACGCGCGCTCCTCATCCTCCTGGCGGCCTTTGGCGGGCTGTTTGCCCTGTTCCTCGTGGCGATGATGGTCGTGGTGGGCAGCGCCACCGGGAGCCCGGCCGTGGCGTTGCGGGGCAAGGCCAAGGTGGGCGTGGTGGAAGTCACCGACACCATCACGGACACCAAGGAGTTCACGGAAAAACTGCGCCGCTTCGTGGACCAGCACGAAATCAAGGCCATCGTCGTCCGCATCGACTCGCCCGGCGGCAGCGTGGGGGCCAGCCAGGAGATGCGCGCCGAGATCATCCGGGCGCGGGAGAAGAAGAAGGTGGTGGCCAGCCTGGGCAACGTGGCGGCCAGCGGCGGCTTCTACGCGGCGGTGGGCGCGGACAAGGTGGTGGCCAACCCCGGCACGCTCACGGGCTCCATTGGCGTCATCATGCAGCACCCCGTGGTGGCGGACCTGATGAAGGCCGCCAAGGTGGACATGCAGACCTACACCTCCGGCTCGCTGAAGGACTCCGGCAGCGCCTTCCGCCACCCCACGCCCATGGAGCAGACCTACCTGCAGGGCATCACCACGGAGATTCACCAGCAGTTCGTGGCCGCGGTGGCGGAGAGCAGGGGGCTGGAGAGGGAGAAGGTGATGACCGTGGCCGACGGGCGGGTCATCACCGGCCAGACCGCCAAGGAGCTAGGGCTGGTGGATGAGCTGGGGACGGTCTGGGACGCCGCGGTGCTGGCCCTGAAGCTGGCCGAGGTCCCCGGGGAGCCCGACCTGGTCTACCCGCCCAAGAAGGGGGGCTTCCTGGCGGAGCTGATGGAGGTGGGGGCCGCGGCCATGGTCAAGGCCTGGCGGGCGGAATCACCGCTGCAGGGGCTGGGCACCGCGTGGCCGGGCCTGGTGCTTCCCCGAGGCACGGACGTTCGGTAGGAAACAGCCAAAAAACGTATGCAAGTCAGTTGCTTGAGGCCGCTTTGGTCTGCTAGCCACGGGGTCCCGCGCGGGGGGACCTTTGCTGGCGCGGGGGCACAGGAGCTGGCGGTGACCAAGAGCGAGCTGATTGAGGTGGTTGCTCGGAAGGCCCCCAAGGTCCCCAAGCGGGACGTGGAAATCATCGTCAACACGATGTTCGAGACCATGACGGATGCCCTGGCCCACCGCCAACGCATTGAAATCCGTGGGTTTGGGAGCTTTGTGGCCAAGGAGCGCCGGGCGCGCGACGGTCGGAACCCCCGGACCGGGGAAAAGGTCCCCGTGCCCCAGAAGCTGGTGCCCTTCTTCACGGTGGGCAAGGAGCTGCGGGAGCGGGTGAACATCAACGCGCACCTCCCCCTGCCGGTGGACACGGACGACGACGCCGACGACGGCCACGAGAACGGCGCGTCCCGGCCCGTGGCAGCGCCTGGCGTCAGTGCCCAGGAGTCCCCGGCGGCTGGCGGCGCGCCCGCGCTGGCCAAGGTCTGATGCGTCGTGGAACGGCTCTGGGCGCCCTGGCGTCTGGCGTTCATTGAGGGCAAGGAGGGTCCGTCCGTGCCCGCCGACAAGACCGGCTGCATCTTCTGCGACTACCCGCGCCCCTTCACCTCCGCCCCCCCCAGCGAAGAGGAGCGTGAGCACCAGCGCGCCTGCCTGGTGGTGCACGGTCGGCAGCACGCCTTCGTCATCCTGAACAAGTACCCGTACAACAACGGGCACATCATGGTGGTGCCGCGCGCGCACGTGGGCTCCCTGGATGCGCTGCCGCCGGACGCGTTCCTGGAGCTGCACGTGCTGCTCAAGGACGCCGCCAACGCCCTGAAGCAGGCCTACAAGCCGGACGGCATCAACATCGGGATGAACCTGGGTCGGGCGGCGGGCGCCGGCATCGCGGACCACATGCACTACCACCTCGTCCCGCGCTGGGTGGGCGACGCCAACTTCATGCCCATCCTCGGCGACACCAAGGTGCTCAGCGAGAGCCTCTGGGACACCTACGACCGCCTCCAGAAGGTCCTGGGCCCCTGACCGGGGTGTCGCCCGCGGCGTTCTCTAGCTCCCAAGGCGTTGGTAGGGCGGACGGGTTGCACGACGGAAGGCCCTGGGACCCGGCCTCTGGCAGCCACGTCACGATTATCGTGACAAATGGAACGATAATCGTGACATCCCCGCGGAGAGGCACCCGCCCCGCGGCGGCGCGGACCTTCCACGGCCACCTCTGCTGCGCCCTCACCAACGCCTTTGGGGCCACGCCGCGCGGCGCGTCGACGAGCGAATCACCCCGGGTCCCGCTCCACGCGCACCACTTGGGAGACGTTGAGGCGCTCCAGGAGCGCGTCGGTGGCTCGGCGACACAGGTCCTGGTCGCGGCATTCCAACGTGACCCGCACGCGGTAATCCGCGGTCCCGCCCATCTGCGGGTAGCTCCCAATCTCCACGCCGCGGAACTCCGAGAGGACGGCCTCCAGCGCCGGCGCAATCTCCTCCTCGCGCTGGTGCGTGTAGATGCTGGCGAGCCTCACGCGCACGCCCCGGAACCGCCCGTCCAACGACGCCAGCAGCCGCTCGAACAGCACCGGGATGCCTGGCAGCACGTACACGTTGCGGACCTGCACCACGGGTACCCAGAGGCCGTCCGCGGCGTGTTGCAGGCATGGGTCGGGGAGGTCCGCCATGCGCAGGCCCACCTCGGTCAGCCGCTCGCCGTAGTGGTTGCGCATCAGGGCGGCCAGGGTCTCGTTGCGCTTCACCGGGAGGCCGAATGCCGCCGCCACGCCGCGGTAGGTCACGTCGTCATGCGTGGGGCCGATGCCGCCGCTGGTGAACACCGCGTGGGAACGCGCGCTCTCCTCCGCCACCACCGCGGCGATGATGTCCACCTCGTCGGGGATGACCTGGATGCGACGCAGATCCACACCCCGCTCCCGCAGCCAGCGCGCCAGGTGGTGGGCGTTGGAGTCGCGGACCTTGCCGGTGAGGATCTCGTTGCCAATGACCACACAGCTGGCGGTGGGGGCGGGCGGATTCACGGGACCTCCAGTCTGTGGCACCGCTTCAGCCTAGCAAACTGCTGACGGGGGCTTCCCTCCACCATACCCTTGGGCCTATGAGGGCGTTCGTCGTGAGTACGGGCGTTTGAGCGCCGCGGGTGGACCATGGGCAGCATTGCCGGTGACCTGGATGTGATGTCTCTGCCGGACGTCGTCATCTGGCTGGCCAACCGGCAGCGCAGCGGCAGGCTCACCATCCAGCGCGGCGGCGTCACCAAGCAGCTCTACATCGTCAACGGCGCCGTCACCCAGTCCAGCTCCGACGACCCGCGCGAGCGCCTGGGCCAGCACCTGGTCAACTACGGCTACGTCAGCGAGCAGCAGCTCCAGGTGGCGTTCCAGACGCAGGTGGAGACGGGCGTGCCGCTGGGGCGCGTGCTGGTGATGAGCGGCGTCCTGGACGACGAGCGCCTCATGCGCGTCCTCAACTTCAAGACGCGCGAGTGCCTGCTGGACGCGTTCGAGTGGGAGCAGGGCACCTTCGAGTTCAACGCGCAGGAGACACGGGACCCGGAGCTGGACGCACCCACCCCGACGTTGCTGGCGGAGATCCACAGCGAGGGCGTGTCGCGCCACACCATGTGGGAGGAGATCCGCAAGGTGCTGCCCGGCCCGCAGACGCAGCTCGACGTCAAGGAGCCCATCCCCTCCGGCCTCAACAACTTTGACCGTCGGATCCTGGAGTACGCGGCGGCGGGACGCAGCATTGGTGAGGTGGCGTTGGAGGTGCGCGCGCTGGACTTCCA
The DNA here is from genome assembly GCA_040752415.1 of Myxococcota bacterium. Lineage (GTDB taxonomy): Bacteria > Myxococcota > JACRCW01 > JACRCW01 > JACRCW01 > JBFMGU01. Next base: position 35,875 of record JBFMGU010000064.1, read on the forward strand.
CGTCTTCGCGCGGCTCTACGACCTCGCGGGTCGCGGCCTGGTGAAGGCCCGCCCGCCAGGTGCGCCGCGGACGGTGCCCAGTCCCGTGGTGACCACGCCCTCGCAGCCGGCGGCGGTGGTGCCCGCGGCACGGGAAGAGCTGCTGATGCAACTGCGCCAGCGCCTCCAGGCCGGCCAGCATGACGACGCGTACCTCCTGGCCCAGCGCGTCCTGGAGCGCGACCCGAACAACGTGGAGGCGCTCAACGCCCTGCGCGCGGCCCAGGCTGCGGCGCACCGGCCCGGCGCTCCCTCCCGCACGCTCACGCCCGCGGCGGTCCCCCAGCTCACCGTCACGCGCGAGCACCTGGACGAGTACCTGCTGACCAGCAAGGAGCGTTACGTGCTCAGCCGCATCGACGGAAAGCGCAGCCTCCAGCAGATCATGCAGGTGAGCCCCATCCAGGAGGCCGAGCTGCTGCGCATCGTGGAAGCGTTCGTGCAGCGGGGCTTCATCCGCGTCTGAGCGTGCATGATCCGCCAGGCGCAAACTGACGACGTGGAAGAGCTGGCGCGCGTGCATGTGCAGGCGTGGCGCGAGACCTATGTGGGCATGCTCCCGCAGGAGTACCTGGACGGGCTGAGCGTGGAACGACGTCGTGCCACGTGGAGCGAGGTGCTGGAGCGGTCCCTGGCGCGGGTCTGGGTGGTGGAGGAGCAGGGCAGGCTGGTGGGGCTGTGCGCCGCGGGCCCCAACCGCGCGCCGCCGGAGAGCCATCCCGGGGAGGTGGGGGCCATCTACCTGCTGCGTCGGGCCCGGGGACGGGGGCTGGGGCGCGAACTGATGGCGGGGGCCCTGGCGTGGCTGCGCGCGGAGCGGCTGATGCCCACGCTGTGCTGGGTGCTGCGGGAGAACACGGCGGCGCGGGGCTTCTACCAGGCCGTGGGCGGACGCCTCCTCGCCGAGCGGGAAGAGAGCGTGGGCGGGGCGCCGTGTGTCGAGGTGGCGTACGGCTGGGAGCGTTAGCGGCCACGACCCCGCACAAGACGGTTGACGCCGCGGGCGAGAACCCCTAGAAACCCGCCCCCTCACGCCGACATAGCTCAGCTGGTAGAGCAACTGATTCGTAATCAGTAGGTCGCCGGTTCAATTCCGGCTGTCGGCTCCAGAGACCCCCGTCGCTTCGTTCGTGGCGTCGGGGGTTTCTTTTTACCCGGTCTACGGCTGGCCTCGACGCGGCGGCGCATCCGGCACGCCATGCAGCGCCCGCACGGCCAGGTTGAAGCCGATGTAGCCCACCCACAACGCCGCCAGCGTGACGGCAACGGCTGAGGCGTAGTCACCAGGACGGGGTGCAGGCAGGTGCGGGTTCTTGCGCAGCAGCGGCGACCACACCGCGAGCGAGACGGCCACCGCCGGCACCAGTGCCACGAAGAAGCCCGCGAGGAAGCGCCACACCCTGCCCAGCATGCATCCCCATCCTGGCGGACCGGTGGATGTTCTCCGCACGCCGGCGCGCTTGGGCACTATACTCCCCGGCCATGTCCTCCGCCCTCCGACTCACGCTGGCGCCGGTGCTGTTCTGCGCCGCCGCGTCGGCGTCAGCCGCGGAGCTGCGGACCGTGGTTCTCCCCCCGGAAGGCGACAAGGTTGCCACCAAGCTGGCCGGCAGCGTGGAGCTCAACCTCGAGGACAACGAAAACATCATCCTGCTGCCCAAGGAGGACCTGCTGGACCGGCTGGACAAGCAGGACCCGTTCAGCCGCGCGCGCCTCAAGGGCGCCATGGAGGCCGCCAACGTTGACGTGCTCTTGCGGGTCTCCCGCGCCTCCGTGAAGGGGCCCATCCTCATCACCGCCTATGACCGGGAAGGCCTCGACGTGGAGGTGGTGGAGGTGCCCGGCGTGAAGTCGCCCTCCGACGCCAAGACGGAAGGCAAGAAGGCCGCCAGCAAGGTGGCCAAGCTGCTGGACAAGTGGGAGGCCAAGCGCGCGGCACGGAAGAAGAAGGCGGACGAGGAGGAGAAGAAGAGCAAGAAGAAGGTCGTGGACGAGGACGCCACGGACTGGGATGAAGGCGCGGAGGACCTGCCGCCCCCGCCGCCCGAGGAGGAACCGGAGCCCAGCCGCTCGCGCAAGCCCGCGCGTGACACCGCCTCCGACGAGGATGCCGGCGGTGGTCGCACCATTGTGGGCTCCAGCGAGGAGGACGAGCTCCCGTTCCCCGCGGAAGTCCGCAAGCCCGCGCGCTCCGGCCGTGCCGGCACCCAGCAAACCGAGCAGGACGTGGAAGAGCTGGGCCCCGGTCCCGACGAGGACGAGGAGAAGCCCAAGGCCCGCAAGGGGGCGCGCACCTCGGAGAAGCCGAAGAAGGAATCCAAGCCCGCCCGTCGCCAGCGCCTGGATGACGAGGAGGAACAGCCCCCGGCCGAGGAGGACGAGGAGAAACCGAAGCCCAAGCCGTCCCGCCGGGGCGCGCTGGCCGAGGCCGACAACGACAAGGCCAACGCGGACAGCCCCGCCATGGCCATCGTCAAGAACCTCTACAGCCTGTACCAGCCCACGCCCTATCTCGTGGTCTCCCTGGGCCCCGACGTCATGCTGTGGAGCTACGCGCTCGCCGACGAGGCGTTCAACCGCAAGACCAGCGTCTGCGCTCCGGACCCCAAGCGCATCACCGCGTTCCGGGGGTGTCGTCCGCACGTGGGCGGCTCGCTGTGGTTCGAGGCGTGGCCCATCCGCTACCTCGGTATGGACAGCTCCGTGCGGCTCGCCGGCACCGTGTACTCGCCGGTGAAGAACGCCAAGGGTGAGTCGCTGACCAAGCCCGAGCAGATGGCGGCCATCCTCACGGAAGGACACGTGGCGCTGAAGGCGCGCTTCGTCCTGCACATCGGCCCCGTCCCCGGCATCGCCGCCGGCGCGCGCATCCGGCTGGGATACTCCCGTGGCGCCGTCGAGCGGCAGACGCCGTTTGTGGCCATCCCCGGCTACCACGCCGCGCAGCTGGGCTTTGGTCCGGAGTTCCACCTGCCGCTGCTGTGGCGTCGTGTCTCGTTTGACCTGCGCGGTGAGCTGATTCCCCTCGTCGCGTACCAGGAGATCAGCGGCTTCCCCACCGGGCCCACCGAGATCATCCCGGACACCACGCTCAACAACCCTGGTCGTGAGGTGGTGGCCATGGGCTACCGCGTCGACAGCACGGTGCGCTTCACCATCGCGTACGGCGGCTTCGTGGAGTGGCGCACGTTCTCCGAAGGGTTTGGCGCGTATTTCACGGGCACCGGTCGTCGGAAGGACGCCAACCTGCAGCGCGTTGCCGACGGGCGCGTCACCAACATCACCGTGGGCACCACCATCGCCGTGGGCTGGCTCTTCCCCGACTTCCCCGACCCCAAGAACCCGCACCCGCTCAGCGTGCCGTGGATCCTCAAGCAGACCAGCGGCAAGAAGGGCGGCGCTACATCAGGTCCTTGAGTCGGTGCGCGGCGTGGCGGAGTCCCCACATCGCGCGGGGAAGCAGCGTGCCCGGCTGCGTCACGAGCACCACGCTGTAGTTGTCCTTCACGGCGTGGATGAACGTGCTTCCCTCGTGACCCACCAGCCGGATGACGCGACACCCGACGGAGGCCGCCATGATCGGCGCGGCATGGGCACCGGCCACGTCCAGGTCGTAGGCGCCCAGCGCGGGGTCCAGCACGGCGCGCTGCACGCTTTCGCCCTCGTAGTCGACGAAGACCGCCCCGCGCGCTCCCGGCACGCTCCGGCACAGCTCCATCAGCACAGCCTGGAAGGGCACGGGCGCATTTGTATGGGAGGCCACCCCGCGTCGTCCACGCCGGCTTGACGGCGGGTCTGCTCTTTGTCACGGGAAGGCCCGCTCTTGGGGCTGCGGGAAAGCCCCGAATCACTGGAGGCACCCTTGAAGATCAGCGCTGACGCCGCCCTGGACACCCTGGCCATCCACGCCGGCCAGACCCCCGACCCCACCACCGGCGCCATCATGACGCCCGTGTACTTCACCTCGACGTACGTCCAGGAGGGGCCGGGCGGCCACAAGGGCTACGAGTACTCCCGCACCCAGAACCCCACGCGCACCGCGCTGCAGGACAACCTGGCGGCCTTGGAGGGCGGCAAGCACGGGCTCTGCTTTGCCAGCGGCCTGGCCGCGGAGACCACGCTGATGACCTGGCTGAGCGCCGGTGACCACGTGGTCTGCGGCGACGACGTCTACGGCGGCACCTTCCGCCTCTTCGACAAGGTCTTCAAGCGCCTGGGCATCTCCTTCACGTTCGTGGACCAGACGGACCTGGCCGCCACCGCCGCCGCGTTCCGTCCCAACACAAAGCTGTGCTGGGTGGAGACGCCCACCAATCCCATGCTCAAGCTCGTCGACATTGCCGCGGTGGCGGAGATGACGCACAAGGCGGGCGCCAAGCTGGTCGTCGACAACACCTTTGCCACGCCGGTGCTGCAGCGGCCGCTCTCCCTGGGCGCGGACATCGTCCTGCACAGCACCACCAAGTACCTGGGCGGGCACAGTGACGTCGTGGGCGGCGCGTTGATCATGAATGACGCCGCGCTGAAGGACCAGCTGACCTTCCTGCAGAACGCGGTGGGCGGGACGCCCGGCCCCATGGACTGCTTCCTCACCCTGCGCGGCACCAAGACGCTGCACCTGCGCATGGCCCGCCACGTCGAGAATGCCAGCGCGCTGGCCCAGTGGCTGAGCGAGCAGCCCACGGTGGAGAAGGTGATCTACCCCGGCCTCAAGAGCCACCCGCACCACGCGTTGGCGGCGCGGCAGATGAAGGGCCCCGGCGGCATGATCTCCATGGTGGTGAAGGGCGGCCTGGACAAGGCGGTGCGCGTGCTCAAGGCCACCCGCATCTTTGCCTGCGCCGAGAGCCTGGGTGGCGTGGAGAGCCTGATTGAGCACCCCGCCATCATGACCCACGCCTCCGTGCCCCCGGAGAACCGTCGGAAGCTGGGCATTGATGACGGGCTCATCCGGCTGAGCGTGGGCGTGGAAGCCCTGGATGACCTCAAGAAGGACCTGGCCCAGGCCCTGGCGGCCTGAGGGCCGCGCGTTCATTGCGCCCCCGCCGCCCGGCGGGCGATAACGGCGGGTCAGGGCGGCATGTTCCGTCCTTCAAGAGGGAGACCCGCCCATGGCCAACGCAGAGCAGGCATCCACTGCGCTCGCCCGTCGCAAGCGGACCGGTGAGGTGCCGCAGGTGGAGGTCCCCGCGGAGGGGTCTCGTCGCCGTCGCACCGCCGAGCTCACGCCGGTGGACCCGGTCACGGAGGTCATCAGCCTCAAGGAGCAGGTGGCCGCGTTGGAGGCCGCGCTCGCCGTCAAGGACCGTCGCATCCAGGCCATGAAGGAGATTGGCCGCTCGCTGTCCGGCTCCCTCAACCTCGACGAGGTGCTGGTGCTCATCATGCGCCACGTCACCGACCTGCTGGAGGCGGACCGCAGCACCCTCTACGTGCTGGAACCCAAGAGCAAGGAACTGTGGAGCAAGGTCATCCAGGGCGACGGCGTGCAGGAGATCCGCATGCCTGTGGGTGTGGGCGTTGCCGGCTGGGTGGCCAAGACCGGCCAGCTGCTCAACCTGCGCGACGTCTACTCAGACAAGCGCTTCAACCAGTCCATCGACAAACGCACCGGCTACCGCACCGAGAACATGGTGGCCATTCCCATGCGCGACCATCGCGGTCGGATCCTGGGCGTGATCCAGGCGCTCAACAAGAAGACCGGCAACGGCTTCACCGACGAGGACGAGCGCATGCTGGAGGCCATTGCCTCCACCGCGGCCACCGCCATCGAGAACGCGGTGCTCTACGAGCAGGCCCTCAAGCAGAACGAGAACCTGGGACGCACGCAGGACGAGCTGAGCCGCAAGTTGGCGGAGCAGGACCTGCTGTTCGAGTTCACCCAGTCGCTGGTCAAGGCGCGCGACACCAAGCAGATCATCGAGGCGGTGCTGATGCGCTCCGCGGGTCTGACCGGCGCGGAAGCGGCCATGCTGCTGGCGTTGGACGGTCCCTCCGCGCTCCTGCACGTGCTGCACGCCACAGCCGGCCCCAGCACCAACCCGCTCCTCACCATCGGCTCCGACCCCAGCGACGGACTGGTGGGCTGGGTGGCCACGCACATGGAGCCGGTGGTGGTGGCCGACGCCGCCAAGGACAAGCGCTCCTCGAAGTCCCTGGCGAAGAAAGTGGAGCTCAACGTGAAGACGTTCGTGGGCGTCCCCCTCATCGCCTCCGACGGTTCCTCCATGGGCTCCCTGGCGCTGGTGAACCGTCACGGCGGATTCACCGAGGAGCACGTGGTGATGCTGACCATGCTCGGCAACCAGTCCGCCAAGGCCATTGAGGCAGCGCGCATCAAGGAGCAGGACCAGAACGCGCAGCGCCTGCAGACCATTGGCCAGATGCTCTCCGGCGTGGTGCATGACTTCAAGACGCCCATGACCATCATCAGCGGCTACGTGCAGCTCATGGTGAACAGCAACGCGCAGGAGGAGCGGGAGGAGTTCGCGGAGCTGACGCTGAAGCAGTTCGAGAACCTCTCGCAGATGACGCGCGACCTGCTCCAGTTCGCCCGTGGCGAGGTGGAGGTCCTGCTGCGCAAGGTCTACCTCCAGCACTTCATCACGGAGATGGAGGAGCTCCTGCGCCGCATCTTCGACGGCAGCGGCGTGGAGCTGGTGGTGGAAGCGAAATTCAAGGGCACCGTGCGCATGGACCAGACGCGCATGACCCGCGTGGTGACCAACATTGCGCGCAACGCCAAGGAGGCCATGCCGGACGGTGGCAAGTTCACCTTCACGGTGCAGCAGTCCGGCGACAGCGTGCAGCTCGTCTTCGCCGACAATGGCCCCGGCATTGCCGAGGAGCTGGAAGGCCGCCTGTTCCAGGAGTTCGCCACGCACGGCAAGGCGGATGGAACGGGTCTGGGTCTCGCCGTGGTCAAGCGCATCGTGCAGGAGCACCACGGCGACATCACCTACGAGAGCAAGCGCGGCAAAGGCACCACCTTCACGGTGCGACTGCCCCTCTGAGCCGCGGGATCAGAATCGAGCATGGCGTCGGGCCGACCGGACATTGCGGAGCTGGAGGAGCTGGTGGCCCGGGGCCGCCACGCCGAGGCCCTGGAGGGCTACCAGAAGCTGCTGCAGGCCCGCCCCAATGACCCGCTGTTGCGCGCGCGCGTGGAGATGCTGAAGGACGCCGCGGCCAACGCACCGGAGCGCCCGCGCGACAACCGCGAGACGCTGGCCGCCTACGTCGTGACGCAGGAGGAGGTGGCGGACAACTACGTGCGCGCCGGCCGCTATGACGACGCGTTGCTCCTCCTGGAGCGCCTCCTGGCGCAGCGGCCGCAGGATCGCGCGCTTGCGGAGAAGGTGGAGCGCGTGCAGCGGCTGCGCGCGGCGTCGTCGCCGTCACGCATGCTCTCCCCGCGCGACCAGCCCACCGAGATTGGCGAGGTCACGTCTCCGGAATCGGAGCTGCCCAGTCCTCCGCCCTCGCGCGCGCCCCCCCGACCTGCCTCCCGGGTGGGCCCAGGCAACGGGCCGGCCACGGGCGCGCGCGTGGTTCCCGTGGCGAGCCCTCCGCCGCGCACCGGGGCGTTTGGCGTGCCCAAGTCCGTGCCCGGTGGTCTGCCGCGCCCCGCGTCGTCTGCGGTGCCGCCGCCGCGGCCTCCCACGCGTCCGGTCACGTCGTCGACGCCACCCGCGCCGCAGCGTCCCGGCACGGACCCGGTGGCCGCCGCCGCGGCGTCCCTCAACAACGCGCGCGAGCCTTCCGCGCCCACCACACCCGTCATCACCGACGAGGTCCCCGCGGGCGGAGAACGCACGCAGCTGGCTCCGCCGCCGGAGCCGGTGCGACGGAACCGGACGCAGGCGAAGGTGCAGGAGTCGCGCGGGGATGCCACGCTGGTGGCGCCGCCGCCGGAGCGCCCGGAGCTGGGCGCCACGGAGCCCGGAGACGACGGCACCACCGACGGCGCGCTCAACATGCCGGTTTCCGAGATGACCCAGCGCAACCCGGTCATCAAGACGGACCCGGACCAGCTGCGCGCCGCCAGTGATGACGAGGGCAAGACGCTCCTGGCCCCGCCCCCGGAAGGCCTGGCCGCCGCGCTGTCCGACGGTCACGACGACGGAAGCGGTTTTGCCGACGGCGCGGGTGCGGACTCCATCAGCGGGGAGCCCACGCTGTTGGGGCCGCCGCCCACTGCCGCGTCGCGGAGCGGGAGGAGCAAGCGCCGCCCGCCGCGCTGAGGTCAGGCCTGGAAGTTGGGCTTGCGGTCGAAGTGGTGCTCCGACTCCACCCAGCGGATGGTCCCTGACAGGGAGCGCATCACGACGCTGTGGGTGAACCCGCCGTTCGAGAAATAGCGGACGCCCTTGAAGAAGTCGCCGCTGGTGACGCCGGTGGCGGCAAAGAGCACGTCGCCCTTGGCCAGCTCCTCGATCTTGTAGATGCGGTCCACTTCCGCGATGCCCATGCGGTGACAGCGCTCAACCTCCTCGCTGTTGCGGGGACGGAGCTGACCCTGGAAGTCGCCCCCCAGGCAGCGCAGCGCGGCGGCGGCAATCACGCCCTCGGGCGCGCCGCCAATGCCAAACAGCACGTCCACGCCGCTGTCCTCCTTGCAGGTGGCCAGGGCCGCGGCAATGTCGCCGTCGCGGATGAGCTTGATGCGCGCGCCGGCCTTGCGGACCTCGTCAATGAGCTTCTTGTGGCGGTCGCGGTCCAGGATCATGGCGGTGAGGTCTTCCACGTACACGCCCTTGGCGTCGGCAATGGCGCGCAGGTTCTCGGTGGGGCTGCGGCTGAGGTCGATGACGCCGCGCGCCTTGGGGCCCACGGCGATCTTGTTCATGTACGTGTCGGGGGCGTGGAGGAAGCAGCCCTTGGCGGCCATGGCCACCACGCTGATGGCGTTGGGCTCACCAAAGGCGCACAGGTTGGTGCCCTCCAGCGGATCCACCGCAATATCCACCTCGGGATCCTCGGCGTGGCTCCGACCGACCTTCTCGCCAATGAAGAGCATGGGCGCCTGGTCGCGCTCGCCCTCGCCAATCACCACGGTGCCGCGGATCTGCAGGGAGTCGAACGCCTTGCGCATGGCGTCCACGGCCAGCTGGTCGGCACCCTTGCGGTCCCCGCGACCCA
>JBFMGU010000065.1:0-44822 GCA_040752415.1 Myxococcota bacterium
CGTAGTGATGGAGGAAGCCCGCCGCCACGTACCATCCGCGGTGACGTCGTCCGGTCCGCTCGTCGCGGTAGGAGCCACGTGCGTCCGGGTCGCCCACGGGAAAATCAAACCCGTCCGCCACCGGGTACTCCGTCCGCAGGAAGGCATCGAAGACGTCGTCGGAAACCCCGGCGTCCGCGGTGGCGACGAGAAACTTGGTCAGCAGCGGGAGAAGCGCGGAACCGGGCATGGCGGGCGTCTCCGACGATGGGACAACGTACCGCGCCCGGATGTTCCCCGCCGCGCCGCGCACTTCTCGCGACGCAGTTCCTGCTGGGGCAACACCTTGACACAGTGGCTACCTTGTCCGGACACTTGATGGGCCCCCTGGAGGTTTCCCTCGACGATGACTCCGTTCATCCTGACCGTGGCGATGACGGTGATGGCCGCGGATGCGCCTGCGACACCGCCCGTCCCCGTCGAGACCAGGCCCAGCGTCGCGGTCCTTGAGCTGCAGGCGAAGCAGGGCGTCAGCGCCGACACCGCCACCCTGCTCACCGCCAACCTGGTCACGTTGCTGCGCGCGCAGGGAAGATTCTCCAAGGTGGTGAGCTCGTCGGAGATTGAGACGTTGTTGGGCTTTGAGCAGCAGAAACAGCTCCTGGCCTGCGACTCGTCCTCGTGCATGGCGGAGCTCGCCGGTGCCCTCGGCGTCGACTACGTCGTCAGCGGCACGCTGGGTCGTCTGGGCGATCAATGGCTGTTGAACCTCACCCTGCTCAACACGCGCACCACGCAGGCGGAGGGCTCGGTGAGCATGCCCGTGGCGGGAAACAACGAGGCTGCGTTGCTCAAGGCCATGGAGACCGTTCCCGCGCAGCTGCTGCAGGGCTCTCGCGTTCCCGGTGGTGTGGCCGCGCCGCAACCCGCGCCCACGACGTCGGCCGCGCCCGCAGAGGAAGGTGGCGGAGGCATGTTGGGCAACGTGCTCAAGGGTGTGGGCGCGTTGGGATTGGGCGGCGCGGCGCTGGCGGCGGTGGTGGGGGGCGCCGGGGCGCTGCTGTCCAGTGGCATCTGGGTGACCCTGTTCCTGCGGCCTGAGCTCACGCGTGGTCGCAATCTGGGTCCGCTGATCACCGCGGGCTACCTGGGGGGTTGGAGCGTGGCCGGCGTGATGTTGGCGGTCATGCTGCTCTCGACGGCGGCCGGCGTGGGGATGTTGGTGGCCGGCGTGGTGTTGGGTTGAGGAGTTGATGCGCGGATTCCTGCTGATGACGACGCTGGTGCCCCTCCTGACGGCCTGCCCGCTGCCTGGCGGCTACTGCGAACGCGATTCTGATTGTGCAGCCGCTTTGCAGAAGTGCGACCTGCGCGCCCGCGCGTGTCGCAATGTCGGCGGCGTTCCCACGCCGGGAATCCCACCGGGTGCAAGTTCCGGCGCAGGCACCACCACCTCGTCCTCGGGTGACGACGGGAGCTGCGAGCCCATGAACAACCCGGGCGACATGTGTCCCGGGGCGGTGGTGAACGTCGGCGCGGAGTCGCGGTGCAAGGAGTGGACGGGCCCGCTCTCGTCCCTCTCTGGCGTGGCGGTGGGCTCCCGGTGCGGCATGACGCTGGTGGGCGCCGACGGCATCCTCCACGTGATCAAGCAGAACGCCGGGCGCGTCACCATCGACGTTGATCCCAGCTCCACCGACGCGTTCCTGCAGGTCATCCCCGACAAGGCGGTCGGGGGAGACAACCGCGAGTGTCTGTTCGGAGATGCGGTGGAGTGCATTGACACGTCCCGCGAGGGCGGCGGTGAGCATTTCTCGGAGAGCGACGTCAATCCCACCGGTCTCTGGGTGCGGATGGGATTCAAGGACGCCGTCGGAGAGGCTACCGTCCGCGTGCGGTTCCACCCGCCCTGACCGACGACGCCTCGGGCGCGCGGACGACGAGCAGCCCACTGGCCCTGCCGCGTTGCATTCCTCCTCACGCGCCGCCCGGAAACGTCTCACCTCCGTCGCCGGCCACTCAGCTTGCCGCTTTCAGCCCATTCACGTTGTACCTGGCTGAGCACCTCCTCCCGCTGCGTCCGCATTGCATGCACGGTTTGCGGTGGTGCGTCGGTGTCCTCGTACCGGTCTGACCACAACACAATCTCAACCAGCACAGGCGCAAGGTCGATTCCCTTCCTGGTCAGCCGGTACACGCGCTTTCGCGCATCAGCCGCGTCGGCGTGGCGCGTCACAATTCCCGCGCGTTCCAGCCTGGTGAGCCTTTCGGCAAGAACGTTGCTGGCGATTCCCTCTCCAGCGTTCAGGAACTCATTGAAGGTGCGCAGACCCTTGAACATCAGGTCCCGCACCACCAGCAAGGTCCACGGATCACCAAAGATCTCCAGCGCAATGCTGATGGGGCATCTGGAACGTTGGGTCCGCGGAGTGGCCATCCGGCAACAGCCTACACCACCGCTCGCGGCGCCGCAGATCACTTGCTTCACGCAAGTCATTTGTTCTACAGCGGAAGCATGAACAACCGGTTCGCAGCCGCGGTGGCGGCCTATCTCCTGCCCACGTTTCCACTCGGCTACGCGTGGCACCTCGTCACCTTTGCAGAGCACTACAAGCGACTGGAGATCTACAGGGATGACGTGATCATCCCGTTCGGACTGCTCTCCATGTTCATCCAGGCGCTGGTGTTTGCGTGGATCTATCCCCGCGCGTTCTCGACGGGGCGGGACAGCTGGGCAGGGAGCGCGTTGCGGTTCTTTGCCGTGGTGGGTGCGCTGTCCTGGTCGTTCACAACCCTCCCGGTGGCCGCAAAGTTCCGGATGACCTCCGTGATGGACTTCATGCTGCTGGAAACCGGCTTCACCGCGGTTCAGTTTGCTGTCGTCTCGCCATTGATGGCGCTGGCCTACCGGGAGCGGAGCTGAACCATGGCTGCTGACCATGCCCTGACGGAGCAGCTGCGGGCGGCAGTGAAGGGCCGGCGGAGTATCGTGGAGAAGAAGATGTTTGGCGGCATCTGCTGGATGCTGAACGGGAACATGCTGTGCGGTGTGCACAAGGACCGGTACATGTTCCGCGTTGGACCCGAGTTGGAGCGGGAGGCGTTGGCGCGCGACGGGGCGTCACCCATGGACATCACTGGCAAGCCGATGCGGGGGTTTGTCTGGGTGACAGGGGATGCGGCGCAACGTGCAGGAATTGAGACGTGGATTGCACTGGCGGAACGGTACATCCGTGCTCTTCCGGCAAAGTCCGCCGCGCAAGCTCCACGCCGGAAAGTGCCTGGCTCAGGCAGAAAGCGCGCTCGGTAAGCGGGGCGTCGCGCCCGTCGCGTGGTCGCATGGTCGCATGGCGGCGGAACGACGTCACGGGTGTGCGCCGGCTCGCTGCTTGCCCCGCCAACGCCGCTTGCCCTTGCCACCCTTGCGCCCACCGCCGCCGCTGTTCCCGCCCCTGCTTCCGCGCTTGCTCTTCGGCGCCGCCACCACCGCGGAGGGAAGCGGGATCTCTCCCACCACGCCGCTCTGCAGCAGCCGTGCGCCCTGCGTGGTCAGCGCCAGGCGCTGGAACGGGATGACCTTGCCGTCCTTCTCGAACTCGTCGTCCTGCACGCGGATGAGCCGTGCGCGGGCCAGGCCGGAGAGCAGGAACTCGTAGGTGTGACGGTCCAGCGCTCCGTCGGAGAAGTGCTGGCGGAACAGGGCGCCGGACGCCGAGTTGTTCACCTGCGAGAGCGTGACCAGGATCTTCCGGATGGCCTTCTGCTCCACCTCGCTGGGTTTGCGGAAGCCCTGGGCCACGCAGCGGTCGCTGGCGCACACGTCGCACAGGCCGCACGGACGTCCGGAATCCTCCTCGTCACCAAAGTGGCGGACCAGGTGCAGCATGCGGCAGCCGTGCGTCTGCGTGAACCGCGCCATGTGCTCTTCCTGCTGGAGCTTGTGCGCACGCTGCTTCTCGTAGGACGGCGTCCACCCCTCGCGACCGCGCTGCAGCATGTCGTCGGGCAACAGGCGCGCGCCGCCGTGGACCCAGAGCTTCTCCAGCGCGCGGTCGAAGGTTTCTTCCTCGAGACCGCAGGCGCGCCGCACGTCCTCCTTGCTGCGCTCCTGCTCGGTGAGCACGCGGAAGATCTTCGTGAGCGTGGGCACCTCGGGGTAATTGAGGTCGCGGAAGTACTCGTGCGTCTTGCGGTCCACGAAGGAATGCAGCAGCACCGCGCGGGAAGGCTTCCCGTCGCGACCGGCGCGGCCGATCTCCTGGTAGTACCCCTCCAGTGACGTCGGCAGCGCCACGTGCACCACGGTGCGGATGTCCGGCTTGTCCACGCCCATGCCGAACGCAATGGTGGCCACCACCACCTCCAGCTCGCCGCCCAGGAACCGCGTCTGCACCTTCTCGCGCGCGTTGGCATTCATCCCGGCGTGGTACGCCGCCGACGGGAAATCGCGGCCCAGCTCCTCCGCCAACGCCTCGGCGTCGTTGCGCGTGTGCGCGTACAGGATGGCGGGTCGACGTTCCGCGTCCTGCAGGATCTCGCGCGCCACCCGTGTGCGCTCCGGCTTGGCAACCTCCACCACCTCGATGGCCAGGTTGGTCCGACGGAAACCATGGATGAAACGCTTCTCGCGCCCCAGCCCAAGCTGGCCCGCAATGTCGTCCTGCACCATGGGCGTGGCGGTGGCGGTCAGGCCCATCACCGGCACGGGGCGCAGCATGGGCAACCAGCGACCCAGCATGCGGTAGTCGGGGCGGAAGTCGTGGCCCCACTGGGAGATGCAGTGCGCCTCGTCAATGGCGACGAGCGTGGGCTTCCGCTTGGCGAGCATCTCCGGGAAACCGGGCACACGCAGCCGCTCCGGCGCAATGAACAGGTAGTCCAGCCGTCCCGCCAGATACTCCACGCACACCGCGCGGGATTGCGCCCGGTCCCGCCCCGAGTGGATGCGCTCCGCGCGCAGGCCCAGCTGCTGCAGCTTCTGGACCTGGTCCTCCATCAACGCAATCAGCGGGCTGATCACCAACGTGGTCCCGCCGCGCGCCAGCCCGGGCAGCTGGTAGCACAGCGACTTGCCCGCGCCGGTGGGCATCACCAGCAGGACGTCATGCCCCTCGACGACCGCCTTGCACACCTGCTCCTGGTGTGGACGGAACTGCTCGTGGTGGAACACGTCCTTCAGCAGCGCGCCCAGCGGCTTCCCCTGCATCGTCGGGCGCGGAGCCACCTCGTGTGTCGTCGTCACGGACGTGCTTGGCGGCGGGTTTGACGTCTGGCGCGACGGACCTGGCGGCGGACGCGGCGTGATGTTGCCACCACCCTTCAACGCAATCCCCACCACTTCCTTCACGTATTCCTCAATGCCAGACATGAACTCGCGCAGCGGCAATTCCCGACGGTGCACCTGGTGCAGACGCGCTTCCCACTGCCCGGTCATCGCCGGACTGCGCACCATGGGATGCACCACGTCGATGAGACCCATGCCCTTTTCGGTGGCCCGCAGCGCCTTGCCCTCGCGCTCCACGTATTCGCGTTTGAGCAACGTCTCGATGATTGCCGCGCGCGTGGCGGGAGTGCCCAGGCCGCAGTCCTTCATGGCGCGCGAAAGCTCCTTCTCCTCGAGGGTGCGCCCGGCGGTCTCCATGGCGGTGAGCAGCGTGGCCTCGGTGTAGCGCCGCGGCGGCCGCGTCTGCTTCTTCTCCGCGGCCACGTCCTTCACGCGCTGCTCCTGTCCCTGCGCCAGCGTGGAAGGAAGGCTCTGCTCCTCGTCATCCTGCTGTTCGTCGTCGGGCGCGGGGGTCTTCTTGCGCGCCTTCTTGTTGGTGACGATGTCCAGCACCTTCCAGCCCGGCTCGACGACGCGCGTGCCCACGGTGTGGAACCGATCCACCTCACCCTCACCCACCGCGGTGATCACCGTCGTCACGGCCCAGACGTGCTCGTCGTGCCAGGACATCAGCAGACGACGCGCCACCAGGTCGTAGATCTTCTCCTCGTCGGCGCTCAGGCTCACGCGCGCGGGGTCCACCGCGGTGGGGATGATGGCGTGGTGGTCGGTGACCTTTCCGTCGTCGACGAAGCGCTTGCCCAGCGGTTGCCCGGTCTGCGGCGCGGAGAGGCCCGGGTAGCGCGGTGCCACCGCCTTGATGACGTCGGGGAGCGTGGCGGAGATCTCCGTGGACAGGTGGCGGCTGTCGGTACGCGGGTAGCTCAGCAGCTTGTGGGTCTCGTACAGGCTCTGCGCCAGGTCCAGCGTCTTCTGCGCGCTGAAGCCGTAGAGCCGGTTCGCGTGACGCTGCAGCTCGGTGAGGTCGTAGAGGAGCGGCGGCGGCATCCGCTTGGTCTCCTCCTTGAGCTGCTCGATGACGCCACGGCCCGCACGCTGCACCCGCTCGACGACACGCCCGGCCTCCACGCCATCCGCGGGCAGACGCTTGCCGGCCTTGATGGCCTCGGCGGTGCGCTGCTCGTCCTTGGTCTTGAACCAGGTGCCGCGGTAGAGCGCCTTGGGATCGTCGGGAGCGTGGAAGGTGGCCACCACCTCCAGGTAGTCCTCCGGCACGAACGCGCGGATTTCCTTCTCGCGCTCCACCAACATGGCCAGCGTGGGTGTCTGCACGCGCCCCACCGAGAGCGTGTCGTCGTGCGCAAGTGTGTAGGCGCGGGACAGGTTCATCCCCACCAGCCAATCCGCCTGCGCGCGACCGCGCGCCGCGTCCGCCAGCCCGTCATAGTGCGCGGCGTCCTTGAGCGACTTGAACCCGTTGCGGATGGCATCCGGCGTCAGCGACGAGATCCACAGCCGCTTCACCGGCTTCCTGCAACGCGCGGCTTCCATGATGAAGCGGAAGATCAGCTCGCCCTCGCGGCCCGCGTCGGTGGCGCACACCACCTGCTGCACGTCCTTGTCCTGCAGCACCTTCTTGACGACGGAGAACTGGTCCCTGGTTCCCTCAATCACCACCAGCGGCCAGGACTCCGGCAGCATGGGCAGGCTGTCACGACGCCACGCCTTCCACGCCGGATTGACCTCGTGCGGCTGCGCCAGCGCCACCAGGTGACCCACGGCCCACGTGACCACGTAGCCGTTCCCACTCAGCACGCCCTCACCGCGCGAGGTGGCCCCCAGCGCGCGCGCGATGTCGCGTGCCACCGAAGGCTTCTCTGCCACCACGACCGTCGTCATGCGGCACCCCTTCTACCGGACCTTGGCGCGGAAGGGGATCGTCTTGTGACGTCGGGAAGCGCGGGGAGCGCGGACCGCAGCATGAGCGTTGCGCGGTGGCGGAGCGTTGTGGGCGTCATGCGGTTGAGCTACGGATCAAGCTCCCTTCACTCGAGGAGAAGCCATGACGGTTCGCAGCGTTGGTGGTCCCAGGGCTCAGTCCGCGGTGTCTGTTTCCGCGCGTGTGCTGGATGACCTTGGTCGCACGTCGGACGCCAAGGTCAAGAAGCTGGACAAGGACGGCGACGGCAAGATCACGGAAGCGGAGCTGAAGCCGTTCATGAAGAAACTGGAGGCCGCCACCCAGCGCATGAACAGCGGTGATGACTCCGCCGACCCGACGAGCGACCAGGCCATTGCCAAGTCCCGCGCGCTCATGAAGGACTCCGAGCGTTATGACCTGGCCATTGCGCAGGCGCTCAACGAGATCCCTGGCGCGGAGACCGCCGAGTCCGTCTCGGTGAAGGACCTGCAGAAGGGGGTGCGCAAGGTGTGGAACATGCACGTGTCGTCGCTGGAGAAGCTGCAGTCCGGGAGCGGCGGCGGCCTGATGGATGGCCTGGGTGCCATGTTCGCCATGACGCTGCTGCCCGACGCGGCGTTCAACGCGCTCAAGAACCAGCGCTGAAACCCATCAGAGGCAATTGCTGCCGATCTCGTCGCTCTCCCAGCCGCACATCATGCCCTCGGCCGCGCAATCCATCTCGAGGAGCGCGCCGTCCTCGCACCAGCGCAGCACATCACCGACACATTCACCTTCGAAGGTCAGGTTGCCGCACTCGCCGGGGAGGACGCCGCCACCGTTGTCCTCGGTGCTCTCGACGTAATACCAGATGACCTCGTAGGCGAGGCGCCAGCGCTGCACGAAGCTGAGCCAGAAGTACCCGGCGTGCGGCATGTTCCCCATGTCATTCACGACGATGCGGCGGGGGTTCGTGGGGTCGTGAAAGGGGTGACCGGCTCTGTTGCCGTTGGGATAGAAGCGGCCACCGCCGAGATCGGTCAGCGTGTTGGGCCCGAGCGGCCGGTTGCCGATCTGGCTTGCCGGACAGCCATCCTCGCCGCACGGCTGGATGAACGGCTCCACGTCGGGACAGGTGCTTCCGCCGATCTGTTCGTTCTCCAGCCAGAAGTCGATGTTCTGTCCGCGGGTCAGCGAGCTCATGTCCTGCTCGAAGCGCCACCTCATCCGATAGGTGCCGTGCTGGCTGCAATCGTTCTCCCAGCAGCAGGCGGTGATGATCATCTCGCCGCTGTTGGGGTCACTGACGTCGAGCGAATCGATGGTGACGCCGCCCATGGATGGGTAGAGGTTTCCGGTGACGATCTCGCTGAGCTTCCAGCTGCTCGGATTGTGATCGGCGCGGGCGCGTGCGGCGACGCAGCTCACCAGCGCGCACACGATGGCGGCTCGGTGCATGGCAATGCTCCTCTCCGGGTTTGCGCTTGGGTCGACGTCGACAACACGCGACGCCGGCCCCCCTGAGCGCCACTTACCGCCGGCATGGGTCCGACGCAGGACGCAACGGTGCGCTCATCACCGCGTGAAGATGTCCTGGCCCGAGACGCGGCGTGCGTCGGCGAGCGCGGCGAACGCCTTCGAGCGTCGGCAGTGGCAGGACCAGCATGCGCACCCCGCCAGCAGCGGAGCGCATTCGGTCAGCGCGCCGAAGCCTGGGCGATGGTGACCAGCGCACTCCACAGGGTGTCTCGGATGGCGTTGGCCGGGCGCATCGTGTCGGTGGCGGCAACGTCTCCGGTTGCCGAGCGGACAGCCGCGTCGACATCCCGCGCGGGCTGCCTGAAGCCTCAGGAGCCTTCGCCCGGTCCCGCCTGGCAACGGCAACCCACGCAGGACATCCCGCGGACACACTGCGCCTGACCTGCGCCATCGCATTCTTCGCCGGCGTCACGCACGCCGTCGCCGCAGGTGGCGGTGGAACTCGTCACGCAGCTCCCGTTCTGACAGGTCTGTCCCGGCGGACAATCCACGTTCGAGGTGCAGTCGGGAAGCAGGGACTGGCACTCCGGTCCGGTGCAGGTCCCGCACGTACCGAAGGCGCAGCTTCCGTCGGGAGCGCAATCGGCATCGACGGTGCAGAACTTCGGGACGCAGAAGCTGATCCGCTCTTCACAGGTCAGCTGGACGCAGACGGTCGTGGGCGGCCCCGCGCGCTCCGGGGGGGTCGTAAAGTCCACGCACCACGGATCCGCGTTGCAGGCCGCATCATTCGTGCAGGCCACCGGGGCGCAGCTCTGCGACTGGCAGGTCTCGGGGGGCGCGCATTCCGCGTCGACGGTGCAACTCGTGCTCCCCACGCAGGTCCCGGCCTGGCAGGTCCTTGGCGATCCGCACTCCCAGTCGGCGGTGCAGCCCACCACGCAGGCCCCAGCCTGGCAGATGTGTTCCATCGGGCATTCCCAGCTCTCGACGCATCCCGCGCTCGTCCCGCACATCCCCCACCAGCAGAGCTCCCCTGGCGCGCAATGCTCGTCGGAGATGCATCCCCTGCCCACCCCGCACACCCCGGCCTGGCACACCGTTCCCTGCGGGCAATCCCAGATGGTGGTGCAGCCCGCGCCTGCGCTCGGCACGCAGATCCCGGTCTGGCACCTGTATCCCGCCGGGCAATTCACGTCGGAGGCACAGCCACCAGGAGGCGGGCAATCCGGTCCGCTGCAGGCGACGCACTGACCCGCCTGGCAGCGCCCGCCGGGGCCGCAATCGGTATCGGCGACACAGCTCCGCATGACGCATTCGCCGTTGCTGCACCGCCTATCCTGGCCGCAGTCCGCGTCACCGACGCAGGCCACCGGCGCGCAGATTCCCATCTGGCAGGTCTGGGCCAGGGGACAGTCCGCGTCCCTGGTGCAGCCGCTCGAGGACTCGCACGCGTTGTTGACGCACCGGCCCTGCGGCCCGCAGTCCGCGTCGGTGTTGCAGGGCGCGGTGGTGCAGACACCGCCTTCGCAGATCATGCCGCCCGTGCAGTCGGTGTCGCGCGTGCACCCGGCCTGCTGGGCCTGGGAGTGGCCCGACGCCTCTGACGAGGACACCGGGTCTGAGGCGCTGCTTTGACAGGATGTGGCCCACAACGTCGTCGCCAGACTCATCACGGCCCAGCGCGCTGCTCGCGTGTCTCGGATCATTGCGGTCCCCTCCATCGTTTTCACACGGCCTTAGCGATGCGGACCACGTCGGGCAGCGTTCGTCCGTCCTGTCCACGCTGCTGGGCAATGCGGCTCAGGCGTCGTGGTACCGCGACGAGCGGCGGCGGGTTTGAAGAGCTGCGCCGCGATCGCGCGCGAGTTCCTGCTCGAGCGGCTTGAGGTGCGGGTTCTGCCGCGCTCCGGATTGTCCGAGGCGACGCTGCGCGTCCACTGGGCGTGGGCGCGCGCGGTCGATACATGCCCGCTATCGCGGGTGTCCCGCCACGTCCGAACCCGCGACCAACTCGTCCCCGGTCGCAGGACCCGGGACGCTCCACGGCGCGGCGGGGCCATGAGGGGAGGCAGCGATGTCAGAAAAACACCGTCGAGGCCGGCGCGCTTCGTGGGCGCTCGTCGCCAGCCTTGGTGCCTTCAGCCTGTTCGCCCCACCTCCGGCAGCAGCACAGCTGGCGATAAGCAGTTGGGAACTGATCCCAGTGGGCGGCCAGCTTAGCCAGTTCTTCACGCTGCGAGAGATGGTGACGGGAAGTGCCATCGCCGGGCGGGACGGCGACTGGTCCACGTACATCTTCCCGGGGAGTCCCTATCCCTTCGGCAACCTGGGAGGCGCGTTCTCCGTCGAGGCGCTTTGCTTCCCGCAGGGCGCGACCGCCGAGTGGCTCTCCTCGGGCCAGGGGTTTGGCGACATGGTCGCCTTCACGCCGACGGGATCGCCGTTCCCGGCGGGACAGACCGATCCTTCTGGGCGGACCGAGCTGTGCAACCCGGAAGCGGATGACACCTGGTGGTTCGCCTATGGCGACTCGCTCAACATCATGCCGGTGCTTAGCGGCCGATTCTTCGGGAATGAGGACACCTTCACCCTGCAGCAATGCGACGCGGAACCCACACCGGTGGAGGGCCTCTTCTTCCTGGAACGGCGCAGCGCGGACCGCCAGGTGCCCGACCTGTCTTGTGAGAATCGCGATCCCAGCCGAACGCTGCGGATAGGCACCGCGCTGATCTGCAGCTTCACGAATACCTGGCTGGATCCCACCGGCGCGAACCAACAGACTCCCCTCCGCAAGTGTGAGCGCTACCTGGTGTGCGGCAGTGAGCCTTTTGGCGAGGTCACGGCGCGCGGGCTGGGGTGCGGTCAGCCGACCCCCACGACGCCGCCGGGGCCGGGTGGGGGCACGGGCTCCGTCACCGTGACAGTCACCAACGCGAACGACGGCACGCCGATCGCCGGGGCTTCGGTGAGCTATGCCGGCGGGCCGACGCAGACCACGGACGCCAGCGGGATGACCACGTTCTTCGACGTGCCCGCGGGGGTGGCGCTCACCTTCACGGCGACCGCGCCTGGCTTCGCCTCCGGTTCGACCGACATTACTCCCGTGGCCGACATGTCGAACTGGGCCTACATCGCCCTGACCCCCGAAGCCGCGCCGCCCACGGTGTCCTGCAACGACGCCCAGCAAGATGGCGAAAACCAACCGAACACCCGCGTCGTGGAACTCGCCAAGACCGCGGGCACCTTCCAGTTCGACTACGAAACCTACGAGGCGCCGGACCAGATCATCATCACCTATGAGGGTGGCATCGTCTTCGATAGCGGGTGCGTTGGCACCAACGGGCTCAAGAGCCAGTGGGTCAACTACTCGGGCAGCACGACCAGCGTGACCGTCGAGGTGAGGCCCAACTGTGCTGGCACCCCGACCACGGGCTGGACGTACACCCTGCACTGCCCGTAGCTCGAGCGGCTCGCGGGTCACCGTCATCACCCTGGCCGATTCCAGTTGGGTGCCGCTCCTCTGGGCCAACGCGCTTGCCTTCGCGCCAATGGGAGTGGAGCGGCTCAATGGCAGGAAGGCAGGAGCGTGGCCACAGAGAGCCGCACCCCATTCAGCTTGATGGACTTCACGCCGGGCAGCAGCCGGACAGGTCCGGACAGCAACGCTCACCGCTGCCGCAACAGCAGCACGTCTCTCCGCACGAGCTGCCAGTCTCGTCGGGACAGCCCTGGAACTGCTCACAGCAGAGCGACGGGCGGTCGACATTGGTTCCCGGCGGCGGGACGTCCACGGTCACGGTGTTGGACCGGCCCAACTCACGATCGCTGCGGAGCACGCATTCGACGGTGAACTCCCCCTCGATGGAGGTGTCCGCTTCGGGGACCTCAATGGTGACGGTCCCGGTGTGCGGTCCGGTGGGCCCTCCCGGCACGATCGCGCTTCCCGAAAAGGTCCGTGTCCGGGTGAGCTGCTGCTGGGTCATGGTGCAGGTCAGCGTCGCGCGGGGAGCCGGCGCGCTGGCATACGTCACCGTGTAGTCCACCGTGACCATGGGTTGGTCCGTGACCTCGTCCCGCTGCGCCCAGGCGTTTCCGATGGCGACGGTGGCCCCGGTGGCCTGCGCCTGCGCCACCAGCGAACCCAGCGTGCCAAGCCCGACTCCTACCACCACCAGCCCCACCAACCTGGACAATCCCCGGACAGAGAACGGCATCCGCATGGCATCCTCCAAGGCCGCGCGTCACCTTGCCGTCGATCTCACGGGGGTGCGCGCACTGTTTTCGAGGTGGTGACCCGCGGCAACGGACCCCGCAAGCCTCACCGCGCGCCGGAGCGCGGCACGACGGGACATCCGCACATCGAGAACCCCTCCCTTCCCGTCGTCAGGCCCCGCCGGCATCACACTGAATCGTCGCCCACCAGTTGAAGGGTCCCAGGACGCCAACGCCGCTGTTGCACGTGACCGTGCCGCTCACGGTGACTCCGTCGGACTGGAGTTGGCCGTCGTAGTGACAGTCGGTCACCGTGAAGATGTTGGGCTCGTCCACGCGCTCGACGGAGACGTGGCCGTTCGCGTCCATCGTGACGGTCAGCACGGCAAACGTGTCGGGCTGATCAGGCATGGTCCAGTGGCCGTCAAAGACGTTGCTGGTTCCGCGCCGTGTCCAGGTGGCCCTCCAGGCTCCGTCGGTGTCGATCACGTCCCAGTGGTCCCCGAGGCCGCAGACGCTGCCGGGAATTCCGTCGGTGCCGTCCGTGCCGTCGGTGCCTCCCGTTCCGCTGATGATCACGTAGCTGGCAGGCCAGCTGCCATACGGGAGCGAGGTGATGCCGTTCCGCGTGGACCCTTGATAGCTGCTCTGGCCCGGACGCATCTCATAGGTGACCACACCGCCCGAGGCGTGGGTGATGGCGCCAGCGTGCACTGCCGCGGTGCAGATCTCGGAATCGTCGGTGTAGATGTCCGTGCCCCAGACGCTCCACATCACGAACTCGGGTGGGCACACCTGTTGGAACCGCTGCCAGGTCTGATCGCGGTGCTCGACGGCGTTGACCGCGGCCGCGTCGCGCGGAGCAAGCACCACCAGCATCGTTGCAGTGAGGACCTCCGCCCAGGATGGCCAGCCTCGTCGCATGGGCTCTCCTTTCACCGCCGTTCCCAATGCTCGCGCCTCCCACGGCGGTGACCAGTTCTTGTCAGCGACCTGACCCGACGTAACCCCGCGCCGGAACGTCCGCCGCAGCCCACGCACTGTCCGCGGCAGCGACATGAGGCGGTTGCAGGGTGTGGAACATGCTCGTGTCGTCGCTGGAGAAGCAGCACTCCGACGACGGCCTGATGGATGGCATGGGTACCCTGACGCTGCTGCCCGCGGCATTCCACGCGCTCAAGAACCAGCGCTGAAACCCAGTCACGGCTCCTGCTGACAGTTGGCGGGACGCGGTGGCAGGTCAATCACCTGACCATCCTGCCAGCCGAACGGCGTGCGCATCGCCACGCGCTCCACCAGGGCGCATCTCTCCGCCGTGAAGTCACCGAGCGGCAGCGTGACGACGTCGCCCATGCGGCTGAGCACGTGCAGCGCATCGTCCTCGAACACCAGCTCCTGCACGCTGCCGTGCACGCGGTCCGACGCCAGCACGTGGCCGCTGACCAGGTCCCACAACGCCACGCCGCCACCGGAGAATCCCCCCGCCAACAGTCCGTGAGGCGCCACGGCGAGGACCGTCACCGTCGTCACACCGGCGCGGTCGAGGGTTCTTGGCGACTGCCCCGGTGCGCGCGCCTCCACCGTCCCGTCCTTGAGACCCAGGATCCACGTGCTGCCACTGCGCGCAATCGCGGTGGTCAGCGGAGAGCCCGGCTGTTCCGACTGGAGCTTCCCGTCGACGGTGAACGCTTGCAGCAGGGTCGGTGTGGCGATGAGCACCTCTCCATCCACGCCCACGGCGCGCGCGTCCAACGACAGCACCACCGGCGCGTCCGCGCTCTTCCAGACCCGCACTTCGCCGCCGGTACGCACCACGCACCCACGTTCCACGGCGAGGAGGTCGTCCGCGCGCACGTCCGGCACCGTGAACAACGCCGCTCCCGACGAGGTCTGGCCCACCAGCCGTCCATCCCGGAGCATGCACCGCGTCTCACCACGGGAAGCCAGGCGCTGAGCCCCCTCCGGCACGCCGGCAACGTCGACGGGCGCGCCCTGTGGTGTGGTCCATCCGCGATGGGTCAACACGCGCACGGGTGAGCGCAGCACGCCGCCGGAGAACCACAACGGGCCGCCGCGCTCCACGTCCCACATGCCCACGGACTGGTCATCTCCGCCGGTGACGGCGCGCTTCCCGTCGACGGAAAGACGCACCCGGTTCACCTCCGCCGGATGGGACCCGATGACGCGGCGGTTTCCGTCCGCCAGGCTCCACACCTCCACCACGCCCGCGGAGCTCGACGTCACCACACGCTCGCCGTCGGGATGGAACGCGAGCGCGTAGATGCGGCCGTCGCGGCGCCCCACCTTGCGGCCCTTCCCCGAGGACACCTCCCAGAGCCACACCTCGCCGTCGGCGCCGCCGGAGGCCAGCCGCTTGCCGTTCGGTGAGAAGTCCACGCCATCCACCGCGCCCTGGTGGCCCGCCAGCTCGAGCACCCGGCTGCCATCCCGACGACGCCAGATGGTAACCTTGCGATCATCGCTCCCGGTGGCCAGCAATGCTCCATCCGCGGTGAACGCCACCCGACGGAAGGAACCCCCGCGGGCAATCCACATCACTTCACCCGTGCGCACGTCCCAGAGGCGCAGGGTGCCGTCGAGGCTCGCGGAGGCGAGCTGGGTTCCGTCGGGGCTGAAGGCAGTATCGCGCACCTCACGTCCATGACCGCGCAGGCGGTGGACCACCGGACCGTCGGGGAGGCGCCAGATGGTGACGAGCGGGTCGTGGCCCGCGGCGGCGAGCAGGGTCCCGTCGGGGGAGATCCGCGTGGCGCGCACCGAGCCCGCGGCGGCGCCGTCCTCGAGCGGGCGGAGCACGGTCCCCTCGCGTGCGTCCCACAGCAGCACGGTGCGCAGCGACGCGTTGGTGCCGGACGCCACCAGGTTTCCGTCGGGACCAAGGTCCACGCCGTAGACGGGATACCGTGCTCCCGCGCGCCACGGCTGCGGCAGCGGCATGGTGAGGTCCCACACCCGGATGACGCCATCACCTTCACTCACCACCGCCACCTGTCGTGCGTCGTCCACCTCCACGTCGGTGATCCGGCTTCCCGCCATCATCCGCCCGAGCAACCTCCCCGTCCGGGAGTCCCAGACCTGGACCGCGCCCTCCTGGCCGCCCGTCAGCAACCAAGCACCGGCGCGCGCGAATGCCGCGTTGGCCACGTCGCCGCGGTGGCCGCGGAAGACAGCCACGCGCGTGAGGTCCGCGGCGCGCGACACCACCGCCACCTCGTCGACACCGGTGGAGACGATCCAGTTGCCGTCCAGCGAGAAGCGCACGCTGCGCACCACGCCCTCGTGCACCTTGAGCGCCCGCACGCTCTGCCCGGACTCCGACGAGACCACGTGCACCACGCCCGTGACGTCGCCCACGGCCAGCATTCTTCCGTCGGGACTGAAAGCCACGCTGCGCCCCGTCGCCACGGCGCCGCGCGAATCTCCCGTCCGCGGATCCCAGATGCGCACGGCGCCATCAATGCTCACTGCGGCCACGCGGTCCTGCGCATCCACGGAGATGTCCGTCACCGCATCCGGGTGTTTCCCCACGACACGCGCGCTGCCCGCGGGCAGGCTCCACGCGCGGATCTCACCGTCCCAGCTTGCCGAGTACAGCGTCTTTCCGTCGTGGGTGAAGGCCACCGCCAGCATCTGGTCCCCCGACCCACGCAGGATGGACTGGGTGCGTCCCAGGCGGTCCAGCAACACCACGGTGCCCGCCTGCGTGGCCACCGCAGTGGTGTTCCCGTCGGGAGAGATCGCGGTGTCATACGCGGTGCTGCCCACGTTGGTGCGCGACCACAGCGGCTCCCGCGCCAGCGTCCACCACAACGCCCGCGCGTCCAGGGAATCACGCGTCTCCAGCGACGTGCGCAGCTTGGCGCGGGCCTGCACCACGTCACCCACGGCCAGCGCCGCACGGGCTCCTTCGCGTTGCGCGTCGGCGCGTTGCTGCTCCGCGTGGTCCCGTTGACGTCGGGCCTCGCGCTCCTTGGCGGACATGAGCAGCGCCACCACCACGGCGGTGATGGTCAGCGCGGTGGCCACCCCCACCACGGCGCCGCGGATGAGCCTCCTCTCCCGCTGGGAGCGCTCCAACGCCCGACACGACTCCGCGATGAAGGCCTGCGCCTCCGCGTCGCCGTGCACGTCAGGACGACGCAGCAGGTTCCGCGCTTCCAGCGCCCGCGCCCCCGGCCACAGGTCCTCCCCACGACGTCCCCGCGCACGCCACCGCGCCGCCGCACGAGACAGCTCCAGGAGTTCCGCGCGCTCAACCTGGCTCTCCTGCACCCAGCTCGCCAGCTGCCGCCACCGCGAGATGAGGGATTCGTGCGCCAGCTCCACCTGCTCGCCTTCTCCGTCGGCGTCGCGGCCGCGACGGACGGAGACCAGCCGCGCATCCACCAGGCGCTCCATCACCTCGGCGGCCTCGGCGCCCAGTCCCTCCACGGCGCGCGGACGGGAGAGCACCTGTCGCGTTCCCTCCGGCGTGACCAGCCGCAACATCAACGCGCGCGCCACCATCACCATGGACGGGCTCATGGCGTGCAGCACGCCGTCGGCGTGACTGGCCAGCGCCCCGGCCACGCCGCCCATCTCGGTGTACGTGGAGCGACGCAGCACGCGACGGTTCACGTCCCTTCGTTCCCACATGATCTGCGCGGCCACCTGCAGCATCGGCAACGCCGCGGCCTCGCCACGCACCTCGGACACCATCTCGCGCGCCAGGGTGTCGTCGTCCATGCGGTAGCCGGCGTGCGTGAGCGGAGCCACCAGCGTTCCCAGCAAGGCTTCCTCGTCGGGAGCGCGCAGCACCATGAGGTTGCGGAACACCTCCCGCCCCGCGCCCCCTTCCGCCAGTCGGCCCAGGAAGTCGTCGCGCACGGTGAAGAGCACACGCACCGGCTCGTCGGGATCCTCGGCGGCGTGCACCAGGGACCCCAGGAGCTCCGCGCGCACCTGCTCCGGCGCGCCCTGGGTGCACACCTCCTCCAGCTGGTCCACCACGAGGAGAACGCGGGTGCCCGTGCGCTCCGCCGCCTCGCGCAGCCGCATGCCCAGCAGCTCCGGTTTCCGACGGAGTTGGCGCGCCAGGTCCTCCTCCTCCGACGAGGCGAGACGGTGCGCGAGCGCGCGGAAGGGATTGGCGCCCGGTCGCAGGGAGAACACGGACCATCCGCCCGCCCCGCGCAGGCGCGGAACCACGCCGGCGTGCACAAAGGAGCTCTTGCCCGCACCGGTGGGTCCCACCACACCGATCAGCGGCTGCTCCCGCACGCGCTCCAACAGCGCATCAATCTCGACGTCGCGGCCATGGAACATCGCGGCGTGACGCTCGGAGAAGGGCAGCAGGCCACGGAACGGGGACTCGTCGGTGTTCTCGCGCGGAGCCGCACCCAGCGTCATCGAGGCGAGCCTGGCCGCCACCGCCGCGGCGTCGGGCCGGGCCGTGGGATCCTTGTCCAGGCACGCCGCCACCAGCTCGCGCAGGGACTCCGGGACGTGCGCCATCGGCGTGAGGTCCACCGGCTCCGACGAGGTCACCTGCTCGTAGAGCAACACCGGCTGGCGCTCCGCGTAGGGCCGCCGCCCGGTCAGCGTCTCGAACAACACCACGCCCAGCGCCCAGATGTCCGCGGGCTTGCCATGCTGGTTGTTCCACTGCTCCGGCGCCATGTACGCGGGCGTGCCAGTGATGGTGTCGCTCACCGCGGCGTCTCGCACCGTGGGGAACTCCTCATCTCCCGACGTCACCCCCGCCTGTGTCGTGGCGGCCTGCGGTTCCGCGTCGCTGCGCCGCAGCAGGTCCGCCACGCCAAAGTCCACGATGCGCAGGCGGCCATCACGTCCCAGCAGCACGTTCTCCGGCTTGAGGTCGCGGTGGATGACGCCCGCCTCGTGCGCCGCGGCCATGGCGTCGGCAATGGCGTGCCCCATGCGCATGACGTCGTGGAGCGCGGGGCGTTCATGGTGCAGGCGCTCCCGCAGGCTCTGGCCTTCCACGTATTCCAGCACCAGGTAGACCAGGTCCCGGTGGCGCCCCACGCCGTAGATGGTGACGATGTTGGGGTGGTTGAGGCGCGCGGTGGCAATGGCCTCCAGGCTGCTGGCGTGGTCCTGCCCCATGCGGATGAACTTGAGCGCCACGCGCCGTCCCAGCGTGAGATCGCGGGCCGCATACACTTCACCCATGCCACCGCGGCCCACCAATCTCAGCAGTCGGAAGTTATCGACGTGCTCGCCCGGGGAGAACGTCCCTGACGACGTGGTAGACGCGGCGCGGAGGCGGATGGTGCGCTGCTCCTCGCCCTGCGCCGGGGCTGCCGGGGGTTGCTCCGTGGTTCCGCGCAGACCCAAAGTGACGCCGCCTCCGACGACGAGCAGAACAGAGGAGCCGGACCGCGGTCAATTCCGCGTCGCGGACCCGCCGCCAGCCACAGCTTGGCCGCGGAGAGAAGCGGAGCAGGCCGCGAAGGGCTTGCGTGGCTGATACTTGGGCAGTGAAGTGCGTGAAGGCCCCGCCGGCGTGTCGGCGTCTACATCTCACCTGAGGGACTGCGCCAGTTGCAGCGGTTGGCGTGATTCACCCGCGCTGACAGAGAATTGACATTCCCCTGACAATTCCCGCGCTCCGCGCCGTATGGTGACGTCATGCGTTGGCTGGCGGTGCCCATGGTTGTCGCGCTGATGATGGCGGGCGGCGCCACGTGGCTCCACGGCCGCGACGTGGCATGGCACACCTTCTCCAAGGACCCCGCTGCCGCCGCGACCCGGATCAAGAGCGGGTTCCAATCGGCCCATCGCGCGGAGCTCTCGTTGACGCTCGCGGACCTTCCCCACGGTGAGCGTGCCGAGGTCCTCATCGCTCCCGGCGCGGTGCTGCCCCGGGCTCACGCCTACAGCCCGCTCGTGCTGCGCGCCCTGTTGACCTACTCGCGCACCTGCGCCCCGCACTCCGACGTCGACCGACGCGGCCTGGAGAAAGCGTGGACCTGGCACGAGTACCTGTGCGGCCAGCGAGACGCCTTGCCGGACAACTTCTTCGACGAAGAACCCCTGGTGCATCCGCTCGGTCAGTCCTTTGCACACCGTGCGTTCCGCACCAGCCGAAGCCCCTTTGTCGACGAGGCTTGGCTCGCCGCACACCTGCGCCACTTTCATGCGCTGGAGCTCGGCGCCCTTCCCTCGTCGTTGTTGCCGCCGGGGCTTCGGGTGCTCGCGGCCATGGAGCCTGGACAGTTGTCGTCGCTGGTGGAGTCAGCGCCGCTGATTCTCACGCGCGGTCACGTCCTGCTGCGGACCCCTTCCGTCGCCGCGGGCGAGCAGGGCGCGAGTTACGACGTGTACCCGCGCGCGGCGTGGGATTCCTTCGTCTCGCAGTACGACCTGATCGCGCGGGAGCGGAGACCCGGCGTGGTGTGTTTCTCCTCGGAGGGACGCATCTGCTGGTCGCCGAACGAGGCGCGCCTGGAGCTGCGAAGCCGTGCCGCGGCGGGGTTGGGAGCGGGGGCCGCGGTGATGCTGTTGGGGTCGGTCGTGTTCCTCGCGGTCCGTCGTGCCGCGGCGCAGAGGCAACAGCGCAAGGAGCGCATGCTCATCCTCCAGACCCTCACCCACGAACTGCGCACGCCCGCCACGAGCCTGCAGCTTTCGCTCGAAGCGTTCCGCCCCGGATTCGACACGCTCACCGACGAGCAGCAGACCGCCTTCCTGCGCATGTGCGACGAGGTCCAGCGCCTCAACCGGGTCATTGCGGGCAGCGCGCAGTACCTCGGGAGCGCGTCGGTGCGGCGCACCCTGGCCCCATCCATCCATGAGGTCCTGCGCCAGGTCCTCTCTCCCTACGACGAGCACGTGACGCTGACCCTCCCCACCACCGACGGGGCTTTTCCCCTGGATACCCACTGGCTGACGCTGTGCGTGCGCAACCTCGTCGACAACGCGCTGGCCCACGGTCAGGCGCCGGTCACGGTCGTTGTCGAGCGCGCGCGCAACAGCCTCGCCATCCATGTGCGCGACGAGGGCCCCGGTCCCGCGGAGTCGCTCGAGCAGCTTCAGCAGGCCTTCTACAAAGGCGAGAGGAGTCGCGGCCTGGGGCTGGGATTGAGCATTGTGGCGACGGTGGCGGAGGCCATGGGCGGGACGCTGAAGCTGAGCAAGCAACCCACCACCTTCACCCTCGAGCTGCGGGAGGACGCATGAGCCGGGTTCTTGTCGTCGAGGATGAGCCAAATGTGCTCCGCCCGCTGGCAGACTATCTGCGCCGGGAGAAGCTGGAGGTGCTCGAGGCGGTGAGCCTGAAGGAAGCGCGCATGCAGCTCGGCGGGCACCCGCGCGTGGTGGTCCTGGATTGGATGCTTCCCGACGGGCAAGGCGTGGATTTCCTCCGCGACGTGCGCCGCAACGGCAACTCCGTCCCGGTCATCATGCTCACCGCGCGACATGAGCTGATCGACAAGGTTCTCGGCCTCGAGCTCGGCGCCAACGACTACGTCACCAAACCCTTCGAGCCGCGCGAGCTGTTGGCGCGCATCCACGTGCAGCTCCGTTCCCGCGCCCCGTCTCCCGCTCCCACGCCGGTTCTCGACGTCGCGGGCATCCACATGGACCTCGAGACGCGCGAGGTGGCCTTCGCCGGCAGCGCGCTGGAGCTCACGAAGATGGAGTTCTCGCTCCTGAAGCTGCTCATGGAGAATCCCGGCCGGGTGTTCTCGAGGGAGGAGCTGCTCAACCGCGTCTGGGGCTTTGAGAGCTACCCCACCACGCGCACCATCGACACGCACATCCTCCAGCTCCGTCAGAAGTTCGGCGCGGAACGCTTCGAGACGGTGCGCGGAATCGGCTACCGACTCGTGGTCGCGAAATGACCATGAGTTCACAGGTTCCTGGCACGTCGCTGACAACGCAGGACCGGATGGCGGGCACATTCCCCGTTGCTGCAACGGAGCAGCCATCACTGTGGGGAAGAAGATCATGACGAGGATTCTGGGAGTCGGTCTGGCGTTGGTGCTGATGACGTCGGGCGCGGCGGCGCAGGGCCAGGTGGTGACGCCGGCGTTGGTGGAGGCGCACGAGGCGTTTGCGGAGGGTGACTACCTCCGCATGACGCGCAAGCTGCGGGAGACGCTGGAGCAGAACCCCGAAGACGAGCACGTCCGCCGCAACGCCTTGGACCTGCTCGAGCGGGCGTACGCGCTCAACGGCGGCCGCGTTCCCGCCGACTGGAAGCTGCCCGCGGGCGTCCAGAGCATGCGCCTGTCCGTGGCGCGCAAGGCCGACGGTGAGGAGTTCCGCATCCGGCTGAGCGGTGAACTGGCGCGCGCCGGCATCGTCGAGGAGCTGCGGCTGGTGCAGTTTCCCTCACGCGTCATCCTGGACAAGCGCGCGGGCGTGGGCATCTGGGAGGAGCGGCAGCCCGCCGGGGAAGAGCCGGAGTACGAGCTCGTCCTCGACGACCAGCGCGACCCCATCGAGGAGGGCCTGTACACGCTGCATATCGCCACCACCGACGGTCACGCCGTGGACGGCCATGTCATTGTGAGCAATGTTGTCGCCACCGCCACGCCGGTGATCCGCTCCCCGGTTCCCGGTGAAACCCTGCGCTCCGACGAGGTTCGCTACCAGTGGGACGACTTTGTCTCGCCGCAGCGTAAAGCGTACGAGTGGCGTGGACTGTGGGTGGGCGTGGCCCGCTGCGCACCGCCGGCGTACGCCTGGGACGAGGTGTGGGGGCAG
The DNA here is from genome assembly GCA_040752415.1 of Myxococcota bacterium. Lineage (GTDB taxonomy): Bacteria > Myxococcota > JACRCW01 > JACRCW01 > JACRCW01 > JBFMGU01. Next base: position 22,596 of record JBFMGU010000065.1, read on the forward strand.
TACTTCGAGCACCCCAACGCCGCCTCCCCCGACGAGCTCAGGGCCAAACCGCTCCCCGCAGGCCGCTACTTCATGTACCTCTCCTTCAAGGAGACGCGTGCGTTTGGTGACGTCAAGGTTCGTCGCGAGAGCAACAACGCGGTGCCCTTCCACGTGGTGGATCCCTAACCGCCGCTAAGCCAAGAGCGGCCCTTCTGAGCCGGCCGCGCCAGCGGTTCCTTCTCTGATTGACCGGGGAAGTGATGGCCCGTGGGCGCGGAACCGCAGACAAGAATGGCTGCGCCACGGGCTTTGAGCCGTCGATGTCGTGCCCCACGGGGCATGGGTGGTCGGAGCGGGTTCAGCGGACCGTGGCGCAGCCATTCCCGTCTGCGATTCCGCGGCCAGAGTCCATCACCTCGCGGGTCAGGTTCACCGCGCCACGGTCAACCTCAACGGGAACCCCTGTAAGCCTGGAGCGCATGATGCTGAGCGTTGCTTCCGTGCAAGGTGACAAGGTCGACGTCACCGTGTCGCCGGGGTGACGGATGGATCCCGCAGACGCCTGGATGTCTCCGAGACAGCGGCGCGTGGCAGCGGAATGACATCATTCCAACGCGTTGGCACGACGGCCCCCGTCCAGCGGCACCGCGGTACGAGCAGGACGGGAGGCTTGACTTGAATGCGTACGAATCCAACACCACCTGCGGCAGATGCACCTGCAACGGCCTTGAACATCTCTGAACGCACCGTGGTCTTTCTCGTCGGCGCGATTCAGTTCACCAACATCCTGGATTTCACCATGGTCATGCCCCTGGGTCCGGACTTTGCGGCCGCCTTGGGCATCCCCGCCTCCAAGCTCGGCATGATCGGCGGCGTCTACACGCTGGCGGCCGCGGTGTCCGGGGTGGCGTGCTCGTTCTTCCTCGACCGGTTCGATCGTCGGAAGGCGCTGGCTGTCACCATGCTGGGTCTCACGGTGGCCACGGCGGCAGGCGGATTGGCGCAGGGGCTTGGGAGTCTGATGCTTGCCCGGGCATTGGCGGGCGCTTTCGGCGGACCGGCGGCGTCGCTCAGCCTCTCCGCCACTGCTGACGTGGTGCCCTCGCACCGACGGGGAAAGGCCATGGGCGCGGTGATGGGCGCGTTCTCATTGGCGAGCGTGTTGGGAGTCCCCGCCGGACTGGAGCTGGCCAGGCTGGGATCGTGGCGGACCCCATTCATCTCCGTGGCGGCGGTGGGTCTGGTGATCACCGTGCTTGCCCTGTTGATGCTTCCGCCGCTGCGTCTGCACCTGGAAGCCCAACCGCGAGCGGCAGGAAGCACCCAACCCTCGCTGCGCGAGCTGTTGACGCGGCCCGTGGTGCAATGGACCTATGTCACGTGCGCGCTGGCCATGGTGAGCGGCTTCATCCTCATCCCCAACCTGAGCACGTACGTGCAGCGGAATCTGGGTTACCCGCGTGAGGAGCTGGGCCAGCTCTACCTGTACGGTGGCATGCTCAGCTTCGTGGCCATGCGGGTTGCGGGAGTGCTGGTTGACCGTGTGGGCCCAACGTGGGTGATGGCAGGCGTGACGCTTCCCTTTCTGGGCGTGGTCTACACGGGCTTCGTCCTGCCTGTGCCGCCCGTGTCCGTCATGGCCATCTACATGATGCTCATGTGCGTCATGGGCTTTCGCGGAATCAGCTACAGCGCCCTCGCCTCCCGCGTGCCGCTTCCCCACGAGCGTGCGCGCTTCATGTCTCTTCAGTCCGCGGTCCAGCACCTGGCGTCCACCGCGGGGGCGTTCGCCTCCACGCAGCTCCTCACGGAGTTGCCCGACCATACGCTGGCCGGCATGCCGGTGGTTGCCGGCACCTCCATGGCGCTGTGCCTGCTGATGCCGCTGACACAGTTCCTTGTCGAGATGCGCGTACGCGCCCAGGAAACGATGACGGTGCGACGCGACGCCGCGCTCGCGTGATTCCAGGACGTCTGCGCTGGCCACTTCATCCCGTCGTCCTGTCTTACCTTCCGAGGTAAGCCGCTTACCTCCGGAGGCAACGCCGCCACGCTCTCGGCGCGGGAACCCGTCTCGTGCGGGTCAGACCACCAACGCGGCGGCGCGCAGCGTCAGCGCCAACAACACCAGCGACGAGATGATGAACAGCGCGAAGCGCACGGGGATCTTGTTGATGAGCACCTGCACCAGGCTGTGCACCACGCGCAACAGCACGTAGGCCCACGCCAGGCCGACGCTGGCGCGCGAGGCATCGCCCAGCACGGCGAGGCTGATGGCGACGGCATAGAACAGCGTCGGTTGCTCCATGAGGTGGTTGTAGTTGTCCGCCTTCCAGCGCACGCGCGGCGGCAACTGGTTCATCTGCTCACCGCGCGGCGCGTCCGAGCTCAGCACCATCTTCATGCGCACGATGGCGGGAATGCGCGTGGCGTACATCCAGGCCCAGATCACAAAGGACCACAGCACCAGCGCAATCACGGGGGCCAACATGGGACTCGGAACGGTCATGGAACACTCCGGTGGGTTTGAGGCCCGCCGGCTCTACATGGGCTCCGCGCGGGTGGGCAACATCCTCGACGTGGCGGGCGGCAACACCACGGCAGCGGTGACGACGCTACCAACCGCGTCGACGCCGCAGGCCATTGAGCAGCGTCATTTGTACGGGCTGGCGAGAAAGCCCCAGAAGGGATACGCGAGCACGCCAAGACAGATCATCGCCGCCACCTGCACGGCGCCCGCCACGTATCCCATTGCCGCGGGCCATTCCCAGGACGCCACCAGCTCGTTCGTCGCTCTGACAGCGCGGTTCATGGCGGGGAGCGTGGCCAGCAGGACCACCAGGAAACTCAACCCATCACGGAGCCGGTTGGCGCTCCGAGGAGAGAGCTCAAACAACGCCGCAACCTTCTTGGCCAGCCCAAACCCGAACAGGAAGCACAGGAAGACGCCCGCAAGGAACAAGCCCCAAGCCAGCGCCAACGCCCCCCATGCCTGCAAGGTGTCCTTGTGATTCGCCAGGCAGGCCTCCCTCGCATCATCCGTGACCAACGCGCGAACCGCGACGACGACGACGACGTGGGCGCGCCTCCGCGGCAGAGTCACTCACTCGAAACGGGACGAAGGCGCCGTCCGTCCGAGCGGCACGTGCGTGTTGAACGACGACGGAGTCAGGGGCAGGGACCACCCGCCTGTACCCACGTGCGGAACCGCGCCACGAAGTCCGCGTGGCTGAGCGGCGGCAGCGTGCGACCACCTCCGGGGTTCCACCCGTAGAGCACCAGCGCATCCGCCTCGACGTGGTGCAGCAGTCCCGCCAGGTCCTTCCCGCCGTTCTGCGCGGGGTCCTTGAGCTGCGCACACAGCTCGGAAGCCGTCTTCCCCTGGAACACCATGGGCGTCTCCCTGGGCGGCATTCCCCATCCCGGCACCGCGGGCGGCAGGCCCTTCTCCGTCGAGACCGGCGTGGCGCGGTGACAGGTCTGACAGGACATGCCCACGCCCTGCAGCCCGCGACGGACCTGCATGGCATGCGGCGTGGCGTCGTCACCGGTGTTGGGAACGTCGCCGTTGGGGTGACAGTTCACGCAGCGCGGAGACTGCAGCACCTTCACCACGTCGACAAACGCGGCCACCGGGTCGCTGCTCGGAGCGGAACCCGTGGCCTCATCCTGCGCCAGCAGGGAGAGCGGCACCGCCGCCACCAGGACCACCAGACCCAGCGCTCTCACAGCACCACCTCCTCGGGCTTCTTGCCTTGCAGCACCAGCGCCAGGTCGTCCTCCAGCGGCAGGCGACGGAAGCGGTGGCCGGTGGCCACGAACAGCGCGTTGGTCAGCGCGGGCGCCATGGGCGGAACCGCAATCTCACCGACGCCGGTGGGCTTCTCCCTGCTGCTGACGATGTGCGTCTCGATCTGCGGCGCCTCGTGCATGCGCAGCAGCGGGAAGTTGTGGAAGTTCCCCTGGCGCACGCGCCCGTTCTCCAGCTCGATGCGCTGCTTCAGCGCCGCCGAGAGCCCGAAGATGATTCCGCTCTCCACCTGCGCCGCCACCAGGTCGGGGTTCACCACGTGCCCCACGTCCACCGCGCTCACCACGCGATGGACGCGCAGCCCACCGTCGACGGAAATCTCCACCGCGTGCGCGCAGTAGCTGTCAAACGAGGAATGCTGCGCAATGCCGCGGAACCTTCCCGCCGGCGGCGGCGTGCCCCACCCGATCTTCTCCGCACACAGCTCCAGCACCGCCTTGTGGCGCGGCGCGTTGGCCAACAGCTTCCTGCGCAGCTCGAACGGGTCCTGTCCGCCCAGGTGCGCCAGCTCGTCGAGGAAGGACTCCACCACGAACGCGTTGATGGAGTGTCCCACGGAGCGCCACGCAAAGGCCGGCACGCCGGTCTCCTGCTGCGCCGCTTCCACCTTGAGGTTCGGCAGCGCGTAGGGCGGTGAGGATCCCTCGGTGACAATGGGGTCGGTGAGGTGGGCCTCCTCCAGGAAGCGCTTGCCGCCCGACTGCAGGAAGTCCAACAGCGGTCGGGGCACCCACTCCGGCGCAAAGGTACCGGCCAGGTCCATGAACGCGGTGGCAATGGACTGCGTCACCATGCGGTGATGCCAGGCCACGGGCATGCCCTTCTCGTCGACACCACCTTCCACCAGCGCCACCCCCGCGGGCCGGTACTGCGCGTGGCGCATGTCATCCTCGCGGCTCCAGGTCACCTTCACCGGGGCCTTGACGCGCTGGCTGATCTCCACGGCTTCCGCCACGTAGTCGCCGGTGCTGCGTCGCCCGAATCCGCCGCCCATCAGCGTGTTGTGCACGTGGATGGCAGCGTGGGGCAGCCCGGTGATGCGCGCCGCCACCTCCTGCGTGATGGACACCGACTGCGTGCCCAGCCACAGGTCGCAGCGACCTTCCTGCACGTGCGCGGTGCAGTTCATGGGCTCCATGCACGCATGGGCGAGGAAGGGCAGCTGGTAGAAGCCCTTCACGCGCTTGGAGGCCTTGGCCAGCGCGGCGCTCGCGTCGCCCTCGGTGGTGACGTTCTTGCCCAGCTTCTTGACGCGGTCCACGTGCGCCGCGTGCAGCTTCTCCGACGAGAAACCAGCCATGGGACCGTCATTCCACGCCGCCTGCACCAGCGCGGCCGCCTTCTTGGCCCGCCACGTGGAATCCGCCACCACCGCCACACCGTGCGGAATCTCCATCACAGCCTTCACGCCGGGAGCGCGCTTGGCCGCCTCCGCGTCAAAGCCCTTGAGGCTGCCACGCAGCGCGGGCGGACGCAGCACCACGGCGTACAACATGCCGGGCACGCGCACGTCGATGCTGAACTCCGCCGTGCCGTTCACCTTGCTGGGCGCATCCAGTCGCCGCTGCGGCTGGCCAATGACCTTCCACGCCGAGGGCTCCTTCAGTTTCACCTCGGAGATGGTCTCGCGCGCCGCTCCGGAGGCCAGCTCGCCGTAGGTGAGTCGACCGGCGCGCGGGTGGATGATGACGCCGTTCTCGGCGCGCAGCTCGCTGATGGCCACGTCCCAGCGACGGGCGGCGGCCTGCTTGAGCAGCTCCCGCGCGGTGGCGCCGGCTTCCCGGATGATGTCCCACTGGCTCGTGGTGCTGGTGCTGCCGCCGGTGAGCTGGATGCCGAACGCCTCGCGGTCCGCCGGGGCGAACTCAACACGCACGCGCGCGGGGTCGACCTCCAGCTCTTCACACAGCAGCTGCACGTGGGAGGTGAGGATGCCCTGGCCCATCTCGGCGCGGTCCAGGAAGAACGTGATGACGTTGTCGGGCGTGATGCGGACCCAGGCATTGGGATGGAACGCACCGCCCAGCGCCTGGGCACCCTTGAGATGCGCGCAGCCTTCCACCAGGAAGCCCAGGGAGAAGCCGCCGCCGGTGAGCGCCACCAGCTTGATGAATCCTCGTCGGGAGAGCGGGGTGTCCAGGGTGGTCACGGCTTGTCTCCCTGCGCCTTCATGGTGGCGGCGGCGCGGTGGATGGCCTTGCGGATGCGCGGGTAGGTACCGCAGCGGCACAGGTTCCCGGCCATGCAGGTGGAGATGTCCTCGTCGGTGGGCTGGGGGCAATGCGAGAGCATGGCGGCGGCGGACATGATCTGGCCGGACTGGCAGTAGCCACACTGCGGCGCGTTCTCGGCGATCCACGCCTGCTGCAGGGGGTGTTGTCCGTCGGGGGAGAGGCCTTCAATGGTGGTCACGCTGCGCCCGGCCACCTCGGAGATGGGCAGCACGCAGGAGCGCACCGCGCCGCCGTCCAGGTGCACGGTGCACGCGCCACACAGCGCCATGCCGCAGCCGAACTTGGTGCCGGTGAGCCCCAGCGTGTCGCGCAGGACCCAGAGCAGCGGGGTGTCGGGTTCCACGTCGACGGAATAGGGTTTGCCGTTGAGTGTGAATGTGACCATGCTGGCAGCCTCTCCAGGCCCCGCGCGGTGCCGCACCATGGGCTTGCGCCCCCCGCGCTCAAGGCCTGCTCGCGATGGCCGGGCATCATAGTCGACGTCGCGGAAAAGCAAGCGCCGCGCGGACGCGGGTTTTCCAGCGGAAACGTTTCTTCACATTGCTGCGGCGCGCCCGCCCAGGTTGTTGCTCCCTCGGCGAGCGCACGGGCTTGAGCGTGGGAATTGGTGTTCGACGCTCTTGGCTCCCGCCAATGAGATTGGGTGCGGCTCTTTTGAAACGACGCTCTTGGCTCCCGCCAATGAGATTGGCAGGCAATGAAATGCTTACGTCCTGCTCACCGCTCGACGGGCGGACGCACCTCGCAGGACTGACTGTGGTAGCACCCGGCCGCCCGGCAGCCGCACGTCATCCTTCCAGGGTCAGTCCTGCGCCCCTGCGACGCGGCGAATGGTGAGCAGGACGTAAGCTCTTGTCTTGCCTGCCAATCTCATTGGCGGGAGCCAAGAGCGTCTTTCAGCCGAGACCACGGACCGTGGTGTCTCCACCTCCGCGCCGCCACGTCTGGCGGGGTGCCTGGGAGCTCAGAGCGGATTCGCGCCGTGCTGGTCGTTCGGGCGACGCACCAGCAGGTACGTGAAGCTGTTGTCGTCGCCGGTGCGGACCGCGCGCTGGAAGCGGGCAAAGTCATCCGGTGGCATGGTCTGGCAGCCCACCGACGAGGGCCGCGTGGAATTGCCCGCGTGCCACTGCAGGGCGGTGGCGTAATCACCGCGCTGCTGACTGGCCGCGTTCTCGCGCGCGTCGATGACGCCGTCCTGGTTGGTGTCGCGCGCCACGCTGATGTTGCGATCACTGACCGGGTTGAAGCGGCCATTGTGCGAGGAGGCGCGGTACTCGTACGTGCCCGCGCGCAGGTGCGCGATGTCCGAGCGGCCATCCCCGTTGACGTCGGTGAAGCCGCTGGTGCTCTTCTGCCCGGGGTGCGAGGCCGAGCGCATGGGCCCCTCGATCTCGACGAGACGCCCGTTGCGCGCCTGGAACACCGCGGTCTGGCCCGTGTAGCTGCGCAGGTGGTTGCTCTTGTCCTGCGCGGAAGCGCCGGCCGGCGGAGAGTCCTGGTCGATCTGGATGGCGTAGACGTGACCCTCGCGCGGCGGCCATTGCCCATTGGAGCGCAGGAGCTGCTCGGCCTGCTGCTCGCGCGCGGCGCGGTCTCCCGCGAAAGGCGCATCGGACCGGCCCGGCGCCTGCGTTCCCCCCGCGCTCGCGCCCCGCACCCGACGAGCCGCGTCGGCCTGCTGCAGGTCACCCGCGCGCTGCGTGCCCTCCGGCCGCGTGCCCTGTTCCTGCGTCGTGGGCGCGCGCGTCTGCTGGTTGTTGCCCGTTGCCTGTCGCGCTTCCTGCCGCGCCCGCCCTTGCGCCGCACCCTCCACCGACCCACCACGCTCCAGCGCCGCCAACGTCTGCGGTCCCACCTTCCCGTCGACATCCAGCCCGTTGGCCGCCTGGAACCGACGGACGGCCGCCTCGGTCCGCGGCCCGAACTTGCCGTCCACCTCCAGCGGAGGCTGCGCGCCCGCCGCGTTGAGCCGCGCCTGGATGTCGGAGACGGACGCTCCACCGTGACCCTGCATCAGCACGCCGCCATTGCGCACCTCCTGCAGCCCCGGGCCGGGCTGGAAGCTGGAGGTGGCCGGGGCCTGCGTGGTGCTCGTGTTGGTGCTCTGCACACGCGGCGGCGGGGACTGGACGCGGGTCATGTGAACCTCCGGGGACCGGGGAGAGCCTATTGAGAACGCCTTCCCGGGTGAACGAGACCTTATCGGTCAGCCGCCGGAGGAGGTGCGTGGCCCGGAAGCCATCGGTTCGAGGCGAGGCGGCCGGTGGGGCGTTTTGCATTGACAGCCATCAACGTCGGTGCCAGGGGCCATGGGTACGGCAAGGAGTGCTCGGGGCTTCCCTTGTCGCGCGGGGGCGGTCATGACGGAAGGTCGCGCGCGGGTCCTGCTGGCGGATGACGACCGCGACATCCTCCGGATGCTCAAGGAGTCGCTGGCCAAGGACTTCGAGGTCATCACCGCCACCGACGGCACCGCGGCCATGGAGCTGTTGCGCACCACCGCGTTGGACTGCGTGGTGGCCGACCAGATGATGCCCGGCTTCACCGGTGTGCAGGTGCTGGCCGCCACGCAGGACGCGCAGCCCAAGGCCGTCCGCATCCTCCTCACCGCCAGTGAGCGGATGGACCACCTGCGTGACGCCGTCAACATGGCGCGCGTGCACCGCTTCCTCTCCAAGCCGGTGCGGCTCATGGAGTTCCGCTCGCACGTGACGGAAGCCATCCGCATGAACCGGCTGGAGGAGGAGAACCAGCGTCTCGTCGTCGAGCTGAAGGAGAAGAACGCCATGCTCGCCCGCGCCCTCACCGAGGTGCAGAACCACGAGCGGCGCCTGGAGCGTGAGGTGGAGGAGCGCACGCGGGAGCTGCGGGCCGCCATGGCGGAGCTGGAGAAGCTGGCCCTGCGCGACGGGCTCACCGGTCTGTTCAACCACCGCTTCTTCCAGGAAGCGCTGACGCAGGAGCTGGCGCGCGCGGCGCGGTACCAGACGCCGGTGGGGCTCATCTTCCTGGACGTGGACCACTTCAAGAACTTCAACGACCTGCTCGGCCACCCCGCCGGCGACGAGCTGTTGCGCTCCATTGCCCGCATCCTCGCCAACACCGGCGAGATTCCGGAGATCCACTTCCGCGGCCGCCTGTCCGACATCCCCGCGCGCTACGGCGGCGAGGAATTCGTGATCATCCTCCCGCAGACCAACAAGGAGGGCGCCGTGATGCGCGCGGAGCGGCTGCGGGAGAGCGTGGCGGAGTTTCCCTTTGCCGGTGGCAACCTGCAGCCCGGCGGTCGCCTCACGGTGAGCATTGGCGTGGCCTGCTTCCCCGAGGACGCCATCCAGAAGCAGGACCTCATCCACCACGCCGACCAGATGGTCTACCTGGCCAAGCGCATGGGTCGAAATCAGGTGCGCGTCTGGGGCCGCGACAAGGCGGAATGATCACGCGCGCGCCCGCACCTTCCGCTTGGCGACGGTCTTCCTTCTCATCGTCGACGTGGCCTTGATCTTATTCTTCGCCGCCATCTTCTGTTTCACACGCGCCACGCCGGGTTGCGGCTCCACCACCACTTGGACGAGGTCACCAGCAGAGATGCCCGCGCGACGCTGCAACGACTCCTCGAGGATGATGAAGAACCGTCCCCACCGGTAGCCCAGCCAGTACTCGAACGGCGCGCCGTTCACCGTTCCCTGCACCGGCGTGCCCAGGCGCTTGCCGTGCGAGGTCATCATCGGCGTCAGGGTCACGCCCCACACCTGCGCCGGGTCAAACGGGACAATCACCGCGCACACACCGCCGTGCCCGGTGATCAGCTCGGTGGTGAACTTCTGCTTCTTCATGTCGCGGCAACGTAGCTGCACCCCGCGCATCCCGGAAGCGTCCGCTGCGGCGGACACCGCCGACGTGATCCTGTCCGCTTTTCCGGACACCTTCTCGCGCGGTTCCGTCGGGGGAGGAGTGGCATGCGCCTCGCAATCGGTCCTGAACGGGACGGCAACGGGCCGCTTCCCAAGGAGGCACACATGCGAAGCAAGCTCATGGCGGTCACGGCAATCATCGTGGTGGGCGTGTTCTTCGGCAGGGGAGCCAAGGGTGAGCCCGTGGAGGTGGCCGGGCGCGTTGTGCGTGTGAGTGGCCAGGCGCCCGTGCGCGTCGACGATCCGTGCACCGTGGGCGTCACGCCGGAGAGCCGCGGGGGCTATCCGTGCCGGGTCAGCATCACCTGTGGGAAGCACACGCTGTACGGCGGGCCGCGGCTGGGTGGCTACGCGAAATGCTCCGTCTCCGACGGCAAATACACCGCCGCCTCCGACGACATGCTCTCGTCCCGGGACGGCGACCCCTGGCTGCAGCTTGACGTGACCGGCGGACGCGCCACCGTGCGCGACAACCGTCCCGAGCACGACGTCGTCATCGAGATGGACACCACGCCGTTGGCGTCCGCGGGCGCCCGGCCGTAACCTCCGGCGCGTCGCGCGGAGGAGAGGATGAACAGGCTCACGGTGGTTCTTCCTTTGCTGGCGGCGTTGGCCTGCGCGGGAAGCACGGGCTCCGGGACGGATGAAGCGGGCAGCACCAGCGGCGGCGGCGGTGGGCTCTCCTCGTCGTCATCTTCATCGGGATCCGGCGGCAGCAGTGCTTCCACGTCGAGCAGCTCGAGCGGCGGGGGATGTGGCGGGTGTGTGGTGCTGGCCTCCGAGCCGCAGCTGCCGTGGGACCTCACCGTCGACGCCACGAACGTCTACTGGGTGAACCAGGCGAACCGCACGCTGATGAAGACGCCCAAGACCGGTGGTGAAGCGACGCTCATCATCACCGCCACCGGCGCGCCCTACGGCATCGCCGTCGACGCCACCGACGCGTACTGGACGGCAGCCACCGGGAGCATCAGCAAGGTTCCCCTCGCGGGCGGGACGCGGGACACGCTGGTGTTCGGGGAGGACTCGCCCGTCGAGATCGCGGTCGACGACACGCACGTCTACTGGGCGGCCACCGGCGTGGTGAAGCGTGCGCCCAAGAGCACCGGCGCCCCGGTGACGACGGTGGCGTCGGGACAGGTGAATCCGTACGGCGTGGCGCTGCAGGGCGGCTACGTCTACTGGACCGACTACGGCGACGGCACGGTGAAGCGCGCGAGCGTCACCGGCTCTCCGCCGGACACGTTGGCCTCCGGGCTGGGGCTGCCCTACGGCATCACCACGGATGCCACGCACGTCTACTGGGTGAACAACGACCTGGAGGGAAGCGTGATGAAGGTGCCGCTCGGCGGCGGTGAGCCGGAGACGGTGGCCAGTGCGCAGGGGAACCCGTGGGCTGTCGTCGTGGATGAGACGCACATCTACTGGACCAACTCCAGCACCAACCAGGTCATGAAGGCGTCCAAGGACGGCGGGGAGATCACCGTGCTCGCCACCTCGCTCTCGCCCTCGTTCCTCGCCGTCGACGAGACCAACGTGTACTGGACCGAGTCGGTGGCAGGGCGGGTGATGAAGGCGCCAAAGTAGCGGCCGGAGCGCGCATGCCCAAGCTGGTCTTCCACGAGGTCGACGAGAAACGCTGGCCGGACTTCGAGAGGCTCTTCGAAGCGCGCGGCGGTCCCAAGTACTGCTGGTGCATGGCGTGGCGCGCCACCAGCGCCGAGGCCCGTGAGGGCGACAGCACGAGCCGCAAGTCGGCCATGCGGCGCCGCGTCCGCGCGGGTACACCCGTCGGAATCCTGGGCTATCTCGACGGAGAACCGGTGGCCTGGTGCTCGGTGGCGCCGCGGGAGACCTACCGCAAGCTGGGCGGTCCCGACCACGGCGAGGTGCCCGGTGAGGTCTGGTCGGTGGTGTGTTTCTACGTGGTGAAGGCGCTACGCGGAGAAGGACTCATCCACCGCCTCCTCGACGCTGCGGTGGCCACCGCGCGCAAGCACGGCGCAAAGGTCGTGGAGGCGTACCCGGTGGACCCGGAGTCACCGAGCTACCGGTTCATGGGATTCGTGGGGACCTTCGAGGCGGCCGGCTTCACCGAGGTGGGACGCGCAGGAACGCGTCGACACGTGATGCGGCTGCCGCTGGAGAAACGCTCGCGCTGAGTCAGTACGCGTAGGTGTATTCCTTCGTCTCGGTCACTTCCGTCGTCATGGGGCCTTGCGGCGTGCTCATGGTGATGGTCACCGTGCGCACCTGCTTCTCGGAGTGCGGCATCAACGTGGCGGGATTGACCACGCGCTCGACGGTGTTCTTCACCCGCGGCGCGGTCTTGGGGTCCAGCTTCACGTTGCCCTTGGCGCCCTTGTTGGCTTCCTCCAGCAGCTTGCCCATGGGCACCTCGCTCTCGGTGACGGTCCGGAGGTGCGCGCACTGCTCCTTGCCGCACGCCACCTTGCCTACCAACGTCGTGGTGCCCTTCAGCTTGGCGGTCTCTCCGGTGGGCGTGGGAAAATCCTCCTCGGCGGGGCGGCCCTCACCCACCTTCAGCTTCGTTCCCGCCAGCGCGCCGGTCCGCGCGTTGAACTCCGCGAGCTCCTTCTTCTTCATGGCGTCCACGCTCACCATCGCCGCCATCTTCTGCGCCGCGTCGGGTGGCAGCTTCTCCAGCATGCGCTTCTGCAGGTCTTCCAGGCCCTTGACGTCGGTGGCCACGCCCTTCTCGTTGAGCTCGTAGGTGATGGTGACCTGCTTGAGGACGTCCAGCATCGGGTCGGCGAGCGGAGTGCCATCACGAACCACTTCCGCGGAAATCACCTTGGCCACTCCCAGGTAGCCACCCGGCTTGCGGCTGTAGGTCATCTGCACCTTGGTGGTTCGCACCTCGGTGCGCTTCATGGTGCCCATGCTCATCACGCGCGTGGCCACCTGCGTCTCGGTGTACGGCTTGTTGAGCGGAGGAGAGAAGCGGAACTCCACCTCGTCCGCGGCGGAAGCCACCAGCGGCAGGAGGGCAATGAGCAGGGTGCGGGAGGTCATGAGGGCTCCGGGCGGAAGGGAGCACGCACCATAGTCACGGCGGATCCCGACGGAAACCTGCGCGTCCCGTTGGTGCCAACGGTTCACGGACCGGGCGAGCGGGATGAGCGGCGCCCTGGAGTGCGGTGCAAAACGCGTGAGGGCGCCACGACGTCAAGCACCGCCCTGGATCGGGATTCGACGGCAGACCCCACCGCGTCCGCGCATCCTCCCGCACGTGCGGCCCCTGCCACCAGGTCATCCAACCGTTCACCGATCCAGGGCGGTGCTTCACGTCGTGGCACGGTCATCGTCTTCGCACCGCACTCCAGGGCGCCACTCATCCCGATCGCCCGTTCCGTGACGGCGTTGGTGCCACTCAATGGCTTTCGTCTCGTTGTGGAAGCGACCACAGGAGTGTCGGTCCGGTCCCGGTCGCCACCAGGCGGCGCTCACTGGCCCAGCGTGAACTCGATGTTGCGGTTCTCCGAGCCGTGCGCGGTTGACGGCGCACGCATGGTGCCCTGGGGCTTTTCGCTGATGAACATGCCCTTGACCTGGTCGCTGCCCTGCAGCTCGCCGGCGGCAGCTTGTCCAACCCGTCCATGGCCACCCCGACGGGACCGCGATCTTCTGCGCCTCGGTCATCGCCTCCGGCGTCACCTTGGACATGAGCATGGCGGCGCACTGGCTGATCTTCTCGCGCTCGGTGACCTTGCCGTGGCGGTTCACCAGCGTCTTGAGATGCTGCACGTCCTGGAGGTCAATCACGCCGTCGGTCTCGTCCGGCATGCCCAGGAAGCCCTTCAGCTTGTTGACCGCGGCCGGCTCCATGTTGTCGCCGAACTGACCCACCACCGCCTGCGGCGCCGCGCGCTCGCTCCGGGTGAGCTGTCCGTCGCTGCCAGTCCGGGAACACACGTGTAACATCGCGCCATGGCCGCGCTGCTCACCGCGCTCCAACGTGGCGATGTCGACGAGGTGAAGCGTTGGCTCACCACCGTCGAGAGCCCGGATGTCACGGTGTCCGCTCCCGGCAAGCTGGAGCACGGTTGCACGCCCCTCACCGTGGCCGCGGAGTCCGGGCAACTGGAGCTGGTGAGGCTCTTGCTGGACGCGGGCGCCAATCCCAACGCGCGCTGTCCCCGAGGACGAACGCCGCTGATGCACGCCTGCATCTCGTTTGGTCCGCGCACCGCGCTTGCCCTGGCCGGTGGCCAGCAAACCCCGACGACGCGCGAAGGACGCGACGTGATTGTCCGCGCGTTGGTGGCCGGCGGTGCCGAGGTCGACCTGCAGGATGCCCAGGGAGCCACCGCGTTGCACCAGGCCGCGTACTGGGGTCGGTTGGCGCAGCTGCGTGCGCTCCTGGACCTTGGTGCCACGTTGGATCCGCGTGACCAGCAGGGCGCGACACCCCTGGGCTACGCAGCGTCGGAGTACCGCACCGGCGTGGTGAGGTTCCTGGTGAAACGCGGCGCCGACGTCACGGTGGGTGGACGCGACGGCAGACCGGTGGCCGCCTACCTGGCCCGCGAGGGTCACGTGGCGTTGCTGCGACAGGTGCTCCAGCGCGGCGTGCCGGCGGACCTGCGCGACGTCCACGGGCGGACCCTGCTCCATGAAGCCGTCACCGCGCCGGACACCGACGTGGTCACGCTGCTGTTGGAACGGGGCGCCTCCGTCAACGCGCGTGATGCCGAAGGTCGGACGCCGTTGATGTGCGCGGCAACCTTCGGGCGCGTGGCGACGGTGGAGTTGCTGTTGCAGCGCGGCGCCGACCCCACCATCACGTCGCGGACCGGCACGACGGTGATGCACGACGCCGCGCGGCACCCGCTGGTGGTGGAAGGGTTGCTGTCCCGCGGAATCCGGGCCGACGTCGTCGACGGGAACGGGAGCACGCCGCTGCACCTTGCCGTGACCCACGAAGGAACGCTGCCGTGCGTGGAGCGGCTGGTGGCGCAGGGCGTGAAGGTGGATGCCGCCGACGCCCGCGGGATGACCGCGTTGCACCTCGCGGTGATGTACCAGCGGACGGAGACGGTGGCGCGGCTGATGGCGCTGGGCGCCAACGTGAATCATCGGGACCAGGAGGGAAACACTCCGCTGATGCGCGCCGTGCACTCCGCGCGCGTGACGCAGGCGCTGCTGGAGGGCGGTGCTGACGTCGACGCGCGGGATGGGAGTGGGCGCACGGCCTTCCTGCGCGCGTGCAGGGACGGGAGGGTGGACGTGGCACGCCTGTTGTTGGCTGCCGGTGCTGCTCCCGACGCCAGGGACCGCACAGGTTCCACCGCACTGCACGTGGCGGTGCAGGCCGTCCAGGTGGAGATGGTGCGCGCCTTGTTGGACCTGGGTCTGGATCCCAACGCCGACGCCCAGGGTGTGACGCCGCTGTACCTGGCGTGTTGCCATGGTCGTGAGCATGACCGCTACCGCGTGCTCAGTGGGGGCGACCCCCTGAAGCCCATGGTGGAGCTGCTGCTGGCGCGTGGTGCCGAGGTCCGCGCCTCCGCGCTCGCCGGTGGTGAAACGCTGCTGTGGGCCGCCATCGACGGGCGGAGCCCCGAGGTGGTGGAGCTGCTGCTGGAACGGCTCACGGTCGTGAACGTGCCCGACGCGTGGGGCCGCACGCCGCTCATGGCCGCCGCCCAGCAAGCGCGTTGGGTCAGCTTCCTGCTCGCGCGTGGCGCGGATGTCTCCCCCGTCGACAAACACGGCTGGACCGCGCTCCACTGGGCCTGCAACGGACCGGGAAACACCGCCTCCCTCCTGCTGGCCGCCGGCGCCAACGTGAACGCCACCACCCACGACGGCGTGACGCCGCTGATGCTGGCCACCGCACGCAAGGACAAGGACACCGTGCGCCTCCTGCTGCGCTCGGGCGCCCACGTCGTGGCGCGCAACCAACGGGACGAAACCGCGGTGGACATCGCGCGGCGCGCCGGGGACCCGGAAGTGCTGGAGCTCCTCACCACCGCCACGACGTCCTCACCGACATAGGCTGCCTGGCCTTGGGCCTCCCGTCGAGCCGATTCCTTGACCCGCGCTCCCTCGCGCGCCCACCCTGCCCGTTGATGTCCCCCGCCGCAGCCACGTCAGGACGTTTCACCACGCTCACCCAGGACATGCGCGTGCTCTTCGTGGTGGCGGTGGTGATCCGCGTGGCGGTCATCCTCGCGCTGCGCAACTTCGACCAGGTCACCGGCTTCGAGCACGAGGACATCGCGCTGCACCTGGTGGCTGGCCACGGCTACGCGTGGGAGCGCTTTGGTCCCCTCTCGCCCACGGCGTGCCAGTACCCGTTCTACACGTTCTATCTCGCGGCGTTCTTCTGGCTCTTCGGGAAGAACTTCCTGTACGTCGAGCTCAGCCACGCGCTCATCTCCGCGGGCTCGGTGCTGCTGCTGCGCACGTTGGCCAGGGAGTTCGTTCCTCCTCGCGCGGCGCTGCTGGCGGCGTGGCTGTGGGCGGTGCATCCCATCTCCGTCTACTGGAGCGCGCGACCACAGCCGCTCACCGTCGACATCTTCCTACTGATGCTGCTCATGCTGCTGATGGCGCGCGCCATGCGCGACCCCGCGCTGCGCCCGTGGGTCCTCAGCGGCATCCTGCTGGGCGCGTGCGCGCTCTCCAAGACGACGTACGTGTTCCTGATGGCGCCGCTGGGACTGTGGTCGTGGCTCAACCGCACCGTCGACGCGCGCACCTGGCTCACCCGCTTCGCCCAGATGGTCGTCGTCTTCGCGCTGACCCTGGTGCCGTGGATCACCCGCAACGCCATCACGCTGGGCGGCTTTGTTCCGCTCACCACCTGCGGGACGCACGTGCTCTGGGTGGCCACGCACCCCGAAGCGGAGGGCGGCGTGTTTGCCGCGGACGGTCGGCCCATCCCGGAGAAGCTGACGCCGGAGATGGAGCAGCGGCTGTGGAACGCCAGCGGCGACATCGAGCGCCAGCAGATCTTCCTCGACGAGGCCATGAAGAACATCCGGGCCAATCCCGGGCGCATCGTCGAGCTCATCCCCAAGCGACTCGTGGCGTTGTGGTGGTTCGAGCCGTACATGCCCAGCGAGTATCCGCTGGCGCGCAAGGTGGTCTGGGTCCTGGAGCTCATTCCCACCCTGCTGGGACTGTGGCTGCTCCGTCGTCAGTGGCGGCAGCTCAGCGCCTTCGTGGGCATCTACGTCACGCTCAGCGTGCTCTACGGCGCGTTCCACGGGTCGCCGCGCTTCCGTTATTTCGTGGAGTTCACCTTCGTGATCCTCGCGGCGCATGCACTGCTCACGCTGTGGGACCTGCTGCGCAACCGCGGCGGGAAAAGGCCGGCGCCGTGACGTCGTGGACGTGCCAGTTGCCGCCCACGTCACCAACGCGCATACCCCCACATGGACCTGCAGCCGGGACCTGGCTCCTTCAAGGGTCTGGGTGGGCCCGTCGCGGATCTGCCGCTCCTGCTCCGGGAGTCCGTGACAACGCTCAGCTCGGTCATTGGAGAGCGCAACCTCCGTGACGCCACCACGCGGGCCAACCTGCAGGCCGCGGCCCGTTTCATCGAGGAGGTCCTCACCGCGGCGGGTCACGGCGTCACGCACCAGCGCTTCCTGACCGAGGGCACGCTGACCGAGAACCTGCAGGTGGAGATCCCCGGGATGGTGGCGCCGCACGAGTTGGTGGTGGTGGGCGCGCACTACGACACGGCGCACTTCTCCCCCGGTGCGGACGACAACGCCAGCGGTTGCGCCGCGCTGCTGATGCTGGCCCGCGCTCTCGTCGGGGCGGCGCTGATGCGCACGCTGCGCCTGGTATTCTTTGTCAACGAGGAGCCACCCCTCACGCGCACCCCGCGCATGGGCAGTGCGGTCTATGCCGCCGCGTGTCGACGTCGTCGTGACCGCGTGCGGGCCATGATCAGCCTGGAGTCCCTGGGATTCCACCAGCACTCACGACGCAGCCTGGACTACCCGCTGCCGCTGCGCCTGTTCAATCCGCTGCCCACTGACGACGTGGCCATTGTGGGCAACCCCGCCTCCGCTCCGCTGGTGTGGCGCATCCATCGCACGCTCTCGCAACGTTGCGGCGTTGCCAGCACGCGCATGGTGCTGCCGGGTTTCGTCCCGGGGGTGCGCTCCTCCGACCACTGGTCCTTCTGGCAGCAGGGCTATCCCGCCGTGATGATCACCGACACCGCGCTGCTGCGCTACCGCCACTACCACCGCGCCACCGACACCGAGGAGAAACTCGACTACCAGCAGCTTGCGCGCATCACCTCCGCGCTGGAGGCGGTGGTGCTGGACCTGACGCGGTGACGGTCACTCCGCGTCGATGCGGTAGATGTTTCCGCTCAGGGTGACCACGTAGACCTCTCCGTTGTTGTCCTGCCCGAAAGACGCAATGGACAGTCCGAACGAGGACAAGTCGGCGGAATGGTCGACCACGTCGGTGGCCTGGCCGTTGGCGTACGTGAAGCTCCAGATGAGACCCGAGCAGTAGTCACCGTAGAAGTACCGGCCGCGCAGACCCGGAATGCTGCCGCGGTACACGTACCCGCCGGTGACGGAGCATCCCTGCGAGTGGCTGTACTCCACGACGGGCAGCGTGAGCCCGGTGCGGTCACAGCTCTCGGTGTTGTCCTGGTAGCAGTGCGTGCCCTCCATGGTCTTCCAGCCGTAGTTCCGGTTTCCCTGTCCGGCCGGCTCCACGTCGATCTCCTCCCACGCGCCCTGCCCCACGTCGCCGATGTAGAGGTCACCAGTGCAGGCGTCGAAGCTCATGCGCCAGGGATTGCGCACGCCATAGTCCCAGATCTCCGGCACCACGGCGGCGTTGGGATACGGGTTGCCCGCCGGCACCGTGGTCATGTTGCCCGCGGGGATGGCGTACGGCGTCGTCGAGACATCAATGCGGAAGATCTTGCCCCACACCTCGCCCAGGTTGAGCGCGTTGCCATACGGCCCGTGCTGGTCGCCGGCCCCGCCCTCGTCGCCCAGGCCAATGTACAGGTAACCGTCGACGGGGCTGAACTCCATGGTGCCGCCGTTGTGGTTGCTCTCGGCGTCGGCCAGCGTCATCAGCACCTGCACCGCCGCGGCGTCGGCCACGTCGTGATTGGCGTCGGAGCGGTGGTATTCCGCCACCACCTGGTCCCCCGGGCTGCCCTGCTCCCGCGTGTAGAAGACGAAGAAGCGACCGTTCTGCAGGTAGTTGGGATGGAACGCCAGGCCCAGCAGGCCGCGCTCGTCGCCACCGGAGGGCTGGTGCACCAGGTTGCTGATGTCCAGGAACGCCTGCGCCTGCAACGTGCCGTCCTTGATGAGCCGGATCTGGCCGGCCTGTTGCACCACGTAGTGACGGGTGTTGTCGCCGGGAACGCTCTTGATGATCATGGGCCGGGTCAACCCCGACGCGAACGGGCTGAGCTGCAACGCCGGCACCGCGCCCGACGCTGGCGAGCAGTTCAATCCTCCGCTGCTGCTGGTGCTGCTGGCGGTGGAGCTGCTGGATGTGCTGCCTGCCGCACTGGAGGACGTGGAGACGCTGCTGCTGGATGACGTGGAAGCGCTGCTGCTGGATGACGACGCGCTGCTGCTCGTGCCGCTCGACGACGAACTGGACGCCACCGAGGAACTGGACGTGCCCGCCGCGCTGCTGCTGCTCGAGGAGGACGCGCTGCTCGAGGAGATGGCACCGCTGGAGGCGCCGCTGCTTGACGACGACGCGCTGGAGCTGGCCGACGAAGCGCCACTGCTGGACGACGAGCTGCTCCCACTGTTGCTGCTGCTCTCCCCACCCAGGCTGCTGCTGGACGAGCTGGGCGCGCCGCCGGATGACGACGTGCTGCTGGTGGTGCCACCCGGCGTCAACGGACACGCGGCCAGGGACAACGCCAGGGCAACCAGGGGCACAACGCTTCGCGACGAAGGACGGCGGTTCTTCATGGTGTTCTCGTCATGGCAGGAGACGGAGCCAGCGTAATGCCGTCCTCGGTGGCTTGTCATGGCGGGAATTGGACGCAACCGCGGCCGGGGCGATTATCCTGTCACCGTGACCCTGGCTCCCAACGACTCGCGCATTCCCGAGGTCCGCGTCCAGACCAGCCGTGGTGTCGTCATCCGTCGTGGCCTGGAGGCGCACCCCTTCGCCGACGCGTATCACTACCTGCTGACGGCACCCTGGCCGCGGTTCATCTTCATCATGGCGGCGCTCTACGTCGTGGCGAACATGGTTTTTGCCACGCTGTACGTCGTGACCGGGAGCCACATCGAGAACGCGCGGCAGGGCAACCTCGTCGACGCGTTCTTCTTCAGTGTGCAGACCATGGCCACCATCGGGTACGGGTACATGGCGCCGGTGGGGTTCGCGGCCAATGTCCTCGTCGCGGTGGAGGCGGTGGTGGGCATGGTTGGGCTGGCGCTCATGACGGGGCTGGCGTTTGCCAAGTTCTCCCGTTCCACGGCGCGCGTGCTGTTCAGCAAGGTGGCCGTCATCCATCCGCGCGACGGTGTCCCCTGCCTGATGCTGCGCATGGCCAATGAGCGCACCAGCCAGATCGTGGAAGCGCAGGCACGCGTGGTGCTGGCCCGCGACGAGGTCACGCAGGAAGGCGACCGCATGCGTCGCTTCCATGAGCTCAAGCTCTCCCGCAGCCACACGCACCTGTTCGCGCTGACGTGGACGGCCATCCATCCCATCACGCCGGACAGCCCCCTGTACGGGTTGACCCGGGAGTCCATGGCGGCCGTCAGCGGAGAGCTGGTGGCGTCGCTGGTGGGCACGGACGAGGGCTCCGGCCAGACCGTGCACGCGCTCTACTCCTACTTCCCCGACGACATCCGGTGGGACACGCGCTTCGTCGACGTGCTTTCGACTCGCTCCGACGGTGCGCGCGTGGTGGACTACACCCGCTTCCACGAGACCGAACCGTTCCGCGCGGCGGAAGGCTGGAACTCCAACCGCGTTTGACTATGCTCGCGAGCATGACGCGGGGCTTCCGGTCCATTCCGCTGGTGATTCGCGCAACCACGTTGATGGGATTGTGCGCCCTGCTCGCGCGTTGCCCGCTGGATGCCGGTTACCGTTGTGCGGAGGCCAGCGACTGCTCGGAAGGCTTCGTGTGCCATGAGCAGGAGTGTCGCGCGTTGTGCGGCACCGACGCGGAGTGTGAGGTGGGCGCGCGCTGCGTCGAGAACATCTGTCTGCCGCCTGGGGAGGACGGTGGCGTGGTGATCGTGGGGTCCACCTCCTCGTCGGGAGTGGTGGCTTCCTCTGCCTCCAGCAGCGTTTCCAGCGCGTCCTCCAGCTCCTCCACCGGGTCCTCCGCCGACGCGAGCAGCACCTCCAGCGGTGGGGCGTCGTCCACGTCGTCGGGTTCCTCCAGCGCGTCGAGCAGCGGGGCGTCGTTGTCCTCCTCGTCCAGCGCAAGCTCGGGGGGTTCGTCGTCCTCGGCGTCATCGAGCGCGGGCGCGTCGTCGTCCTCGGCCGCTTCTTCCAGCGCGAGCTCGTCGTCGTCCTCCTCGAGCTCATCGTCATCTTCCGCGTCCTCCTCCTCCGCTTCGTCGTCGTCTTCTTCCTCGTCCTCCTCTTCGTCGTCCTCGTCCACC
Source organism: Myxococcota bacterium (assembly GCA_040752415.1). Classification (GTDB taxonomy): domain Bacteria; phylum Myxococcota; class JACRCW01; order JACRCW01; family JACRCW01; genus JBFMGU01. Next base: position 44,158 of record JBFMGU010000065.1, read on the forward strand.
TCGGCCGGTGGGGTGCGCCCGCTGGACCTCGACGAGGGCGACGGCGGCCCGTACACCTCCGAGAACCCGCCCGACGAGCCGCCGGAGCCCGAGAGCGACGCTGGCCCGGTGGATGCCTACGTCCCCGACGAGCCCCCCGAGCCCGACGACGCCGGCCCCTTCTCCTTCGACGCGGCGGTGATGGATGCGTACTACCCGTCGGGCCGTGACCCCGGCGTGGAGCCCATCCTGGATGGCGCGGTCCCGGAGCCCCCCGACGCGGGCTTCGACCCCACCGGCGGCAACGACGGCCGCCCGCCTGGCACCGTCCCCGGCGACGGGGGCAACCCGGACCCCTGGTCCCTGCCCGACGCGGGCCTGGACAACGGCGGTCCCCGCCAACTCGGCGACGGCGGCACCATCGCCTGACACGGACGTGGCCTCCTGGCGTCGTCACGGTAGCGGCCCCGGGGAGCACTCGCTCCGTCGGCATCCAGGGCGTGAACCGACGTCGCAGCGGTAGGGGCAGGCACCTCAGGTTGAGTGTGACGGCAGGTGGCGAGGTTGCCCCCCCACCCGGCCGCCTCACGTTTCACCGATTTCTCGTCGTGGCGGCCGACCTGCCCCACGGCGTGGGGAGGCGTAGATGTGCCGCGCCCGCTGTTTCGGTGAGCCAAGCGCGGCAC
>JBFMGU010000066.1:0-43302 GCA_040752415.1 Myxococcota bacterium
CCGTCCCTTCCGTGCTCTCCCCACCCCAAGCCCCCGACGACGGTTGAACCCGCCAACGCAGCTGTGCCACATCGTCGGTTCCCGTCGCTGTGGAAGGCCCAGGATGACGCTGAAGCTGAACCGCCCCCTTGCCGGCCCCGTGGCCGTCACCGTTGCATTGTGCGCCAGCCTGCTCACGTTGGCCGCGGCGTGCCCCAAGGTGAAGGACGCGCCGGCGTCGACGACGGGACCGGCCCAGGTGAACCTGGTGTTCCAGGGCAGCGTACGCGGCTGGGTGGAGCCGTGCGGGTGCACCGTGGAGCCGCTGGGCGGTGTGCACCGCGTCAAGGCGGAGGTGGACAAGGTGCGGCAGCGCGGCGCCACGCTGGTGCTGGATGCCGGGGGCCTGCTCTTCGACCGCACCGAGGTGCCTCCCGCCGCGCAGTGCCAGGAAGATGCGCGCGTGAAATTGCTGCTCGCCGCGGCGCGTTCCACCGGTGTGGAGTTGACGACGGTGGGCACCTACGACCTGGCCAAGGGAGACGCGTACCGCGCCGCGGTGCTCAAGGAGGCGGGAATCACCGCGGTGTCCGCCAACGTCGAGGGTGCGGCCGGCGTGGTCCCGCGCGCGCTCAAGGACGTGGGCGGGATGAAGGTGGGCGTCACCGGCGTCACCTGGCCGGAGGATGTCCCCGCCGCGCCGGGGGCGGAGTGGAAGTCGCTGCGTCTCAAGGATCCCCGGGAGGCCCTGGCGCGCGAGGTGGCGGCGTTGCGCGGGGAGGGCGCGCAGCTGGTGGTGGTGTTGGCGCAGCTCTCCCGCGCGCAGGTGATGCAGCTGATGGGCGCGGTGAAGGGCGTGGACCTGGTGATGCTGGGATGGGAGCCGGGGGAGTCGCCCGCCTCGCCACAGGAGGTGGTGCCGGGCACCTGGCTGCTGGCCGCGGGCGCGCAGGCGCAATACCTGGGGAAGGTGGCGGTCACGGTGAAGGACCCCAAGGCACCGCTCAGCTACGACGACAACGGCGCGCGCGCCGCCGCCGAGGCCAAGCGCGTGGAGGAGCGCATCAAGCTGATGGAGGCGCAGGTGGCGGACTTCCAGGCCCGTGGCGACGAGGCCAACGTGAAGGCGCGCCAGGAGAAGATCGCGCAGTTGCGTGCGCAGCGGCAGGCCGCCACCAACGCCGGCGTGGCACCGTCCAGCGCGCCCCGGGCCTTCACCTTCGAGGCGCTCCCGCTCGACAGCAAGGTGGCCAGCGACGGTGCGCTTGCCGATCAACTGCAGGCCTACAAGACCTCGCTCCCCGAGCTGAACGCGCGCTGCGAGCAGGACCTCACCTGTCCGCCCGCGCCCGAGGGGAAGCCGCGCTACGTGGGCACCGCGGCGTGCGTGGATTGTCACGCGGAGGCGGCGGACTTCTGGAAGAAGGCGGTGATCAAGGATGCTGCCCGCGCCGCCAAGTACGCGCGCGTTCCCGGGCATCCCAATCCGCAGGGTGAGATCGGGCATGCGCGCGCGTGGCGCACCCTCGAGGAGGCCAAGGCCACCGGCAACCGCGACTGCATTGCCTGTCACACCGTGGGCTTCGAGCAGCCGGGTGGATTCTGCAAGACCTCCGAGGCCAGCAAGTGGGCCGCGGTGGGGTGCGAGAGCTGTCATGGTCCGGGCAGCGCGCACGTCGACAGCGAGGAGAAGCAGGACATCCGTCTCGCGGTGCCGGAGGAGCACTGCCGGGAGTGCCACCACGTGCCGCACATCGAAAGCACGGAGTCGTTCGTCTACAAGGAGAAGCTGAAGGTCATCCTGGGCCCGGGTCACGGCGCGGCCCGGCTCAAGGCGCTCCTGGAGGGGAAGTGATGGTGCCCAGCAAGCCGCTGAGCGCGTCCATGGTGGTGGTGATGCTGGCCACCGCGCTGGATCCCGTCGTGGTGCTCGCGGGTGAGGAGCTGCCTCCCGCGCCCGCGCTGCCTCCCGCCGCCGAGGAAGACGAGGATGACGACGTGGATCCCGGCGCGGAAGCGCTGGAGGAGCCGGAGCCCGCGGGAGCCGCGGAAGCCGCCGAGCCACCCGGCAACACCGAGCCGCCCCCGGAGGAGCGCGCCGCGCCGGAGACCCCGGAGCCGGAACCCGCGCTCCCCGACGTCATTGACGCCGACCCGGAAGCCGCCGAGCTCAACCAGATGCATGACCTGGAGAAGCGGCTGGAGCGCCTGGAGCTGCTCTATCCCCCGGCGATTCCCGTCGAGGATCACCAGCAGCTGGATGCGCGGCAGCGGCGTCTCCCGGTGGGGGTGCACGTGCACGGGAGCCTGGGCACCGAGCGGCTGCGTGAGCTGGTGGAGGAGCTGCGACGGGACGCGGAGCGCGCGGCGCTGGCGGAGCTGGTGAAGCCCGCGTTGCCCGTGCCCGCGCCGTTCAAGATGGGGCCGCTGGGACCGGTCACCAGTGACATTCCCATCGTCGACAACGCCATGGTGCAGCACTGGATCCGCTTCTTCACCGGCGTGGGCGCCAAGTACTACCGCAAGTGGATTGCCCGCTACTGGCGCTACGGCCCGGTGATGCGGAAGATCCTGGAGGCGGAAGGCCTGCCCAGTGACCTCGTGTATCTCTCCATGATCGAGAGCGGGTTCTCACCCAAGGCCTACAGCTTCGCGCACGCGGCGGGACAGTGGCAGTTCATCCGCGCCACCGGCGAGCGCATGGGACTGACCACCAACTTCTGGGTCGACGAGCGGCGGGATCCCATCAAGGCCACCTACGCCGCCGCCAAGTACCTGCGCAGCCTCAATACCGAGTTCAGCGACTGGCACCTGGCCTGGGCCAGCTACAACGCGGGACCGGCCAAGGTGCGTCGTGCCATGCGTCGTCACAACAGCCGGGAGTTCTTCACGCTGGCGCGCGGCCGCTACCTGCGCTGGGAGACGCGCAACTACGTCCCCAAGCTCATTGCCGCGGCCATCATTGCCAAGGACCCGGTGAAGTACGGATTCACCGACGTGGAGCCGCTGCCGCTCTTTGAGTTCCACACCCTGCCGGTGCCGGACAGCACCTCGCTCAGCTCCCTGGCCAAGGCCTGCGCCACCGACGTGGACACGCTGCTGGAGCTCAACCCGGAGTTGCGTCGCCCCATGACGCCGCCCATTGCGGAAGGCGCGGAGCCCTACCTGTTGCGCGTCCCGGTGGGGAAGGTGCCGCGTTGTGAGGAGGGCCTGCGGGAGCTGCGGGAGGAGGAGCGGTACACCTACCGGCGTCACCGCGTGAGCAACGGGGAGACGCTCACCGCGTTGGCCCAGCGCTACCTCACCGAGGAGCGGCTCATCATCGCCGAGAACAACCTGCCCAATGAGAAGCTGCAGGCGGGAGAGGACCTGATCCTGCCGGTGCCCGCGGGCCGACGCGCGCCGCTGGGTCACATGGATGACGACGTCACCGAGCGACGCGGTCGCGTGGTGCTGGCCAAGCCGCCGCGCGGCACCAAGGCGGTGCGCGTGGTGGTGCAGAAGGGCGACACGCTGTGGGACATTGCCTCGCGCTTCGGGGTGGACGTGCGCAGCGTGGTGGCGTGGAACGGGCTGAACCGTCGACGTCGCTTGCGCGTGGGCCAGCGGCTCACCGTCTACGTGAAGGACACCAGCAAGAAGACCGCCGGCGCGCGCTGACGCGGACCCGGGGCCCATCCCTGGACCGGGAACGACGCGCCCACTAGGACACCGTCCCATCCTGAGGAGGGTCCATGCTCCTGCGCGTCATTCCCCTGCCCGCCGTGCTGTGCGTTTCCATCCTGGCCGTGGCTCCCACGGTGGTGCACGCGGAGCAGCGTCAGGCTCCCATCACCGCCGCGGAGGATGATGAGGACCTCAATGACGACGTGCAGAGCGAGGAGGCGGCATCCACGCCGTTCCTGGAGCAGCTGAAGGCGCTGCGGGTGAAGTACTTCCCGTTCTGGTTCGCCGACGACCTGCACCCCGAGGTGGAGAACAAGAAGTGGATCATCCTGGGGGTGAACTTCCTGATCCCCGTGTTCTTCAGCCTGGCGGACTGCGTGTTCCCGGACTTCTGGACCCCCATGCTGCTGCTGGCCAACAAGCCCCGTTATGAGTTCGAGGAGCTGCTGGTGACCTACGCGGTGTTCCAGCTGTTCCGCGTGCTGATGGTCTACCCGTTCCTGCTGGCCAGCTGCGTGTGTCCGCCGCTGAGCGGGTTGTTCCTGGTGGCCTACGAGGTGTGGACCTACGTGGCGCGGTATCTCTACAGCATGAGCATGCTGCACGCGTGGGACCGCATCATGAAGCGGCAGATGCCGGTGGAGGGCGGATCGGCGGCGCAGACGCGCAAGGCCGCCCGTCGCTCCCGACCGGCGCGCGCGGAGAGCGACGAGGACATGGTGGACGAGAAGGTCCCCGCCACGGATTGACCGCGCAACCCGCCCGACCACCCCCTCACTTCGCGCAGCTTAGCGTCCCGGGATACGCACCCACCACCGACACGATCCCCGGCGGCAGCGACTTCTTCATGGGTTTGAGCGTGGCGGTGACCAGCGCGAGATTGCGTTTCTCGTCGTAGGGGGCGAAGCGCGCGGTGATGTCGCCCCGCGCGTCGGAGAGCAGGTCGTGCATCATGACCGGAGCATCGCAGTCGCGTTCAAACGCGGAGAGCGAAACCGTCTTCACGTTGGGATGGGTGCGTGTCCGGAAGTGCACGCGGCGCGGGCCCACCTCGTAGACGACCTGCCATTGCGTGGAATCCTCGAACCGGACCTCGTCGAGAAGTGACCAGGCCTGACCCACGGGATCCGGGAGCGCGGTGCGCTTCAGCCCCTGGGAGATGACGTTGAACCGGCCGAGGGAAGAGCGCGGCTTGGGGCGCTTGCGGGCGGTGAGGGAGCGCTTGGAGTCGGCGTAGGTGCTGTTGGTGACGGCGGGCACGGGCAGGTCGCGTCCCCGCGTTGCCACCAACCTGCCGGAGAGGAATTCCAGCGTGGCACACGCACCGGTCCCGTCGCACACGAAGTAGTGGAGCTTCGCATACACCGGCGAGACCCGGACCTCGTTGGCCAAGGTCACCGCCTCGTAGAGCGTGGACGCCTGGTCCAGCAGGTACTGCACCAAGCCCAGCTCGCTGATCGCCGGTCGCAGGTCATAGGAGGGGTACTCGCTGGACGGCAGCAGCAGCACTTCCACCACCAGCCCCTCCTCGTTGAGGCCGCCGTTGGGGAACTCGCGACCGTACTGGTTGAACGTCAGGCTGGCGTACCGGCTGGTCCAACTTGCCACCGGCACGGACATCACCAGGGCGCGCTTGTTGACGCCGCGCTTGTTGATCAGGACCAGCCCGCGTTCCTGACTCCAGTCATAGCTCTTCGCCACCACGGGTCCTTCGGGTGTGGTGCGCATGAACGCGCTGCAAGGGAAGGCCGGCCGCGCGGAGAGCACCACCACGACGAGAGCGAGCGCGGCAAGACGAAGGATCACAGCACGCCTCCCGCGGCGGTGGCGCACCACCAGCAACAACATGCCGCGTTGCTGCACCGCCGGTTTCCGAAAACCTGTCCGTGACGTCGTGGGTTAGCGGCGTGCCGCGGCCTTCTTCCCGGTGCTCTTCCGGCCGGCGGGCTTCTTCGCTTTGGGCTTGGCGCGCGCGGACGCCGCTCCCGCCAGGAGGCCATGACTCTCCGCAATCCATCCTCCCACCACGTCCATCAACGGTGGCTGGCTCTCGCTGAACATCAGCTTCACCCAGCCGCCGGCTCCCGCGCGGTAACGGTCCGGCTCCTTGGCGGCAAGCTTGCGGGCTTCCGGCAGGGATTCGCCCAGTTTCAACAACGCGTCGGTGACGCCGAGGAAGAGGAAGGCCTTGTCGCGGACCTTGATGGTGCGTCTTTCCATGGCGGTTCCCTCGCACGCCACACCCTCGGTGGTGTCGGGCAGCTTCAGTGCGATCTTGCGCAGCGTCTGCAACGTCTTGCTCATGGATACCCCCGGTTCATCGTCTGGAGGATGTGGCGCGCACGCCCAGGAACCGCGCCAGGAACGGCGTGATGCTGTCGTAGTGGAAATCCGGGCGGCCGTCGCTGAGGTACACCGCGTGGTCTCGCAGATCCCGGGACGACCCCGGCGCGTAGAGCCGCACACCCGTGGCCGCACACATCGCGTTGAGCTCGGCGCCCAGCTCGTTGCCGCCGTGCTCATGGATGAGCGTGTTGAGCAAGCGCGGGTCGCGCGTGACCCAGCTGAACTTATCGCGCCCGTCGGACTCGATGTATTCGAGCAGGTCGATGAAACGCGTGCGCTCCGGCATGCCCGCGGCGGCCAGGGAGTCCGAAATCGTGATGCGGTTCTCGAGGTAGAAATAGCGTTTCAGGTGCGCCTTTCCGTCGGTGAATTCCTCGCAGACGCCGTGGTGGTTGTCGCGGTCCGACGAATTCAGCTCCAGCCTCTCCGGCGGTCCAAAGGGCAGTCCCTTCACGCGCAGGTGCCAGTAGTGCGTCAGCGTTCCATCGGCGTCGACCTTCAGCGCGAACGTCACGCCGCGGTGCAGGGCCAACATCCGCCGGGTGGGATGCCATTGCGCCAGGAATTCCTGGAACCGTCCGCGGTCCTTCACTGGCAGGAGCGTGTCCAGCTCGGTGGGCGTCAGGTGGCGGGAGTACGAGAAATAGAACTTCACGTTCTTCAGTCCACCCGACGTGAAATTGATTCCCACGTAGCCGTGGAACGGGTGGTCGTCGGGCGGAACCCGCAGCGCCTCGCGCACAAAGCGCAGCCACGCCGGACGTCGCGACGCGCCGAACAACAGGTCCCGGATGGACCACGGTGAGAGCGCCACCGCGTCCCCCGCGACGTCAGGGTTCCGCTGGCGGGTCATCGTTCTTCACCCAGGGAAGCACGGCGGCGTTGAGCTTGCGGGCGTCCTGGCGCTCCTCGTCGGTGAGCGGCCGACCGAGGCGGCGTTCAATGACGGCGGTGAGCCCGGACCGGCTGAGCGCCGCGTAGAACCAGCGACGGAACTGCAGGTGCAGCGTCTCGATCCGCTGCGCCGAATCACGGCTGATGGCGCGGGTGGGGTGCAGTCGGGAGGGGCGCGGCAGTGAGGCCCTGAACTCGCTGAAATCCAGGTCGCACGCGTCAAAGGCCTGGCGGTACTCCTCGGCGCGTTCGATGTTCCAGATGCCCTCGTCGAGCCAGATGCCGTAGCGGATGATCTCCTCGCGCTCCTCCTCGCTGGCTGCCTCCACGCCCCGCGCCAGGTACTGCACACCAAACGCCACGTGCTGGGACTCGTCGCGCTCGATGCGGTGGACGGCTTCGCAGAACACGGGATCCTGCACGAACAGCAGGTGCTGACGGAAATCCAGCAGCGCGCGGGCTTCCAGGAAGAGCTGCAGGCCCAGCATCTTCCGGGGCCAGCTGGTGCAGTTGACGAGGTCGGTGATGAACGCGTCAAACGGTTTCCACACCGGGTAGATGGGCCCCAGCCGACGCACCGCCTTGTGCACGCTCTCGACGTGACGGGCCTCGTCGCGCGCCTGGTTGGCGGCGTAGATGCGCGCGTCGATGTCATCCAGGATGCTGACGAGCTGGGCGGACACCATCATGGCGCACTGCTCGCCGTGGAGTGTCTGGGAGAAGTCGTAGGCAACGAACTGCCGGGCCAGTTCCTCCTTCTTCTCATGGGAGAGGGCCTGCACGTAGCGGGAGCGCAGCGCGCCGTGCCATTCTAGGATGCGCCCGTAGTCTCCGTCGGAGAGATGTCGTTCCCAGTCAATCTCCGACGACGTCCACCGCGTCTTCTCCGAGACGGTGAGGAGGCGTTGCAGCGTGGGCACCCGCGTCTCGTAGTCCAGGCTCAGCGCAAGGCTCATGGCCGGGAGCGTAAGGGCACGCCTGCGATCCTTCAACGCGACGCGCGCCCCAGGACGAGCCCGCGCCCCCGCGGTGGAACGGGATGGATTCGCCCCGTTGCCCGACGCTGAGCTAGAATCCATGCCGCATGCGTTTTGGCATCCAGCGACGCCACATCTACCTGGAGCCGCTGGGCGGCATGGAGACGCCATGGCTGCTGCGTCAGCTGCAGGCCGACGACGTCCGGGACGCGTTTGCGTTGACGATGACCCCCACCACGCAAGGCATCCAGCGCGAGCGCAAGCTGGGGCGTCTGTTGCTGGGGACGATCCGTCTCGTCGAGAGCCGGGCGCGGATCGGGTTTGTGGCCATGGTGGCGCCCGATGAGGAGCGGGAGTTCTGGGAGATCTTCGCGGCCATCCCCGACCGGCGACACCGCGACGCGTGGAGCATGCTGCACACCGTTGATGCCATGAGTCATTACATGTTCGACCACGGCGGCGTGGCGAAGTGTGGCGCGCGCGTGCGCACGGACAACACGGCGTCCCAGGCGGTGGTGAAGCGCATCGGCTACCGCGTGGAGCGGACCGAGCTTGTCGAGGACCTGCTGCACCTCTGTTACGTCATCGACCAGCCGACGTGGGCCAGGCGCCGCGCGCGACTGGACGAGGGCGAGGCGCGCCATCCCTCGCCGGGCGGCGGAACGTTCGTGGTGTTGCGCGGTCCGCCGTATGTGCCGGTGGTGGGGTGACGCGCACGGGATCCACGACGTCCGCAGTCCCGCTGCGCAACTTGTCCTGGCGCAGCCCCGGCCCCGTCACCAGCCGCAGGCCTTGCCCTTGTTCTGCTGCTCCAGCCACTTCCTAAGCGGGGCGAAGTAGTCGATCATTGCCGTGGCATCCATCTTCTTCTCGCCGGTGAGGGCGAACAGCGCCTCCGGCCATGGCTTGCTGGAGCCCATGGACAACATGGCCTTCATGCGCTTGCCCGCCTCCTTGTTCCCGTAGATGGAGCAGGTGTGCAGGGCGCCCTTGTGCCCGGACAGCTTGCACAGCGCGCGGTGGAACTGGAACTGCAGGATGCGCGCGAGGAAGTAGCGCGTGTAGGGAACGTTCGCCGGCACGTGGTACTTGGCGCCCGGGTCGAAGTCCGTGTCGGCGCGCGGCACCGGCGCGGAGACGCCCTGGTACTTCGTCCGCAGCTCCCACCACGACTTGTTGTAGTCCTTGGGCGCCGTCTTCCCGTTGAACACGTTCCACCGCCACTGGTCGATGAGCTTGCCGAACGGCAGGAACGCGATCTTCTCCAGCGCGTCCTTCATCTGCAGGTTGATGAGCGCCTTCTCGTTGCTGGGCACGCTGTCCAGCAGGCCCACGGTCTTGAGGTATTCCGGCGTCACGCTGAGCGCCAACGTGTCGCCAATGCCCTCGTGGAAGCCGTCATTGGCGCCGTCCTGATAGAGCACCGGGAGCTTGTAGTAGTAGTGGTAGTAGTAGTTGTGACCGAGCTCGTGGTGGATGGTGATGAGGTCCTCCTCGTCCACCTTGATGCACATCTTGATGCGCAAGTCGTCGTTGTAGCTCACGTCCCATGCGCTGGCGTGGCACACCACCTCGCGGTCGCGCGGCTTCTTGAACATGCTGCGCTCCCAGAAGCTGGCGGGCAGCGGGTCCAGTCCCAGGCTGGTGAAGAAGCTCTCTCCCAGCTTCACCATCTTCAGCTCGTCGTAGCCCTTCTGCTGCAGCGCCTTGGTGACGTCGAGGCTGACCTGGCCGCTGTAGGGTTCCACCAGCGGATAGATGTTGGCCCACTCCTGCGCCCACATGTTGCCCAGCAGGTGCGCGGGGATGGGGCCCTTCTCCGGGACCACGTTGCCGTAGTGCGCGCGCAGCTTGCCCCGCACGTAGCAGTGCAGCTGGTCGTAGAGCGGCTTGACCTGCGTCCACAGGCGCTCGGTCTCCGCCTCGAACTCCGCGGGCGTCATGTCATAGCGGCTCTTCCACATCTCGCCGAAGTCCTTGAAGCCCAGGTCGCGCGCGCCCTTGTTGGCCAGGTCCACGTAACGCGCGTACTTGTCCTTCATGGGGACGCTGATGCCGTGCCAGCCGGTCCACGCCTCGCGCAGCTCCGGCTCGTTGCGGCTCTCGGCGAGGATCTTGCTCAGCGCGGTGAGGTCTTTGCACTCGCCCGCCTTGCAGTAGCTGCCCTTGCCGTAGACGCTGGTGAGCCAGGTGGCGATCTCCGCGAGCTCCTTGCGCTCGGTGGCGTCGGGCGGGGCGGGCAGGCCGGCGGAGAGCTTGAGCAGCTTGAGCTGGCGCGCGGTGTCGTCGTCGAGCTTGAGGCCGTCAAAGCGTTGCGACTCCTTCACCAGCCGCGCAATCAGCTCCATCACCATCTCCTCCCCCTCGCTGGCCAGCGCGGTGGTGTCGTCGGTGATGTAGGTCTGGTTGACCCAGTTGATGCGGTCGCGCTTGGCAAACGCGGCGTGCAGCTCCTGGTTGGCGCGCTGCACGAAGGCCTGGGCCTCCGCGGGCGTGGCGGCGGGGGCGGGCGCGGCGTTGAGGGAGCGGGCACCAAGCCAGACCGCGGCCGGCGCCAGCAGGAGGAAGGGGAGGGCGTAGAGGCGCGTTTTCATGGCGCCCCTCTAGGTCGTGCGCGGCCCCCTCGGCAACGCCCAGGCTCACGCTCAGGCCTGCTCCGTGACGCCCCGCGACTAGCGTTTGGTGCTGACGTAGTGCCCGCCGTCGGCGCCGCTCTTGACGAGCTCACGACGGGTGAGGGTCACGTTGAAGGGGTCCGCGGTGGTGCGCAGCTTGACCTGCACGGTGCTGCCGGGCGGGCCGCGCAGCAGGTTGACCACCTCGGCCAGGCTCTTGCCTTCCACGTTGTGCCCGTCGACCTCGAGGACGCGGGTGCCGGGGGTGATGCCCGCGCTGTCGGCGGGGCCGCTGGGGATGACGCGGACCACCTTGGCGGTGCCGCCCTCCACGGTCAGCTCCACGCCCACGCCGACGTACGCCGTGGGAAACGGCGAGATGGTCTGCGGACAGCCCGCGAGCAACGCGACCAGCAGCAGAAACCCCGCGGCCGCGACATGGCGGGATGCCCCGGAAACCCGGAGCGGGGCGGATGCCATGTCACCACTGTACGGCTCGCCACGGGGAGGCCCAAGAAAATGGCCCTTGACAGATCCGCGCGGATCTCCATGGCGCCGTGTCCGACACCGTCCCGCCGACCGGGTCCCGGCCGGGTTGGGCTCCCGCCACGAGGACGTGGTGCACCGGCCGTTGTCAACCTGGCGTTGTCGCCGGCCCGCGTCCCTCACGCGCACAGCGGCGGGGTCCGCTCCAGGATCTCCCCCACCAGCTGCGCCGCGCGTTCCGCGCCCCGCTCCGCGGCCAGCCGCTGCCCCAGGGCCCGGGCACGCTCCCGCATCGGTGGTGCGTGCAGCGCGGTGACCACGCGCTCCAGCAGCGCGGGGTCGAGCGCGGTGAACGGATGATGCACCCCCACCCCCATGGCGACGAGCCGACGCCCCCAGAACGGCTGATCCCCGAACACCGAGAGCACGGCGGAAGGAACCCCGGCGCGCAGCGCGGCGGCGGTGGTGCCCATGCCCCCGTGATGCACCACGGCGGCGCAGCGGGGAAACAGCGCGTCGTGGTTGGCGCGCTCCACCACCAGCACGTTGGAGCTGCCCAGGGCCGCATCCAGCCGGGACCACCCCGCCCCGACGACAAAACGCACCCCCTGCGACCTGGCCACCGCGTGCACGGCGGTGAGCATGGCGGTGGGGTCCAGCACCGGCATGCTGCCGAAACCCAGGAACACCGGCGGGGCACCGTCGGAGAGGAACCGCTCCAGCTCCGCGCTTAGTCCGCCTTCGCCCAGGCCCGCGCGCATCTCCTCGTCGGGGACCAGCACCCCGGTGAGGTGTTCCTTCGTCTCCCAGTCGGGCGTGCCGCCCAGCATGAGCGGGCTGTAGAGGTGCACGCCTTCCACGCCCCGGTCCATCAGGTGCCGCCAGTGGGGCCGCCGCAGGCGCGGGAGACCCAGGCGCTGACGCGCGTGCTGCACGTCGGGTTGCTGGGACATCCACGCCAGTTTCTCGACGAGCTGGTGCGACCACCGGTTCAGCACGCGCCACCGGAAGTCCCGACGCAGGAACGGGCTGGCGAACGCGCCGGTGGGCGTCATGGGAAAGGTGGAGGCCAGCACCATGCGCTGCCCGTGTTTCTCCGCCACCGCGCCGGCCTGCCCGGAGATGAGGACCTGCGCCACCACGGCGTCGGCGCCGGCGCATGCCGCGGCCACGGCGTCCAGGATCGCGTCGCGGTGCTGGTGCATGTAGTCGGTGACGCCGGCCAGCAGCTCGCGCACGTTGCCGCTGGCCAGCCACTTCTGGCCCTGCTCGGAGTGCAGGAACTCCTGCGCGTCGCCAAAGAGGGGACGGAACGGCACCCTGGATTTCTCGACGAAGGCCTGGTGGTTCTCCGGAGCGCCCACCCACGCCTCGTGTCCGGCCTTGCGGAGCGCCCGCGCCAGCACCACGAAAGGCTGCGTGTCTCCCCGGGTTCCGTATCCCAGCACCGCGATGCGCATGCCCATCACCTCGCGCGCATCATCCGGACGTGCGCTCTCCCGTCTGGTTCGTGTTCAGCTCTTGATGCGCTTCATCTCGGGGTCATAGAGCGGCTTGAGGGACGCCATGGCGGGATGCTTCTTCCCGGCGATCTCCGCTTCCCACGTGCCGCCGTCGAGATACGCCTGGTCAATGGGCTGGTCCGCTTCCACCATGACCAGGCCCACCGCGCCGCCCACCGTGAAGCCGTAGGAGCCGGCGCGCACGTAACCCACGCGCTTCCCGTCGCGGTAGACCACCTCGGCGTGGAAGAGGAGCGGCTCGGGGTCCTTCACCAGCACCTGCAGCAGGCGACGCTTGAGCGGCCCGTTGGCCTTCTGCCGCAGCACCGCGTCCTTGCCCAGGAAGCCGCCGGGCTTCTTCAGGTCCACCGCGAAGCCCAGGCCCGCCTCCAGCGCGTTGTCGGTGTTGTCGATGTCGTGGCCGTAGTCACGGTAGCCCTTCTCCATGCGCAGACTGGCCAAGGCCTTCAGCCCGGCGTGACGCAGGCCCACCCCGCTCCCGGCCTCTGTTAGCCGATCATAGACATGGTTGGATTGCTCGGCGGGAACATAGAGCTCGTAGCCCAGCTCACCGAGGTAGGTGATGCGGATGCAGAGCACACGCGCATAGCCCACGTCGATCTCGCGGGCGGTGCGGAAGGGGAAGGCCTCGTTGGAGAGGTCGGCGGTGGTGACGGACTGCAACAGCTCACGGGAGCGCGGGCCCTGGATGTTGATCTGCGCGTAGCCGCCGGTGACGTCGGTGACAAAGGCATGCGCGTCGGAGGGGATGTGGCGGCGCATCCACGTCTCCACGTGGCGGTGCATGGTGTCGGTGGCCACCACGAAGTAGCGCTCGTCGTCGAGCTTGGTGACGGTGAGGTCCGCCTCCAGCTTGCCCAGCTCGTTGAGCCACTGCGTGTAGGTGATGACGCCGGCGGGGCCGTCCACGTTGTTGGCGGAGATGAAGTTGAGGACGCGTCCGGCGTCGCGGCCCTGCACCAGGAATTTGGACATGAACGACATGTCCATCAGGATCACACCCTCCCGCGCGGCCTGGTGCTCGGCCTGCCAGTAGGGCCACCAGTTCTGCCGGCCCCAGGAGACCTTCTCCACCTTCGGCTCCACGCCCGGCGGCGCATACCAGTCCGCGCCCTCCCAACCGCTAACATCCTTGAAGTAGGCACCCCGCGCGGCCAGACGCTCGTGCAGCGGGGACTTCTTGGCGCCGCGCGCCGTCTGCAGGGACATGGTGGGGTAGTGGCACTTGTAGACCATCCCCAGCGACTCGGCGATGCGGTGACGACGGTATTCCGGGTTGGACTGGTAGACGTGCAGCCGGTCGATGTTCATGCCGGTGACGTCCATGTCGGGATTCCCGTGGATGATCCAGTGGGCCAGCATGCGACCCATCCCGCCGCCGGTGAGGATGCCAATGGAGTTGAGCCCCGCCGCCACGAAATAGTTCCTAAGCTCCGGCGCTTCGCCCACCACGGGGCGGAGGTCGGGCGTGAAGGACTCCGGGCCGCAGAAGAACTTCCGCACGCCCACGTTGAGTGAGGCGGGGACGCGGCTCATGGCCTTCTCGACGTACGGGCCCATGCGGTCCCAGTCCGGCTCGATCTCGCCGAAGGAGAAGTCCGCGGGGATGCCCTCCACCTTCCACGGCGCGGAGACCGGCTCGAACAGGCCCACCATGAGGCCACCCACCTCTTCGCGGTAGTAGCCGTAGGAGCCGGGATCCTCGAGGACGGGCCAGGACGCGCTGATCTCGGGGATCTTCTCGGTGATGAGGTAGTAGTGCTCCGCGGCCTGCAGCGGGATGTTGACGCCCGCCAACGCGCCCAGCTGTCGCGCCCACATGCCGGCGCAGTTCACCACGTACTCCGCCTCGATGTTGCCGTACGCCGTGGTCACGCCGGTGACGCGACCGCGCTGGGTGGTGACGCCGGTGGCCGCCACGCCCTCAAGGATGCGCACCCCCTGCATGCGCGCGCCCTTGGCCAGGGCCATGGTGACGTCGACGGGATTGGCGCGCCCGTCCTCCCGCACGTAGAAGCCGGCGAGGATGTCGTCGGTGCGGGCCAGCGGCCAGAGCTCCTTGACCTGGGAAGGGGAGATCTCGTGCACGTCGACGCCGCAGTAGCGGTTGAACGCGGAGACGCGCCGGTACTCCTCGAGACGGTCGGGCTCGGTGGCAACCTCGATGAAGCCCACGGGCTTGAACCCGGTGGACAGGCCGGTCTCGGCCTCCAGGCGGGTGTAGAGGTCGCGGGTGTACTTGCGCATCTCCGTCGAGGTTTCCGACGTGGAGCCAAAGGTCACGATCAGGCCGGCGGCATGCCAGGTGGTGCCGGAGGTGATGCGGTCACGCTCGAGCAGGACCACGTCCTTCCAGCCCATGTGGGCCAGGTGATAGGCCACCGAACAGCCAATGATGCCGCCGCCCACCACGACGACGCGGGCACGATCGGGCAAAGCCGGAACGGACATGGTTCTTCCTCGAGAAAGTGCGTTGTCGCGACGCTAGACGTGGCCCTCCCGCACTGGCAAGGCGGGGAAGCGCGAGCTTGGTCGGTCGCTGCGTGACGCGGTGTCGACGGCAACGAGCTCGCCATGATGCGCTGCGTCGTCGGGTAGGGCGGGCAGGGAACCGCGGGGCAGAGGCATCCGAGCCAAAGCGGTCATGCCTACACGAACTCCCAAAGCGTTTCGCACGCGGGGATTTCCGACGAGAAAACCCAGGTGCGGGCTCCCGGAATCCACCTTGAGCGGCGCCCGCACCTTTGGGAGTGCGGTCAGGATTACCGCTTTGGCTCGGGTCCCTTCGTCCCCACTCAGAAGCAGCCCGTGAACTCCAGCGTTCCCAACGTGGTGCCGCCCGAGCACGCAAGTGAAACGTGCCCGCTCACCGCGCGCTTGCCGGAGCCGTGGTAGCCCTCGCCGCGCAGCTTGAGGGTTCCGCACACGCCCAGCGGAAGCACCGGTGCTCCCTGGCCCGGGTTGAACGTGGCAACCGGGGTGAAGCTGTAATCCGTGAACGCGTCGACGCGCGTGGGCGCGAAGGCCAGGTCCAGCTGCGCGCCGTTCTCGTCGCGGAGCGCGATGCCCGCGGGGCTGGGCACGACGTGACAGCGCGTGGGTTGGAAGGTCTTCCCCTGGATGGTCAGCGTGCCGTGCGGTTCGAACTTGGGCTCGCACGCCAGCGTCACCAGCCCACCGACGAGCGTGAGCAGGATGCGTCGTGGATTCATGACGCCAGTTGTACACCAGGGCGGGCGCGAACGCCCCGGGATGCCTGCCTACTCGATGGTGCTGCTCAGACTGAACACCGGATACGGATAGGTCACGTCCGGGGGCTCGGCGCTGTCGACGACGAGGATCAGGTCCTGCCGGACGCCCGTGGCATTGGTGTACGTCAGTGTCTCGACGCCGCTGGTGGTCTCGTCGGCGCCCGCCCAGCAGCAGTTGTCCGTGCAGGAGCTGAGCAGATAGAGCGCGAGGTTGTCCGTCGAGTCGAGTGTGACGGTGAGGGTCTGCTGCGGCTCCAGCGCGAGGGAGAAGAATGTGTCGGAGCCGGGCATGCGGGAGCCCAGGCAAGTGGGCTCGCTGAACTCGTGGTCATTGGCGGCGCCGTTCAGGGTCGTGTGCTGGTCGTCGTTCAGCGGCGTGATGGCGTCGGGTAGGGGCGCGGCGTTCCGGCAGGCGTCATTGACGGCGCGCGTTGTTGCGTTGGCGTTTCCGCCGAGGCTGTAGGGGACCACGGTGCCGGAGACGTTGCGCACCAGGATGAGGATGCCTGGCGCCGCGGTTTGCCCGCTCACGGACTCCGTTGCGTCTGACGACGTGGAAGAGCCCAACAGCGCGCCCGTTTCCTGGTCATGCACGTACAGGTCCAGGTTTCCCACGTCCGGGTCGAATGTGATGGAAACGCTGTAATTCGCGGCGCCGCCACAACACGGGAAGGCGAGCTTGAACCAGTCATCTCCGTTCTGCGGCGGCGGCAGGGCGGAAGGGGCGGGGCCGGCATCGGGGGGGGACGGATCGGCGACGCAGCCCGGGATACCCGAGTTCCCCGACGAGCTTGTGGATGAGAGCGCCCCTGATGATGAGCTGCTTGAGCTGAGCGCGACCTCCGTTGGACACGACGTGAGCTGGCTGGCCATAAACCAGCCCCCAAAGGATCCCGACGACTGATCGAAGGTGAAGTTGGTGAAGTTCGCTGCGGCCCCGGGACGGTCATTGGGCTCGAACGCATCCGCGACGCATCCGCCTGTGGAGGACGTCACTGAGGCAGACGTGCTTCCCGATGCGCCGCTGGTTGATGATGTGCTGGTGGACGACGTGCCGCTGGTTGACGTCGTGCCGGAGGAACTCGAAGACGAAGACGTATTCGAGGAACTGGAGCCCGTGCTCGCACTGCTCGACATGGAACCAGACGAGGGTGGCCCGTTGCATGCCGCCGCTGCCCCCAGCACCACCACGCCAACAATTCTCATCATGGAGCCTCCGTCCGCGAAGACGACATTCCCGCGCGTCGCAAAGGCAGGAACCCCGGCAGACCATCGACCGCAACGTCACTGCAAACTCTGTTCCGACGCCAGGCCGCCTGTAGCTAACGCAGTGGGGGGCTCCACGTGAGGCGAGGAAGCAGCAGGTCAGCGTGGCATGAGGCTGCCTGGCATCACCGCGCCGATTTGGCAGGAATGAGCGTCGTGAGCGTTCGCGCCTCGGTCATCAATAACCCATGGTGCGCAGCTCGTTGGCCCAGCGGCGGTAGAAGTCCACGTGGTCCCAGCCGCTGATCAGGTCGGGAATCAGGTCCGCAATCTGGCCAATCTCGTCGAGGTGGTCCGCGGGGATGCACCCCATGAAGCGGCCCCACTTCGCGCTCGCCACCGTCACCAGGCCGTCGTTCGCCTTCGGCTCGGTGAGACTCCCGGCCAGTAGCGTCCACGTTCCCAGCAGCGCCACCTCCGCGCCGTCCACCGCGTCGGGGTTGGGCCATTCGCCGGCGCACTCGTCGTCGGCGCGCTGCAGGTTGGTCCGGCCGGCGAACGAGAAGTACACCACGCGCGGGTCGTCGGGGTTGGCGTGGTTGAACGCGGTGGCGTTGGCGGTGTGCAGCGTCTCCAACGCGGCGCGCGCGTCGGCGTCGTTCTCCGCGTCGGCGGCCGCGGCACCGAAGAGCGACGCATAGCCGTTGATGATGTCCAGCTCCGCGGGGAACTCGTTGTCCAGGATCGCGTCGGCCACCGCGCTGCCCAGGTGGGGCGTGCTCACCGTCGTCAACGTGGCGATGCGGTCACCATAGCCCAGCGTGCTGATGAGATAGCGGCTGTCCAGTCCGCCCTGGCTATGCGCAATGATGTTCACCTTGCGCGCGCCGGTCTGCGCCAGGATGGCGTCGATCTGCTCGGCCAGCAGGCGCGCGCGCGAGGCACTGCCGTTGTAGGGCGCCACCGCCGTCACGAAGACCTGGTGGCCCGCCTCCTCGAGCGCGGCGGGTACGCGGAAGAAGTAGTCCAGCGGTCCCACGTCGCGGAACCCGTTCAACCCGTGCGCCAGCACGATGGGATAGGGCGGCCCCGTGCGCGGGTCGGCCACCTGCTCGGGGACGGTCTCCTCGGGCGTGTACATCTCCACCGGCGGCGTCGTGCTGGCGTCGGGCGGGTCTTCCGTCTGCTGGACGCCACCGTCGCCGTCCACCGTGGCGGGATCGTCGCTTTTGTCCTCGGCTTGCACCAGCGTGCCGTCCGGGCAGGCCGCGAGAAGGGTGACCAGGAGAATCGCTGAAAACCGACGCATGGCGAGGGTGTACATCGCTCCGCGCACCGCGGTTGGCAACCGTCGCGTGACGGATGTCGCCCGGCCTTCCAACGCGCGTGGTATACCCCGGCCATGCGGGGACCACGTCTTGCGCGGGTGGGTTGGGGGACGTTGGTGCTGGCGCTCGTCGTCGGTGGCAACGGTGCCTGCATTCGCTGCGCGCAGGATGAGACGCTGGAAGACGGCCAGTGCATCCGCCTGTGCAACGCCGACGGGGATTGTACTCGGGACCAGGTGTGCACCGCGGGGCGCTGCCGGGACGGGGCTCCCGCGGCCTGGTCCTCCTCGTCGTCGAGCGGATCCGCCTCCGTGGGGTCGTCGTCGACGTCCGGCAGCTCTTCGACCAGCGTCTCCGCGGCCACCACGTCCGGCGGCACGTCCGCCTCCAGCGGCGCAGTGACGTCGGGGACGTCCAGCTCCGCGGTCGCCACCTCGTCGGCATCTTCCTCCGCCAGCTCCGCTTCGAGCAGCGGCGCACCAACGTCTTCCTCGTCCACCGGCGCGGCGAGTACGTCGTCCTCGTCGGCTTCATCCTCGGCTTCATCGTCGACCAGCACGTCGTCCACGTCGAGCTCCACCGGTTCCTCGTCATCCTCGTCCGGCGGGGGAGCGTGGGCGGGGTGGGCGGAGTGGCGCGCGGTGATCGTCCAGGCTGCCGACGATCCGCTTGCGGCCGGGTACTGCGTTTCCCTGGTCCTGGACCATGCGTCGCTGGTGGCCGACGGGCTCTCGCTGCCCTCCGGTGACGATGTGCGGATCACGTGGGTTGATGGCTCGTCCGAGGAGGAGTTGGACCGCGTGCTGGCGCCCGGGGCGGTGTGGGGTGGCGCCAACACGCGCATCTGGTTTCCGCTTCGCGTCGGGCTGGATGCCGGGGCGTCCGACGCTGGCTATCGCCTGTACCTTGGCAATGCCAGCGCTGGCCCCGCGCCCGCTGATCCCGACAACGTGTGGCGGTTCTGGGATGACTTCGAGGGTGGCGCGCTGGATTCCGCGCGGTGGAGCACCAGCTCCGACAATGCCCCGGGTGTGGTGGGTGGCCAGCTGCGCGTGTCCGGCGTGACGACGGTCGAGAACCAGTACCGCCTCTTTGGCATCTCCAGCACCCGGAGCTTCACGCCGGGGTTCCTGGTGCAGTCGGAGTTCAGCATCGTCGATCAGTCGACAACGGCGTGGCAGAACTGGAAGGGCGGGTTTGGACTGGGCACGAGCACGCTGGGCATCAACACCGACGGGACCACGGACAAGATGGTGCAGTACTACGACGGCACCTGGCAGGACGTGGCGGACAGCACCCTGGACGCGCGGACCTTCAGCGCCGTGGTGGCACAGGCCAGGCTTGCCAACGGGGACGTGCTCCACTTCGAGGACGGCGTCCTCGTGGCGCAGCGTTCCGTCGGGGACACCCAGGACGCCACGCTCAGCTTCACCTTCGGCCCCGACTCGGCCAATCAGGACTACGACGTCCGGTTCGACAACATCTTCGTCCGTCCCTATGTGGCCTCCGACGCGCAGATCCTTGTCCTGCTCAGCCAGTAGTCAGCGCCCGAACGCGAACGCGCGCAGCCACAGCCACACATTCAGCGTGGACCAGCGCGCCCGCAGCATGCGCCCCCGGATGCGTTGCAGGTCCCGCCCCTGGTGGAACGGCGCAATCGCGTCGAGCACGGCGATGGCGTCGTCGTGGCGGCCCTCCCGCAGGAAGCTGTCCGCCAGCTCCAGGCGTGCCTGGTAGTGGAGCGGCTCCAGGGCCAGCACACAGCGGAGCAGTCTCCGCGCCTCACCCTGCAGCTCCGGGGTCCGCATCACCGCGCAACCTTCCACCAGCACCTTGACCGCCTCCGCCCGACGACGTCGTTGCAGGTGCAGCCGGGCGGCGCGCTCCCACGCCATGGAGAGGCCGGGCAGGTACTCGGCGGCCATGAGGTACACAGCAATGGCGCGGTCCACGAAGCCCTTCTTCAGGTATCCCCGGGCGCACGCGTCGAACGCATGCCAGGCCTGCTTGGGCTCGCCCACGTGGATGAGCAGCGGCGCCAGCTTTCCCAGCACGTCGGTGTTGTCGGGCTCGTACTCGAGGATCTTCTGGTACTCCGCGATGGCGTCGCGATGTCGCCCCTTGGCGCGCGCCTTGCCCGCGGCATCCAGCAGCGCGGAGCGGCTGTACGTCCTGGTTTCGCGTGTGACTGGCCGCATGGCGCCGGATGATATTTCCGCGCTCATTTCGTCCCGTGGGTCGGGAGACGGGTGAGAGTTGGGCGCATCCGTCGGGTGCCGGGGGGCCCGCGTGGTAGAGACGTTGCGCATGTCGCGCGCCGCGCTCGGATTGGGATGCATGCGCCTGTCCAACGCCGACGTGGGTGAGGAGCGGGCTCTCGCGGTTCTCGTCGCGGCGCTGCAGGCGGGTGTCACGCTGCTGGACACCGCCGACGTGTACGCCCCGGATGCGGACCACCTTGGTCACAACGAGCGACTCGTGGCCACGGCGCTGCAGCGCTGGGGCGGACCGCGGGGGACCATCACCGTGGCGACGAAGGGCGGGCTGATCCGCACCCCGGAACGCTGGCTCCCCGACGGTCGCGCGGCCCACCTGCGTCACGCCTGCAAGGCAAGCGCGACGAACCTGGGCACCATCGACCTCTACCAGCTCCACGCTCCCGACCCGGCGCGACCGCTCAAGACCAGCGTGCGCACCCTCCACGCGCTGAAACACGAGGGGCTGATCCGCAAGGTGGGACTGTGCAACGTCTCCCTGACGCAGCTGCGCGAAGCGCAGGAGGTCACCGAGATCGCGTCGGTGCAGGTGCCGCTGAGCCTGTGGGACGACGACGCCATTCGCAGCGGCGTGGTGGGTGCATGCCTGGTGCAGGGCATCATGGTGCTGGCGCACACGCCGTTGGGCGGGCCCAGGGGCGCGGCGCGTTGTGGGAATGAGCCGGTGCTCCTGGAGATTGCGCGGGCGCGGGGCATCTCGGCGCAGCTCGTGGCGCTCTCGTATCTCGCGGATCTCTCGTCGTGGATGGTGCCGCTGCCGGGCGTCACGCGTGTGGAGACGGCACGGGAGGCCGCCGCGCTGGTGATGCTCACCCACGAGGAACGCGCGCGCCTGGATGCACGGTTCCCCACGCACGCGTCCTTGCGGGAGCCGCACCGCGCCCGGCCGGTGACGTCCGCTGCCGCGGGTGACGTCGTCATGCTCATGGGGATTCCCGGTGCGGGGAAGAGCTCGTTGGCGCGGGAGCTGGTGGCGCGCGGCTACGCACGTCTCAATCGCGACGAGGCGGGAGGTTCCCTCAAGGCATTGGTGCCCAAGCTGCGCCAGGCGTTGTCGGAGGGACGGACGCACGTGGTGCTGGACAACACCTATGGCACGCGCGAGTCGCGGCAGCGGGTGATTGAGGCGGCCAATGAGCTGGGCGTGCCCGCGCGCTGCATCTGGCTGACGACGTCACTGGAGGACGCGCAGGTCAACGCGGTGTGGCGCATGCTGGAACGCTACGGTCGCCTCCTCGACGCGGCGGGCATCAAGGCGGTGGCCCGGAAGGACCCCAACGCGTTCCTGCCGCGCGCGCAGTTCAACTACCGCGACAACTTCGAGCGGCCGTCCACCGACGAGGGACTCGCTTCGGTCGAGGAGGTGCCGTTCGTGCGCCGGTGGCCGGAGGACTTCCACGGACGCGCCGTGCTCCTGGAGTACGACGGAATCCTGCGTCGCAGCCGCGCCGGTGCCCGCACGCCCATCAGCGAGGACGACGTGGAGATCCTTCCCGGCGCCACGGAAGCGCTGACGCGTTGGCGCGACGCGGGCTACGCGCTGTTGGGCACCTGCTGGCTCCCCGAAATCGAAGAAGGGAGGCTGACGACGGAGAGGGTCACGTCGATCTTCCAGCGCACCCACGCGCTGCTGGGGCACACGCTGGAGGTGGTGTGGTGTCCGCATCGTCCCGGTCCGCCCGCGTGCTGGTGTCGCAAGCCGCTGCCGGGAATGGGCGTGGAGCTGATCCGTCGTCACCGGCTGGACCCGGCGCAGTGTTACGTCGTGGGGAGGAGCTCTGCGGACGCCACGTTCGCGCGTCGGCTGGGGTTCCGGCTTGCCGAGGGAATCACGCCGCCGGAGTGAATCTCACTGTCGTCGGAAGACAAGCGTGCCGAAGTACGAGGCGTCCTTGGTCTCGCCGAGACCGGGCGTGAGCTCCATCCACGCCGTCCGACCCTCCTCGTCACTGTCGTTGACCAACAGCGTGAAGTTCACGCCCTGCACGTCGGCCGCGGAGCCCAGGGAGAGCAGGGCCAGCGGAAGCGCAATCTCGTAGGTCACCACGCCCCCGCCGACATCCTGTTGCACCCGGGTCACGGCAAAGTTCATGAACGGGTCACCCGCCTGCGCCGTGGGCGACCAGCGCCAATCCGCCGGCAGCTCGTTGGCAAAGCCCCAACCCAGCTCATGAACGTTTGCGAAGTACCACTGGGCGGGATCCTGCGGATTGCCGCCACCGGAGAAGCCCTGCTGGAAGGTGTCCACCGCCAGCTGCACGCTGTCACCCAGCCAGAGCTCGCCCGCCGTTTCCGCGGAGAAGTCGAAGTCGTCGTCGGTGATCTCGACGCCAATGTACAGGTGGTCGCAGTCCCACATGAAACGGAAGTCGGCGCGGTTGTCGTTCTCGCTGAGACAGTCCTGCACGCGGCCGGCGGCGTGGTCGGGACACTTCAACGTCAACAGCGGCGCGTTCGCGAACTCCTGCAGGTTGCCGTCCAGCATCACCGGGGACGCGGGAATCGCGTCGTGGTCTGGGCCCGCGCTGGGCTGCAGGCCGGGTGGAGTGGCGCCCTGGAGGCAGGAGAAGCGGGGATCCCCGCTGCTGGAGCTCGACGAGGAGGATGACGAGGAGGACGAGGACGATGATGACGAAGAAGAGGAGCTCGACGTCGATGACGACGTGCTGCTCGCGCTGGAAGATGAGGATGTGCTCGAGGACGAGGACGAGCTCGTGGTGGTGCCGCCCGCGGATGAAGACGTGCTGCTCGCGCTCGAGCTGGAGGAGCTGGTGCCCGCCCCGCTCGATGACGATGACGCGGATGATGACGAGGACGCGGAGGACAACGCGCTGGAGGAAGAGCTCGCTGCGCTGCTGGACGACGAGCTTCCCGGGACCACGCCTGCGTCCGTGACACTCTGCGTCGTCAGGGGAAGGCAGGCGCCGTCCACGCAGGTCTCCCCGGCGTTGCACCCCAGGTCACAGCTCCGACGACACACGCCCTCCGCACAGACGTTGCCCGCGGCGCAGTCGTCATTGCCGGCGCACTGGTAGCTGGAGGTGCAACCGAGCAGCGCCATGGGTACGAGCGAGAGGACCAGGAGCAGCGTTGCGCGTTGGCAGCGACGTACAGCCATGGCGGCAGGCTACCAGGCGCTTCCGCGGGAAGGCCACCTTGTCGCAGGCATGCACGGCTGACGCTGGTTTGGGCGCTCCGTCGCCACGTAGCGTTCCGGCATCCCCCTTCCAAGGAGCATTCCATGACCGACGCACCTCCCGAGGGACGCATCACCACCGAGGTTCGCGAGCACGTGCTGCTCATGGGCTTTGACCGCGCGGCCAAGCGCAACGCATTTGGACCGGAGATGCTCAACGCGCTCAGTGAGGCCTACGCCCAGCTCCACGCCGACGACAACCTGCGCTGCGGCGTGGTGCACGCGCACGGTGCGCATTTCACCGCCGGGCTGGACCTGGTGGCCATGGCGCCCATCCTGGGACAGGGCCAGGCCTTCCTTCCCCCCGACGCGTATGATCCCTGGGGTCTGTGGGGTCGGCCCCGCACCAAGCCCGTGGTGGTGGCGGTGCAGGGAATGTGTCTCACGCTGGGCATTGAGCTCATCCTCGCCAGCGACGTCACGGTGGCCGCACGCGACGCGCGCTTCGCGCAGATCGAGGTCAAGCGCGGCATCTTTCCCTTCGGCGGCGCCACCCTGCGCATGCCGGAGCGTGTGGGGTGGGGCAATGCCATGCGCTACCTGCTCACTGGCGACGAGCTGGACGCGCAGGAGGCGTGGCGCATCGGGTTGGTGCAGGAGGTGGTGGACGCGGGGCAGCAGCTGGAACGCGCCGTCGATATTGCCACCCGCATTGCTCGTCAGGCGCCCTTGGCGGTGCAGGCCACGCTCCACAACGCCGTCACCTACCGGGACCGTGGCCTGGCCGCCGCGCAGGCGGAGCTTGCCCCCACGTTGCTGCGCCTGGCGCAGACCGAGGACGCGCAGGAAGGCATGATGTCCTTCGTGGAGCGCCGGGAGGCCCGCTTCCGGGGACGGTGAACATTTTCTTGAGATGCGGAGCGGGCCTTGTCACCGTGTGCGACGGGAGGGCTCATGAACCACCACCGGCCAACAATCCTGGCATTCCTTCTCGCGCTGCAGGCGTGCGCGGGCTCCACGGAAGGCACCACCACCTCGTCCAGCACCAGTTCCTCGTCGGGAGGGCAGGGCAGCACCAGCTCATCCAGCTCGGGCGGCGCCAGCTCGTCGAGCTCCGGCGCCAGCTCGGGAAACGGCGCCACCTCGTCCAGCGGGAACAGCTCCTCCAGCACCGGCGGTTCCAGCGGCGCGGGCATGACGTTCTTCGTCACCAGCGTTGGAAACGGGGCCAATGGCGGAAACTACGGTGGCCTGAACGGCGCGGACCAACGCTGCCAGTCACTGGCGGAGGCGGCGGGCTCCGTGGGCAGGACCTGGCGCGCGTATCTCAGCACCTCCACCGTCGACGCACGGGACCGCATCGGGACGGGGCCGTGGTTGAACGTCGCTGGCGAGCAGGTGGCGGCCGACGTGGCGTCATTGCACGCCAACGGGATTCCCACGTCGATGATCCTGGACGAGAACGGGGCGGCCGTCCCGCGCGAGGAGCATGACATCCTCACCGGCAGCACCCCGGAAGGAACGGTGACCGACCCGCCCTACACGTGCGGAGATTGGACCAGCAACGCCGAGGACTTCTACGCCTGGGTGGGGCACGCGGACTGGAGCAGCGAGGAGAACCCGTCGGACAACTGGAGCTCCACGCACGAGACTCCGTGCGACCAGGCGGGCATGGCCGGGACACTCTCCGCCGGGCGGATCTACTGCTTCGCGGAATGAGTCGCTTGCCGCGTCCCTCGTCGTCCTCCGCGCCCCTGCGCACGATGAGACGCGGTCTGCCCGTCCGTGAGCTGAACATCGACGTCCTTCGTCGGAACGCTAAGCCCTATGGGTGGCGCGCTTCGCTGGTGCGGACCTCCGGCCTCTGGAGCCTGGGCGCCGCGGTCCTGTTGCTGGTGGCCAGGTTGGGCGCGGGTGCTTCCGTCCTGGGAACGGTGGTGGCGGCGTTCGTCGTGTTCGTGCTGGCCAACGGTCTGCTCGCTGGATTGGCGCTGGTGGGCGCCGATGCGTTCGTGAAGGAGCTGCAGCGCCGCTGGGGACAGTTGCCGCTGCGGGATTATCTCCCCGAAGCACGTGCTGCCCTCGTCGGTGACGACGCACCGCAGGCCATCCTGCTGTTGCAGGCGCACCGGTTGCAGCAGCGCTCGTGCACGTTGATGCGGGTGCAGTTGTGGACCGGCGAGGGTCGCGCCCGGCTCCAGGCGGTATCCGCGCCGCAGTTCTCCGCCAGGACCGCCATTCCGACGGAAGACCAGGTCACCATCGTGGACCGCGCGCTCACACCGGCGGAGGCGCAGGCGCTCATCACGTGTGTACCGGACGGAGACCTGGCGCGGCATGTCCCCGACGACGAACCTGACGGGGTCGAGCCCCGGATCATCGGCGGCACACCGTGCTCGTTGGTCGTCGTGGCGCGTGGCGGAGAGCGGATGGCCAACGTCAACCTGGCCGGAATTCCCGAGGACAAGCGCGACCACCCCACGGTGCTGCTCATGGGAAGGCTGTGGGCACTGATGGAAATTCCGTGAGCAACCTCGGGCTTTTCCGCAGCATGGCCGCGCGAACCGGCGCTTGGTGGCGCGCGGGTCCTGCACTAAACGTCCGCGCACAACACGGAGGAAACCATGCCCACCACGATGAATCCCTACCTCAACTTCGACGGCAACACCGAAGAGGCCATGAAGTTCTACGCGGACGTCCTCGGCGGCAAGCTGGACCTGATGCGCTTCTCGGACGGCGGGATGCCCCATCCGCCGGAGGCCAAGAACCGCGTGATGCACGCAACGCTCATGACCGACAGCATCACCCTCATGGCCTCGGACACGCAGCCGGGTCAGCCCGTGGTCAAGGGCAACCAGGTGCACATCAGCCTCAACTTCTCCGACAAGAACGAGCAGACGCGGGTCTGGGAACGCCTCTCCGCCGGGGCCAACGTGACCATGCCGCTGGGCGACCAGTTCTGGGGCCGCTTTGGCATGCTCACCGACCGCTACGGCATCCAGTGGATGCTGAACCACCAAGCGCCGAAGAAGTAGGATCGTTTTAGTTCGACCTGGTCACTTGACGTCGTCACGGCAGGGGCCGGGAAAGACTCGCGCTGCCAGTATCCAGGGCGTGAGCCGGCGCCGCAGCCGTAGGGGCTAGGCATTTCCACGTCGTGATAGCGGCCAGCGGAAGGAAATGCCTGGTCCGGGGCCACAGATCTTCCTCGAGTGAACCAACGTGTCCAGGAAAGATGCTCAGCACACACCCCGCTTGCATGGGTGACGTTGGGGGGTGACGGCGTGGCTCCGTCGGCCCCGGGCTAGGCATTTACGTCCGCTCTCGTCGCTGCCACGACGTGGAAATGCCCAGCTTAGCCCCTACGGCTGCGGCGTCGGCTCACGCCCTGGATACCGGCTGGATACCACCGGCGTGACTGCTCCAAGGACACTGGGTGACGACGTCAGGTGACCAGGTAGTATTACAGCGGTTCCCGTTCGGGTTGACCGGCACAAAAGGCGGTGTTCCCCCTCCCTCTCCCCATCCCCATCCCCTCCCGGGAAGTCAGCGGGTGCGGAGTCCGTGGGTTGTCGATTTTCTCGTCGGAAAACCGGAGGGCACCCGTCGACCCGGTGCCACTGACTTCCCGGGAGGGGGAGGGGGATGGGGAGAGGGAGGGGGAACACCGCCTTTTGTGCCGGTCAACCCGAACGGGAACCGCTGTAGGAGCGGCGGCGTCGGAACAAGGTGTTCGCCTGCCTCACCAACCTGGGGCTGATTGTGCCGACGCAGCCCACGGACGTGGCGGAGCGCGCCGCGTCGCGTGATCACTGCGGACGGTCCAGCAGCCCCTCGTCCTTCATCTCGATGTCCACCGACTTGCCCTTCACGTTGAAGCGGTGGACCAGGACCTCGTCGCTACCGGCCAGCTTGTTGAGCGCGGCCACGCTGCCGTGGAAGTCCAGCCCCACGTTCTTGCCCAGGTCGGCAAAAGCGCGGTTCCACTCCGCGGGATCGCTGCTCCCCGCCATCCGCTGCGTGGCGTTGGCGAAGTGGCGCGCGTTCTCGTAGTGGTCCTCGTCCTGCCAGATGTTCCGACGGAAGGCGTGCCAGTACTCGTACTGCAGCTGGTCCATGCGGTTGCGGCTGTCCTCGTCGCCGGGCATGCCGTTCCGCTTCTCCTCGAGGTAGCTGTCCAGGATCCGCCGCGCCTTGTCGGCCGTCTCCGGCGCGGCCCACGCGGGCGTCTTCCCCTTGTTGTCCTTGGCCGCGTACTCCCCGTAGGCGCGGAGCGCCGCTTCCCGGTCGTGCCCGCGCACGTTGGCCAGGCCCTTCTCCGTCAGGAAGATCTCCATCTCCGTGGTGGTCTTGCCGTGACGTGACGCGTTGCCCAGCAGGCGCGAGAGGTTGCGGGAGCCGTCCTTCTCCACCTTGGGCAGGTGCGCCGGGATGGCCTGCAGCGCCTCACCCAGACGCAGCAGCTCCTTCACCTGGCTCTTGCTGGTGAGCTTGTCGGTGTTGGCGTAGCTCACGCGGTAGAAGCCCTTGCCCTCCGGGTCCTCCGTCGTGCGCACGCGCACCGCTTCCATGGTGAGGTTCTGCTTGCTGAACAGGCCCTGGCGGGTGCGCTCGTAGAGGCTCGCGTCGGTGCGTTCCATGCCGGCACCGGTGCGCTCGATGGTGGTGCTGTCGCGGCGCAGGGCGTCGGAGAGGAAGAGCTTGCTGCCGCCCACCGCCAGGTGCACGTGGTTGCGCTTCTCCGTGGCCTGCGTTTCCGACGTGGAATTGAACGCCACACCCTTGTCCTGCGCGCCCACGCTGCCTGCCACGGTGGCCGCCGGCGTGGGATCACCGCGCATCAGGGACTCGTACGCCTTGCGTCCCTCGGGCGTGGCCAGGTCGATGGTGAAGCTGTGACGGTTCTCCACGCTGCGCGTCGAGCGACGGCCGGCCTGGAACTCCGCGGACAGGTGCTTCTCCAGCTTGGTGTCCGCCTTGCCGGCAACCTTGGCCAGCGCGGAGCCGTCCTTCGCCCCAATGAGACGCGCGGTTTCCACGTCGACACCCAGGCGCGCGGTGAAGTCCGTTGCGTTGCTGTCCTCCTTGCGCTGGATGAGCTCCACCTCCACGCGCGTGCCGTCCAGCCGCTTGCTGTGCACCTCCAGCTCGCGCGCGTGCTCGCGTTCATGCGCCAGGCTCACCGAGGCGCCCACCCGCACTCCCGTGGTGGCCACCTCCGCGCCCTTGGCAATTCCCACCGTGCCACCGACGGTGCCGCGCCCCCGCAGCGAGAACTCCGCGCCGCGCGGCATGGCCAGCGCCGCATCCGCGCTGAGCGCCGGGCCCCGGGGACCCGTGAGCGCGCCGTTCACCTGCGGGCGCATCTCCCGGTACTCCAGCAGTCCCGACGCGTTGAACCCGAGCTTGGCGGCCACCGGTCCCGCCGTCACCGTGTGCTCCAGGCCCACGCCCGGCTCAATGGCGCCGCCCTGCTCCACCCAGCGCACCTCCTTGCCGCGCGCCTTCTCCGCGTCGGTGAACGCCTTGCGCTCGGGGTCCAGGGACACACGCATGTCGCCGGGATCCACGTTCTCCCGACGGAGCTCCAGCTTCGCTTTGGCCCACTCCACCGGCGTGGTGGAGAGCGTGAGCTGGTCCGACTTGTTCCACGTCCTCTCGGTGCTCCACTCGCCTTCCCGTCGGGCAATCTCGCGCGCGGGGCCCACGTTGCCCTTCATCATGGCGTCGTAGGCCTTGCGGTGCGTCTCCTGGCTGAGGTCCAGCGTGAAGTTGCCGGTGGTCTCGCGCGTGACGGTGGTCTGACCCTGGTAGCCCAGCTCCACGCCGGTACGACCCACGTTCACCGTGCGCTCCGCACCGCGGTCCAGGCGCGTCGTCGCGGTCACGTCGGCACGCACCTGCACCTTGCTTTCCGACATGCGCTCCACCTGGATGGCGAGCTGTCCGGAGCGCGTGGCGCCGGCCTCCAGCCCGTCGTGACCGAGCTTGACGCCCAGGGAGCCCGCACCACGCAGCGTGAAGGTGCTGCCCACGGGCAGGGTGCGTGCGTCCTCCGCGCTTAGCGGCGTCTTCACCCGCGCATCGCCCGTCCCGTCGGGGAGCGAGAGCGAGAAGGAGCGGCTGGCCGAGGGCGTGAGGCCCAGCGTGGTCTTCTCGTCAATGCGCGTCTGCAGGTCCACGTTGGCCGCAATCTCGCCACTGCGCGTGCGCGCGCCGGTGACGTGGTCCGCGGTGGTCCGGCCGGATGCGCTGACATTCGCGGTGAGCTGCGTGGACTCCGAGGTGGCCACCGTGGTGCGTGCGTTGGCGCCCACCTCGCGCGTGACCCGGTTGCGCTCGACGGTGCGCTCCACGCCGCTGTCCGTCCGGCTCGCCGCGCCGCGCGCCGCGCTGCCATCAAACGTCACCAGCCGGTCATACGCCTTGCGTCCCTCCGGCTTGCTGAGGTCCAGCAGGAACCGCTCCGTGGTCTCCCGCGACGTCGCCGCCCGCGCGCCCACTTCACCGCTGACGCCGCGGCCGTTGTCGCCCTGCACGTTGCCGTTGGCACCGCGCTCCGCGCCCCGCTCGACGGTGACCATGACCTTGTCCCCGCCCATGAAGCGCATGCTGGTCTGCTGCGTGTTGCTGGCGGTGGCCGTGGCCGAGCCGCGCTCCGACGTCACCGTGGCTTCCCCGGCGAGCTTCCCGTTGAGCGTGAAGGTGGAGCCCGGCTCCATGGCGCGCGCCTTCTCGGCGGTGAGCGGCAGGCCCACGGAGTTGTGGTGCGCCAGCGTCTTGGCCACGCCGGCCACGTCCTTCTTGCCCGCGTCGACGAGATAGGGACGGGTGAGGCTGTAGCCGACGCTGCCCTCCAGCTTCTGCTTGCCCAGCTCCCCGACGGCGGTGCCCTCCTTCACGGCCAGTCCGCCGGTGGTCTCCAGCCACAACGTGTCCTTCCCCTGCTGCTTGGCGCGCTCGGTGAACGCCATGCGCTGCGGGTTCTCATCCGCCTCCGCCACGCGGTTTCCGACGGCGATGCGGGCCTCTCCCACCTCGCCCAGTGCCACCTTCTTCTCGGTGGCGTGCGTGCCGGTGAGGGCCTTCCACGCGGGGTCGCGCAGCACCTTGGGCAGCGGGAACGCGGACTCCCGCGCGGTGGCCTCCTGCGCGCTCAGCGTGGCCGCGCTCACCACCGGCGCCGACGACACCGGGACCTCGGCGGGCACCGGCGCGGGCCGTGTGGCGACGGGGGGCGTTGCGGTGTCAAAGCCGTCCCGGGTGGCCGTGTCGGTCTTGCGGGTGGGCGCCACGTTGGTGGCGGAAGGGATGTTGATCCGCTGCCCGGCAAAGATGCGGTTGGCGTCCTTGATGCGCGGGTTGGCGGCCAGGATGCCATCCAACGTCGTGAACCCGAACGCGCGCGCGATGCTCCACAGCGTGTCGCCCTGCTTGACCAGGTAGGTGTTGCCCGCATCCTGCTGGGCCACCGCGCCCGCGCGCTGCGTGGAAATGGATGAGCTCTTGACCGACATCCCGACGACCTCGCGAAACGCCCCCGGAAATCCGCAGCGTCGCCGAGCAGGACCGGATACGCAAGCTTGTGTTCGGGGTGGGAGCTGCGCGCCGGGAGCGTGTTTCCGCGGCGTGATCGCTGGACGCGCACATTCTTCTGCGGGGTCGCCTGAATGCCGGCCCACATGAAGGTCGCCCGCGTCGACACTTCGCGTGCTGTTCGGGTTCGCTCCGGTGTGACGATGATGCCTGGAAGTGCATAGGACGTTGTTCGCCGGTCCATGTCGTCGTCCCATGCAACGGCCCAGGTTCCCGGCCCCGCTTGAATCACGCTGGTGCTGATCGATAGACCGACTCGAAGAGCAGGAAGGGAAGGCTGCGTTCAGCAGTCCCGTCCGCCCACGTCACTCGAGAGCAGCCATGAGAAAAAGACCGCTTACCCTGGCGCTGACGGCCGCCTTGGGCCTGTTTGCGTTGACGCAGTGTGGCACCGAATCCCCCGAACAAGTGACGCCCACCGACCAGGCAACCTCGACGGACCCGGGCGGTTCCAACGTCACCCTGGAAATGCACCGGGGCGGAGTATGCGCGGACTTCGGTGCGCGGGCCCGCTTCCGCTTTGGCCCCGAGGACGAGGATGACCGCTTCGTGATCCTGGGCGCCGCTCCCTACTGGGGTGACGGCGGCGACGTGGATCCCACCGAGGACGGGCTGACCATCCAGATCGAGAGCGCCATCTGGACCATTCCGGCGTGGGCCTTCTTCTGGGTCGACAACTGGCTGGTGGCGCGCGTGGACGTGAAGGGTGAGCTGCTGGACGTGGTCATCCGGTACGACGACCCCGGTCTGCGCTTCCGCATCCGTGGCCTTGACGCCGATCTCGACGGCATCAAGAACCCCGTCTTCCTGCGCGTCACCATCGGGGACCGGGATTGGTGCACCAGCATCCGGGGCCGCTTCGTCGACCTGGGTGACCGGGATTGGGACGACTTCGACTGGGATCTGGGCCTCGACAGCTGGGTGGACTGGGACGACGACTGGCGCGACTGGGTGGATTGGAGGCGGTGGCACGACTGGGACCATGACGACGATGATAGCGACGACATAGACATCGACATCGATATCATCGTGGACGACGATGATGATGATGACGACGACGATGACGATGATGACGATGATCGCGACCACGACCGCGACCGCGACCACGACCGCGACCGCGATAGGGACCGCGATAGGGACCGCGACCGCGACGATGACGACGACGACGACGACGACGACGGTCGGGACCGCGACCGCGATCGGGACCGCGACGACGATGATGACGACGACGATGGTCGGGACCGCGACGACCGCGATGATGACGAAGGTCGTGGCGGCGATGATGACGACGACGGTCGCCCTGGCCGCGGCGGTGACGACGAGGATGACGGCGAGCCGCCGGGTGGTGGAGATGATGAGGACGACGGTCGCCCGGGCCGTGGCGGTGATGATGATGACGAGGGGCCGCGGGGCGGCGGCGACGACGATGACGACGAGGGTGAACCGCAGGGCGGCGGCGACGAGGATGACGAGGGACGACGCGGCCGCGGCGGCGACGACGATGACGACGAGGGTGGACCGCAGGGCGGCGACGAGGATGACGAAGGACGACGCGGCCGTGGCGGTGATGACGATGACGACGAGGGTGGACCCCAGGGCGGCGACGAGGATGACGAGGGACGACGCGGCCGTGGCGGCGATGACGATGACGACATTGGACCGCAGAGCGGCGACGAGGATGACGAGGGACGGCGTGGCCGCGGCGGCGATGACGATGACGACATTGGACCGCAGGGCGGCGGCGACGAGGATGACGAGGGACGGCGTGGCCGCGGCGGCGATGACGATGAAGACGAGGGCCCACCGGACGAGCGGGGCCGCAGTGACGACAATCCCGGTCAGGGCCGTGGCGACGATGACGACGAGGAGTGATTATGCGAGTGCGTGACGCCGCCGGGCCGGCTCAGCTCATCGCGGCTTCGGCCAGGCGGACACCCTCGGTCCAGTGGAGGCGGGCTGCAAGCTGAACGGCCTCGTGGGCGGCGTGCACCGTGCCCGGGAGGTCGTTCGCTTGTCGCTTGGCCTGCGCCAGACGCAACAACGCCTGCGCTTCGAACAGCAGGTCCCCGGCTCCCTCTGCCACCTCGGCGGCGCGCGCAAACAACCTGGCCGCCTCCACGGGACGGCTCTCCTGCGCCGCCAACGCCCCCAGGCTCGCCATCACGCGCGCTTCCGCCAACGGGTGACGTGCCTGCTGGAACCCCACCAGCGCCCGACGATACGCCTCGAGCGCGCCGGCGCGGTCGCCCTGCAGGAAGAGCTGGTCGGCCAGGCGTGAATCCATGCGCGCCCGCAGGTCCACCTCGCCGTGCCACGGGGCAATCACGCGCGCGTGGTCCGCGGTGCGTGCGGCAAGATCGAACGCCTTGGCCGCGAGCACGGAGTTTCCCGCGGCGGCGTGCAGCTCCGCGCGCTCCACGTTCACCAGCGCCTGGATGGCGGCGTTGTCATAGGTCTGCGCCACCCACGCCAGCATCTTCGCCGACGCGGCAACCTCTCCCCGCATGCGGTGCAGACGCGCCAACACGACGAGACGCTCCGCCTCCGCCAACGGCTCCACCCCCTCGGCAACGCCGCCGGTGGGCAGCGCGTGGAAGAGGCCGTTGGCCAGGTGCTGGTCCTCCGCGGCCAGCGCCAGCGCGGTGCCCCGCGTGAGGAAACGCACCCGCAACGTCGTGGATTGCGCGGGAGAGAGCACATTGGAGCCGGGCGCACGTTCCAGCGCGGCGGCACACGCGCGCAGGTGCAGGGCCGCGGCACGCGGATCGCGTCGCTCGATGGCGGAAGCAGCGGCGCCCTGCCACCACGAGAGTGCATCCATCAGCTCGCCGGCGTGCGCGAGGTGATACGCGAGCCGCGGTGCAAACCCCACGGGCCGCGAGGTCCCCGACGACGCATGCAAGGCATCCACCAGGCGCGCGTGCAGCGCGGCACGCCCGGTCCCGGTGCAACGCAGCTCCACCGCCGCGCGATGCCGCGCGCTGGGCGTCTCGACGTAACCGGCGCCGCACGGACGGACCAGCCCCGCGCGCTCCAGCCGCTCCCACACCGCGCTCACCGTTGTCGTCGTCACGGCACGTTCCACCAGGTCCCGCTCAAAGCGTTTGCCCAGCAGCACGCCCGCTTCCAGGAAGCGGCGCGCGTCTCCTCCCACGGCGTCGACACGGGCGGCGGCGCGTTCCGATGCCGTGATGGAGCGCGGCGTCCCCGTCAGTTGATAGCCGCCCTTGCGGATGAGGAATCCCCAGTCCACCAGCAGGTGCACCCAGTCCTCCACCGCCTCGGGAATGCCGCCGCTGCGGTCACGGATGAAGGTGAGGAGTTGGGCGGGGAGCGGGTGTTCCGGCAACAGGGACCGGACCGCTTCCTCCACGGCCATCTTCTCCCACGCCTCCAGCGTGACCACGGGCGCGGTGTGCCCCCGACCCAGCGGCGCCAACGAGCGCGCACTGCCCACCACCGCCAGGTCGGCACCCGCACGCGCGGTCAGGAGGCGGAACAGCTCGTGCGTGGCGGGCTGCGCGGCGTCCAGGTCGTCAAAGACCAGGAGCAACGGTCGCCCCGCGGCCGCGGCCTGGCCCACCGAGAGCAGCACGTGCGCCGCTTCTCCCGGCGTCAGGTGCGGCGCCACGCGCGCCTGCGGCCGCACCGTGGCCAGCGCCGCGGCGGCCACCGCGGGGGAGACCTTGAGCTCGGCCAGCACGCCCGGAAGCAGCTCGACCAGGTCGGGCTCGGGAAGACTGCACAGGCCCGCCAGCAGCGCGGGGAGACCGAGGATCGGCGGCGGCGGCTCGTCGGTATCCGGCCCGCGCGCCCACGCCACCAGGAAGCCCTGGGACTGCGCGCGGAACGCCAGCTCAAGCAGCAGCAGCGTCTTCCCCATTCCCGGCGCGCCCATCACCAACGCGGCCCGCGGTGACTTGGTGGCTTCGCGCAACACCGCGGTCTCCAGCGCGTCCATCTCGCGTGTCCGTCCCGCACGCGGAGAGGCGCGGCGCACGAAGGACGCCGGCGCGTCTTCCAGGAACACCGTGCCGTCCTCGGCGGTGCGCGTCACGTAGCCGTCGGTGCTGAGTCGGGAGAGCGCGGCGTCCAGGCCCACGCCCCCCGCCGGCACGCGGTCCAGGAGCCGCGTGGCGACGTCAAGCGCGGGTCCCTTGCACGCTCCCTGGTCGTGCAGCATGGCAAAGGCTCCGTGGGCCAGGGTCACCCGCGCGGAGAGGGAAGCGCCGTTGCGCGTGCGACTCCTCTCCTCCAGCACGACGTCACGGATGGCCAACGCGGCCCGCGCCGCGCGCGCCAGGGGTGAAGCGCGCTCGTCCTCGTCGAAGAGCAACACCGCCTCCTCGTGGTCCAGCCAATCCAGCGCTGCGCCGTGGTTCGCGGCAATCTGCACCAGCGCGGCCAGGCACCGACGCGGCAACAGCGCCGCCTCCTTGAAGTCCGCTCCCGACGCTGCGAGCTGCGGCAACCCGTGCAGCCGCGCCAGCACCACCACGCCCTGGCGTCGTCCAAAGCCCTTCACCCGGCCTTCCAGCAACGTGGTGGCCAGCGGCTTGGGAACCAGCGGGGCCAGGCGGTCCAGCGTGTCGGCGAGCGCGCGACCGTCCCGCGTGGCGGTGCGGGTCAGGTTGCCGGGCATCCCCGCGCTCGGCGCGCCCGTCGTCGTGGAGGGGGAGCGGGGCGCGGCTTCCTGCGTCCGCGTGCCCACCGCCACGGGAGCCCAGGCCTGCGTGGGATGCGTGTGACGGTGGATGTTGTGGCGGGAGCCGGTCCACGGTGAGACGTGCGTGGTGACGTCGCCGCCCGAGGGGAGCGCAAGCACGATCCCGCAGGTGCCACAGCCCGTCTCGCCGGGAACGCTGGCGGCGCCGCAGAAGGGGCAGGTGGGCGTGGCGCTGGAGGGCGTGGTGCGGGTGGTGGCGCTGGCGGGCTCGGCAAGGGAGCGGGAGAGCGCGCGGATCATGGCGCGCATGTCGGGGAAACGCTGCGCGCGGTCCTTGGCCAACGCGGTGAGCACGGTGCGACACAACGCCGGCCACAACGCCAGCTCGGAGCGGATGTGCTCCGGCGCGGGCGGCGGCGCGTTGAGGTGCATCTGGATGAGCGACTGCAGGCTGTCAGAGACGAACGGCGGCTGGCCGGTGAGCAGCTCGAAGGCCATGACGCCGAGCGCGTAGATGTCCACGCGTGCGTCGATGTCCGCGCGGCCCAGCGCCAGCTCCGGCGCCAGGTAGCCCGGGGAGCCCAGCACCACGCCCGCCTGCGTGATGCCCGCGCTCTTGCCCAGCGGTGTGTCGAGCAGCCGCGCAATGCCGAAGTCCAGCACCTTGGGGAAGTCCGTGCCGTCGGGACGACGCGCCAGGATGACGTTGGAGGGCTTGAGGTCCCGGTGGACGATGCCGCGCTCATGCGCCTCCACCACGGCCTCGCCAATCTGCGTGAGGATGGACACCGCGCGCGCGGGCGGCAGCGCTCCCTCGTCGATGAGCACGCGGTCCAGCGTGGGCCCCTCGACGAGCTCCATGACCAGGAAGAGCTGTCCCGCGGCGGTGCGGCCAAAGTCGAACACCTTGACCACGTTGGGGCTCTCCAGCCGCCCCACGATCTCCGCCTCGCGCTGGAAGCGCACCGCCATCTCCGTGCTGCTGGCGAACGTGGGATTGAGCAGCTTCACCGCCACGCGACGTCGCATGTACACGTGCGTGGCCTCGTACACACCGCCCATCCCGCCGGAAGCCAGGTGCCGCTCGATGCGGAAGCGCCCGTCGATGAGCTGCCCGGGTGCCAGGCTGTCCCCGCCCTCCGTCGGGGCCGGCTCCTGCGCGCCGTGCGGCAGCGTGCGCCCCTCGCCGTGGGGGGCCCGGCAGCGCTCGTAGAGCTGTCGCGCGTGCGGGTTGGCTTCCACGCTGAGGTGCACCCCGCCGGTGCCCTGCGCATCCACGCCCGCGCGCTCCACCGTGCCGGAGACCACCGTGGTGCCCAGCCGACGCACCTCCAACGCCACCGTGAGCGACGTGCCCACCGGCGGGGGCGTGTGACAGGGCAGGAACAGCTGGCCGCGCTCCAGCTCGTTCTCGAACGCGGCGCAGTAGGAG
Source organism: Myxococcota bacterium (assembly GCA_040752415.1). GTDB lineage: Bacteria > Myxococcota > JACRCW01 > JACRCW01 > JACRCW01 > JBFMGU01. The sequence continues at coordinate 37,378 of JBFMGU010000066.1, forward strand.
CCGGGCTCGTCGAAGAACAGGGCCAGCCCCTTGCTGCGGGGTGCGTCGGGTCCCAGCGTCGTTGTGCTTCTCACCGGGAACCCTCCGGCCCCGCGCCCGCGCGGATGCACCTTGCCCCCGCGTCACGGACTGGGGAGGCGTCAGATCCCTGGTCGACACATTGCGGGCCAAAGTTGAGGGCCGTGCGTGCGCCTCCGCCCCACCGCGCGCTTTCCTCGTCGTCAGAACCGGATTTCCAGGGGTCACACCCCGGACCACATGCCGGCGGATCAGCCCGCGCGCTCCCGCACCACGCGCGGCGCTCCACCCACCTCCACCACGACCCGGAACCCGCCAAAGCGCGGGAAGAACGACGCGGGCGGGATCTCCCGACGGGCGCCCGGCGCGGGACGCAGCGTCACCTGGCGGGAGGCCGGCGCATACTCCGCGTGGAAGGTGACGTCGCCAACCTGCACGGTGCGCGGGAAGTGCCGGTCCAGCTGGGTGCGCACCTCGTCGGGGACGTCCGGCGGTTGCAGGTCACCCGCACTGAGCAGCTGCAGGTCGTCACCGCTCTCCACGCCCAGCGCCTCCACGCGCCGCGCCGTCCATTCCTCCAACGCGGGCACGTCGTCGGGAGGGAGCGCGTTGCTGTAGAGCTCCAGCGTGATCCCCGCCTGGTGCAGGCGCGACCACAACGCCGTGGCCTCCAAACGCTCCCGCGCAACCTTCACCGCGCCGGGAAAGATGGAGCCACGCAGGAACAACGTCGTCACCGCCTCACGCGCCACCGCGCCCCGGGGGACGTCCTCACGCGTGGCCAGCGTGCGCTTGGCGTACACCCGCTCGATCTGCGCCACCACGCGGCCCGCCTCCACCGCGACACCCGCGAGCTTCTCCGTCCCCAGCCCCGCCTCCACCAGCCACTGCAGCGGCACCGGCATGGCGCACGTCACCAGCACGTTGTTCTCTCCGTGCCCCTGGCTCACCGCGCGACTGTCCATGACCACGACGGCGTCGACCTCCCGCACCCGCTGCACCGCGCTCTGGCGACTGAGCTCCACCTCCGCCCCGCCGTGACTCCACGCGGTGTGCCCGCCCCGCCTCCGGGGCACGTGCGCGCTGCGCGGGTCCGCGAGCATGGCGGCCTGCGCCAGTCGGTAGCGCGCCACTTCCACGTCGTCACGGGGACGCTCCGGCAGGCCCTGGGCGCGGCGCAGGCGGTCGGACATCCGGCGTGCCTCGTCGAGAACGTGCGGGTGCAGGCCGTGGGTTGCCGGCTCACCCAGGCGCACGGCGCGGATGAGCGCAGTGGCGTCGCACCCGGCCTCGCGCAGGTCCTCGGGCGGCTCACCGGGAAGGAAGAGCGGGCGGTCCACGGAGAGGGCCGCGGCCAGGTCCACCGCGTCGGGGAGACACCCGCGTGCACGTGCTTCCACCAGGAGGCGACCCAGCCACGGGTCCAACGGGAGACCGAACAGCTCGCGCCCACACGCGGTGATCGCGGAGCGCGCGTCAATCGCCCCCAGATCGACGAGGTCGGCGCGTGCGGCGTGGAGCGCGTCGTCACGCGGGCGGTCCAGCAGCGGCAGCGAATCCAGCGGCTCACCCCACGCGGCGGCACCCAGCAGCATGGGCACCAGCGACTCGCGGAAGATCTCCGGCGGCGTGATAGGCGCCAGCTTCGCCGCGGGGCTCCACAGCCGGTACACCACGCCGGGTCCCGTGCGACCCGCTCGCCCCGCGCGCTGGTCGGCGCTGTCCAGGGCAATGGGCACCAGCGCCAGGTGGCCTCGTCCCCGGTGGTAGCGCGTCTGGCGCACCAGCCCACTGTCAATCACCACGCCAATGCCCGGCAGCGTCACCGATGTCTCCGCCACGTTGGTGGCCAACACCACCTTGCGTCGTGACGACGGAGCGAACACCCGCCGCTGCTGCTCCAGCGTGAGCTCGCCGTGGAGCGGCAGGATGTCCACGTCGGGCTGGCGCTCCAGGGCGCGTGCGCACTCGGCAATCTCCGCCTTGCCGGGGAGGAAGACCAGGATGTCGCCGGGGTCCTTGCGCGCCGTCTCCAGCGCCGCGTTGACCCGCGCGGTGAGCCCGTCCTCGTCGGGGAGCACGGTCTTGCCGGGGAGGTGGCGCACCGTGACCGGGAAGGTCCGACCCTCCGCGCGCAGCACCGTCCCGCCCAGGTGCCGGGCCACGCGCTCATCCTGCAACGTGGCCGACATGACGACGAGACGCCCGCGGAAATGCCGCAGCATCAGCGCCAGCAGCAGGTCCAGCTCCAGGCTGCGCTCGTGGAACTCGTCCAGGATCACCGTCTGGAAGCGGGAGAGCTCGGCCTGCGCGCGCAGCACCACGCCGGGAGTGCAGAACAGGATGCGCGTCTCGTCGGAGAGCCGGGACTCGTCGCGCACGCGGTAGCCCACGGTGCGGCCCAGCGGGGTGCCCTCCAGCTCGGAGACGCGCTGCGCCAACGTGCGACACGCCACGCGCCGCGGCTCCACCACCAGCACGCGACCCGCGCACCAACGCGGAACCTCGGTGGACTTGCCGCTGCCCGTGGGTGAGCTGACGACGAGACGCCCCACCGGGTCGGTGCGGTCGAACTCCGCGCGCAGCGCGTGGATGGGCAGTGGCTCCACGGATCAGCCGTGCATGGGCGCGCCGGCTGTCGTCGGGGAACCGGTGGGCTCCTCCGGCAGGCGCGCAAAGGAGCGCATGGTGAAGACCACCGCCAACGCCGCGAAGAATGCTCCGGCAAAGAACGCCACGCCCGGCACCTGCAGCGGTGCGCGCGCGCTGGTGAAATAGCCGAAGAGGTGCGTGAAGAAGACCGGCCCGGCAATTCCCGTGAGGCTCATCAGTCCGGCCAACGCGCCCTGCACCGCGCCCTGTTCCTTGGGGGAGACGTGCCGGGAGATGAGCGACTGCGCCGAGGGACCCGCAATGCCGCCCAGGCTGCCCACGGCCAGGAACGCGTAGAGCATCCATCCTTCCGTGGCCACGCCGTACAGGATGAACGCCACGCTGGTGATGGCCATGCCCAACAGGAGCGCGCGTCGCTCACCCACCTTTTTCACCAGCACGCCGGTCAGTCCGCCCTGGACCACCGCGGCACAGATTCCCACGACGGAGAGGGAGAGACCGTTCTGCATCTCCGTCCAGTGGTAGCGGTAGGTGGTGTACAGCACCCAGGTGCTCTGCAGTCCCTGGTGCGCCAGGCTGACGAGGACAAAGGTCACCGCCAGACCCAGCACCATGGGGTAGCGGCCCAGCACGCCCAGCGTGGCCAACGGGTTGGCCTTGTTGAGCTGCAGCGCGGTGCGACGTTCCCGCGGCAACGACTCCGGCAGGATGAAGAAGCCATACGCCGCGTTGAGCAGGTTGAGCGCGCTGGCAACCATGAACGGCACGCGCGGGCCCATGCCGCCCAGCAGCCCGCCCAGCGCCGGTCCCAGGATGAAGCCAATGCCAAACACCGCGCCCAGGAGCCCGAAGCTCTGCGCGCGCTTCTCCGGCGGGCTGACGTCGGCAATGTACGCGTTCACCGCGGTGATGTTGGCGCCGGTGATGCCGCTGATGACGCGCCCCACGAACAGCCACTCCAGCGACGGAGCAAACGCCATCATCAGGTAGTCCAGTCCCGCGCCCATCAGGCTGAGCAGGATGATGGGTCTCCGCCCGTACATGTCACTGAGCGAGCCCAGCACGGGCGAGAAGAGGAACTGCATGAGCGCGTACACCGCCACGAACCAGCCGAACGTGCCGGAGGACTCGCTGATGTCGCCGCCGCCAAAACTGGTCACCAGCTTGGGGAGCACGGGGATGATGAGCCCCAGCCCGAGCACGTCGAGCAGCAAGGTGACCATGATGAATGCAACGGCTGGGGTTTTCTTGGGCACGGCGGTCTCCCGCGAAAGGGGCGCAATTCATATCGGATGCCGGTGACGGCGCAAGATGATGTTCGTCGCCTGACGACGTATCTCGCGCGTCCTTCGGGGCGGGTCATGACGTGGTGGCCGCGTGCGCCGGGTTGAGGACGAAGTCCGCGCGCTGGGGCCTTTCTCACGCCTGCGCCACAGGTTCCGCGTTGGTGCGCTTCATCTGCCGTCCCAGCCCAAATCCGCGTCTCCCACTTGCGCGGACCAGGGGCTGTACCTATTGATGCCGTCACGTCGCCCATGCGCACGCTTGCCTGGCTCCTCCGCTGCCTGCTGATCCTGATGCTCGGCTTTGCCCCGGGCATGCGGGTGGTTTCCACGCTTGCCGCTCAAGAGGAGCAGACCGAGTGCCGCGAAGGTGACGACGGTGCGCACCACCGGCACACCACCCCGCTCTCCGCTCCCGGGAAGGCCCGGAGTGTTCGGCATCGGCCCGTTTCGTCGGTGCTGGCGGTGGCCTCGGGCGGGATGCAGGTGCAGCGCGCCGTGGAACGCTCCCGGATGCCCCGGCGCACCGTGCCGCGGGGGGAAGACCCTCCGGAAGAACCGGTGATGCCGGCCTGAGCCGGTTCCCAACCCGTTCATGACGTCGTGGGCTTCCAGCATTCCGCTGGAGGGCTTGTCCATTTGTCTTCATGCGGCCTGTGCGGCCGTCGAGGAAGTCATCCATGCAGAAGCTTGTTCAAGGAATTCATCGTTTCCAGTCGCAGGTGTTCGCGGAACAGCGGTTGCTCTTCGAGCGGCTGGCCAATGGTCAGCAGCCGGAGGTTCTGTTCATCACCTGCTCGGACAGTCGCATTGTCCCCAACCTGATCACGCAGACGGACCCGGGGGACCTGTTCATCATCCGCAACGCCGGCAACATCATTCCGCCCTACAGCCCGGATGCGGGCGGGGAGCAGGCCTCCATCGAGTTTGCCGTCGAGGCGCTGGGGGTGAAGCACGTGGTGGTGTGTGGCCACTCCCGTTGCGGGGCCATGAAGGCGCTGCTCCATCCCGCGGGCACGGAGCGTTTTCCGTCGGTGACGCACTGGCTGACGCACGCGGAGGCCACGCGACGCATCATGCAGGACCACTACCAGCACCTGGACGGAGACCGGCTGACCACCGCCACCGCCGAGGAGAACGTGCTCGTGCAGCTGGAGAACCTGCAGACCCATGCCGCGGTGCGCTCAGCCATGCGCGCCAAGAAGCTCACGCTGCACGGCTGGGTCTACAAGATCGAGACGGGGCAGGTGTTCCACTACGAAGCGGGCAGCGGCCAGTTCCTTCCGCTCTCGTCGGAGCGCACCGCCACGCCTGAGGCGCACGCTCCGTTGTGACGCGGGACGGCCGGTCCGGGGCACCTGGGTGGTTCCATCCGCCCGGGTGCGCCCGCGTCTTCACGGCGTCACGGCAGGACCACGGACCGGTAATCCGCGTTGGTGAAGGAGATGGCGCCGCCGTAGTTGGTCTCCGTGCGGATGCGCGCCGAGCCGGTCTCACCCTTGGCGTTGCGGTACTGCACGTCCATCTCAATCCAGTCATGGCCGTTGGTGTAGAGCGGCACGGTGCCGGGACGGGAATGGTGGTTGGCGGTGATGGAGGTGATCTCCACGTCGGAGCCGGAGCGCCGCAGCGCCTCATTTGCCGTGTTCTTCAGGAAGTCCATGTTGGCCTTCTGTTGCGGCGTGGCCGGTCCGCCGTCGCGCTGGAACTCGTCGGCCCACGCCGTGCACAACAAGGCGGCGCCGCCAAGCATCGGCTGCAGCACGTGTTTGCCGGTGGCCTTGCGCTGGGTGTGCATCTCGTCCAGCACGTCCATCACCGCGCCGGTGGCCGCCTGTTTGTTGTCGGCGGGGTACTGCGGATTCCGGTCCAGCACGGGCTGGCCGTTGTAGGGTGACGACGGACCCGTCGTGCCCACGCCCGCGCTCGCCGAGGCGGTGGCCTGCGCTTCCAGCCGCTGTCGCACCTGGGCTTCCGCGCGTTGTTGTCCCTGGCGCGCCGCGCCCGCCTT
>JBFMGU010000067.1:0-42523 GCA_040752415.1 Myxococcota bacterium
GCCTGGAACAAGGGTCTCCTCCGCCTCGCGGCCGGGTGACCGGGGTTTCCGGTTCAATCGCCGCCAGATATTCCGAGACACCCTCTCCAGGGCGCCGCTGCTTCCGCTCACCCGCTTCGTGACTCCCCCCACACCGCTTGACTCCTGACTTCCTTCCCCCGTCACACCCTCAGACCGTGACCACCAGCGCTTCCACGTAGGCGGTATCCACCCGCAGCCAGCGCGGGCTGGCGTCGGAGGCGTGGAGGCGGACGCGCTCCTCGGCGCCCTGGTAGTTGCGCCACGGGCTGTCCATGTTGAGCACCTTGCCCGGCGGCACACCCGGGACGCGCCACGCCTCGAAGAGCAGCATGCGTGCGCCGTCCGGCTTCTCGTGCACGCGGTGGAAGCGGATCTCCACGCCCGGCGCGTGGGTCTCCTCCCGGATGATGCGCAGCATGTCCAGCTTCATGAGCTCCACGGCGCGGTCATCCAGGCCGGCGTCGGTGATGCGGACCTTCTCCTGCAGCTCATCCAGGTTGCGCACCACGCGCAGCACGTAGCCCAGCAGCTGCTCCCGCTGCTCCACGGTGAGCGGCCCCGGGTCCGGTCCCCCCGCGGTCATGCGGAAGAGCAGCCGGGAGTCCATGTCATGGTAGGTGAGCGGGAAGAGCGTGAGGTTGCTGAACCCGCACGCCGCGCAGGTGAAGCGCAGCAGCTCCGTGCTCATCAGCTGCCGCTTGAGCGCCGGCTCCAACGTCACGTTGACCGAGGTGTGCGCGAGGAACGGCTGCACACGGCCGCACTCCGGGCAGGTGACATCCACGCGCTTGGCTTCAGCCATGAAGGTCACGTAACCCCGGATGGCGTGGGCTTCAACCGCCACGGTGGCGGAAGGGAATCACCACGCGCCCGAAGCTCCTGCCGTCGCGCGCGTTGACCAGCTCCAGCGTCAGCTCCACGCGCTGCACGTCCTTGGGCAGCAGCGGGAAGTAGACGAAGCCGCGCGCCTTCCTTCCGTCGTGGAGCACGCCCTCGTTGAGCGCGCGGGAGAGCATGTCCGGGCTGGGCAGGGGCAGGTCCCAGCCGCCCGGCGCGGTGTCCCGGGAGGGCAGCAGCGGGGAGATGTTGCCCTGGTCTCCCGCCGAGCCCCGACGGGGCTCCATGGGCACGCTCAGCGGCGCGGCCACCATGGTGGTGCCTTCCAGCTCGTCGGTGATGGAGAGCGGGTGGACCGCGGTGAGCCGTTTTCCGTCGGGGCGACGCAGCGCGATGTGGCGCAGGCGCAAGGTGATGGGGCGGCCGCTGTCGTTCTCGATGGCGAGGAGCACGGGGTTGAGCGTGCGCGGCAGGTCCCGCGGGTCGCCGTCCCACGCGTTGCTGTTGGCCATCACGTACACGCCTTCCGAGAGCGCGGTGGCCTCGGCGGGTCCGCTGGCGGTGCTGAGTCGCGCGGGCACCAGCGGGGCCGGGCGCGCGCAAGAGACCAGCGCCGCCGCCGTCAGCAGGCAGCTCATCCTACGCAGCATGGTTCCGGATCTCCGCGCGCGAGAGGGGAGGCGCGCTCACCCTGGTGTACGCGCCCAAGCTCGTCGTGCAAGCGGATTTTGCCCGCGGCGTCGACGGCCGCTAAACCCGGTTGACGTCGTCGTCGGAGGGGAGGCGGGAGCGCGGCAACATGGCGGGCGCCATCCGGCTGGGTCGACTCTGGGGGATCCGGATCTCCGCGGACTGGAGCCTCATCTTCCTGTTCTGGCTCCTGACGGTGAACCTGGCGCTGGGGCTCTTTCCGGCGTGGCACCCGCAGTGGAGCGCCACCCTGTGCTGGGTGGTGGCCCTTGGCGCGGGCGTGCTCTTCCTCGCCTCGGTGCTGGCGCACGAGCTGGCCCACGCGCTGGTGGCGCGTCGCCACGGCATCCCGGTGGGCAACATCACGCTGTTCCTCTTTGGCGGCGTGGCCAACATCGAGCGGGACCCGCGTTCTCCCGGCGTGGAGGCGGTGATGGCGGTGGTGGGCCCGCTCACCAGCCTCTCACTGGGCGTGGCGTTCCTGTGGGCGGCCACGCTGCTGGGCGGCGTCACCGACGAGCCCTGGGAGGACCCGCGTGAGCTGGCCGAGCGCATGGGCCCGCTGGCCACGCTGCTGGCCTGGCTGGGTCCGCTCAACATCTCGCTGGCCATCTTCAACATGGTGCCGGGCTTTCCGCTCGACGGGGGACGCGTGCTGCGCGCGGTGCTGTGGCACTTCAGCGGCTCGCTCTCCGAGGCCACGCGCTGGGCCGCGCGCGCCGGTCAGGTGGTGGCGCTGACCCTGGTCTTCCTGGGCCTGGCCATGATGCTGGGCGCGCGCGTGCCGCTCTTGGGCACCGGCGTCACCGGCGGGCTGTGGCTGGTGCTGGTGGGCTGGTTCCTGCATGCCGCGGCGGCGGCCAGCTACGAGCAGGTGGTGGTGCAGGAGGCGCTGGCGGACGTGCCGGTGCGGAGGCTGATGCGCACGCAGGTGGCCACGGTGGGGCCGGAGCTGGCGGTGGTGAACCTGGTGGATGACTTCATGCTCAAGCGGGACCACCACGCCTTCCCCGTCGTCGACAGCACGGGGTTCCTCCTGGGCCTGGTGTCCCTGCGCGACGTGCGCGCGCTGGACCGCACCCACTGGATGTTCCGTCGGGTGCGCGACATCATGACGCCGGTGGAGGACCTGGTGGTGGTGGCGCCGGACCAGGGCGCGGATGAGGCGCTGCAGCTCTTGGCCCGACGGGGCGTCTCCCAGCTGCCGGTGGTGGAGCACGGGCGGCTGGTGGGGATGTTGTGGCTGCAGGACGTGGTGCGCTGGTTGGAGCTGGAAGCGCCCATCAGCCCGTCCGCCACCGTGGCGCATGGGCACTGAGGTCGCCGCGCAGCAGGCGGTCCAGGCTGTAGGCGCCCGCGCCCGCCACGGAGGTGATGAGCAGCCCGCCCATGATGGCCAGGTTCTTGAGGAAGTTGGTCTGCTGGGTCAGGCGCTCCGCGCCCTCCAGCGCCCAGAAGTTGTGGAAGATGAGCGTGGCGGGGATGAGGAAGAGGAAGAGCGCCACGGCGGCCCAGCGGGTGAGCAGACCGGTGGCCAACAGCACGCCACCGCCCAGCTCCACGACGATGGCGCCCACCAGGAGCAGCTGCGTGGCGGGGATGCCTTTTTCGGCCATGTGCGCGGCGGTGCCGCCAAAGTCGGTGATCTTGGAGAAGCCGCTGAGGATGAAGATGGTGGCCACGAGCAGCCGGCCGACGAGGAGGGCCACGTGTCCCAGCCCGTGTTGCAGTCCGGTCTCGACGTCATGCTCGCGGATGGAGTGCGAGGGGTGGATGCCGCTGACCATGTGGGTCTCCTTTCCTGATCGGGAGGGTTAACAACGGGCGGCGGGCGCGTCCGTCGTTGTGTCCGTGCTCCCTGGGTTTCCTGCCGACGGAGATGGCGCGCATTAGGTCCTCACGAGGCGGCGCACCCGGCACGCGTCGTCACGAGGAGCGGACATGCGTGCTGCGGACCTGCTGGTGATGCTGGCGCTGGGGGCGGGCTGCCGCGGCGCGGACGCGGACGAGCACGCGGACGAGGTCACGCTCACCGACGAGGAAGTGCCCAACTTTGCCTATGCGCTGGCCACGGCCCTGGAGGTGCCGGACTTCCCGGTGCCCCTGCCCGCGGATGCCAAGGTGCTGCACACCTTCCGGCGTCGGGAGGAGCTGGCGGGGAGCACCATCCCGCCGCGCACGCTGGAACGGCAGTTCATCCGCCTGCTCACCACCCTGCCCCGCGCCGCGCTGAAGGACTTCTACGACGAGAAGTTCCCCGGCCGGCTGCACGCCTCCACGCCCAACGCCGCGGAGAACGTCCTGCTGTTGCACCGCAATCCCGTCGCGGCCGCGCCGGGTGAGGCGGAGATCGAGATCGTCATCAGCAACGCCATCGACGGGGCCACGCAGGTGGTGGAGATCATCCACACGCGAGAGCTGCCCGGCGCGGCGCGCAGTGCCCAGCTGTTGAAACCACGCCGCCCGTCGTGAAGGTGACGCGGGGCGGCGCGGTCAGCAGGAGCTCACAGCTCCACGGAGTAGACGAAGCTGGCCTTGGGGCTGCGCAGCCAGCGCTCGGTGATGACGTCGCGCAGGGTCTTCCACTGGCCGGCGTCGTCGACGAACTCCTTCTTGAGGGCCTCGGCGGCCTTCTTGTCGCCCTTGCCCTTCACGCTCACCACCGCGGCGCCCATCTTCTTGATGGCCGGCGGGAACTTCTCCAGGTTGAGCTGGAAGCAGCCCTTGTCGGTGCCGTTGGCCGCCATCTCCTCGGCGTTCCACTGCAGCGCGCCTTCCTTGAGCAGGAAGCCCATCTGGATGGCGGCGAGCTGGCTGTAGGGCTTGGGCTTGTCGTCCTGGTACATGCCGCGGCTGATGTGACCAAAGGCCCACGCCACGTCGCGCACGTGCGCCTTGTCCGCCTCCTCCCTGGTGATGAGCTTCTTCTCGACGAGCCAGTCGGTGAAGTACAGCGCGGCGGTCTGCGCCTTCAGCTCCTCCAGCGTGCTGGCCAGCGGGCCGCCGAAGATCTGGTCGTCGGTCTTGCCCTTCACCTTGTACTCGTGCGCGGGGCCCAGGTTGTGCGCGGCCTCGTGCAAGACGGTGCTCATCAGCTGCGGCTCGGGGCTGTCGGTGTAGGCGGCCATGGCGCCCTTGCACAGCAGGCTCTCCACCTGGTCCTTGAGGCTCTTCTTGCTGTCGGCGTCGGTGTAGAAGTTGGTCATCGCCACGGTGCGGCCGCGGCCCTCATTGGCCACCGGCCCCCAGTTGGGCAGGCTCTGGCCAATGGTGGCGCCGTGCGGCGGGCGGCTGTCGCCGGCGTTGATGACGATGTCGATGAAGTCCGGCAGGTGGAAGCTGACGTTGCGCGCCTTGTAGGGAGCGCCGGCCAGCTTGGCCATCTCCTTCTCCATGTCCCCCTTCACCGGGTCCAGCTTCTGCTGCCACTTGAGGCTGTCCTGGTTGATGCGCGCAAAGCTCATGTGGAAGCCCGCCTTGCGGCTGCACGGCTCGAAGTACACCTCGTCCGGGGCCACGCGCAGGTACCACTTGCTGTTGCTGACGCTCATCTTGCTCCACGCCTCGTCGGCGGGATTCCAGTTGTTGTCCAGGAAGCTCTGCGCCGCCGCGGTGAGATAGGCCTTGAACGCCGCCTCCTCCGCGCTCTGGATGGCATCCGCGGCCGCCTTCAGCTTGGCACTGATGGCGGTCATGTCCTCCTTGTAGAACTCGTGGTACGGCACCGCCTTCAGCTCACCCTTCTCATCCTTGCTGACGACGACAAACTGGTTCAGCAGCGCGTCGCCGTCCTTGCGTGCGGCCAGCGTCTCGCAGAACTTCTTGTCGGCCTGGATGTCCGCCGGGTACATGCCGCTGATGCGCGCGGGTTTGGCGGGGAGGGCGTTGCAGTTCTCGTCCTTCTCGGTGGCGGGCGCGGCGCACCAGGGACCCTGGTTGCGGTGGAACAGCGCGCGGCTGGCCACGTCGTCGGCGGGGATGTCCTTGTCCAGGCCCCAGGAGCCCACCTGCCTCAGGTGCAGCTTCTCCACGAGCTCCGCCGCCTCCAGCAGGTTCTGCACGATCACCTTGTCCTCGGCGCTGCCGGAAACGAAGCTGCTCTGCACCAGCGTGGGCCGGCCCTGGTCCAGCTCCTTGAGCACGGTGAGGCGGCGCAGCTTCTCCTTCTCGTCGGCCACCGCGGGCTCCCCGGCGGCCCTGGCCTTCACCATGGCCTCGTAGGCCTCGGTGAACCGGGGGGTGAACGCCTCGCCGGCCACCCAGTCGGCGCGCGGGGTCTTGCTGACGCCCCACAGCACCGCCACCTCGGCGGGGTCCACCAGGTTGTTGCCGTTGGCGTCCTCGCGCCAGAACAGCGGCTGGGCCAGCTGCGCGGCCAGGCGGTTGAAGTCGGCGCGCGGCAGGCGGTCGTAGGTGACGGGGGGCGGGGCGGGCGGGCCGGCGTCGACGGGCGCCGCGGCCTGGGCCACGGGCTTGTCTTCCTTCTTGGCGCCCTTGTCCGAGCCGCAGGAGGCCAGCGCCGCCGCGGCGCCGGTGGCCGCCAGGGTGAGCAACAGGAATCGACGGGGCGAAATCACGGTCTGTTTCATCTGGTACCTCGTGCAGAAAGGGGTGGAGCCCCCGAGATGCGGGGGACCTTCAGCGGACGCATCCCGTCCCGTGCCTCCGCCAACGGGCAGCAGGGCCACGAAACGCCTCCAGGACGGGAAGGAAGGCACGGCGCCAAGCTGGGCCGCGTCATCAGGTGTTTCCCGGCCCGCCCTTTATGGGAGCACCCGCGGGCCTGTAAAGCGCGGCAGAACGCCGCGTTCTCGAGCCGTGCTTCCCCGTCGACAACCGTGGGGCAGGGGCAGGGCTCGACGACGAACGCTGGGCACCTCTGCTGAATTCCTTTGGGACCGCGCCCCGCTCAGACCGGCGCCTGCGCGGGCCGCCCCGCCTCCGGCTCCAGCGGCAGCGTGAGATGGAACGTGCACCCGCGGCCCGGCGCGGTGTCCACCCAGATGCGCCCGCCGTGCGCCAGCGCAATGCCGCGCGCAATGGACAGTCCCAGCCCCACGCCCGGCTCCCCGTGACGACGGTTGCGCCAGAAGCGCTCGAAGATGTGCGGGACCTCGTCGGCGGGGATGCCCGGCCCGGTGTCCGTCACGGTGAGGTCCACCATGTTTCCGCGCGGCTCCGCGGCCAGCGTCACCGTCCCGCCCACCGGCGTGAACTTGATGGCGTTGCCCAGCAGGTTGGACAGCGCCTGCAGGGTGCGCTCGCGGTCGCAGCGCGCGTTCAGCGGGCCGGGCACCGGGGCGCGTCGCAGCGTGATGGACTTCAACGCCGCCATCTGCTCGTGGCTTTGCACCGCCTCATCCAGGATGTCGCGCACGCGGTGGGGCTGCGGCTCGATGGAGAGCTGGCCCCGCTCAATGCTCGCCAGGTCCAGCAGGTCGGTGATGAGGCGCTCCATGCGGGTGGCGGCCCGACGGATGGACTCCACGTGACGGTCCAGGGTCGCGTCGTGGGTGCAGCCGCGCAGGAGCTTCTGCAGCATGCTGGTGCTGAGCAGCACGTTGCCCAGGGGCGTGCGCAGGTCATGGCTCACCACCGCCAGGAGCTCCTCCCGCGCGCGGGTGGCCTGTTGCGCGACGCGGTAGTGCTGCGCGTTGTCCAGCGCCAAGGCGGCCCGCCGCGCCAGCTCCCCCACCGTCACCAGGTCCCGCGCCGTGTAGCCACGTCCCGACCCGCTCATCATCAGCAACAACGCGCCCAGCGTCCGGTTGCGCGCCCGCAGCGGCAGGGCCAGCACCGAGCGCGGCTCCAACCCCTGCAGCGTCTCCAGGTCCTCCTCGCCCTCGGCCAGCTCGCGCAGCTCGTCGGGGGTGACCTCCTCACACAGCATGGGCTTCTCGGCGTCCAGCACGCGCATCAGCGCCCGGGAGAACACGCTGTGCTGCTGGCGCACCAGCTCCTTGAGGCGCTCCTCCTTGAGGGGATCCACGTGCGCCGCTTCCACGCGCTGCGGCCGCCCCTCCCCGTCCTTGACCGCCAGGATGCACAGGTCGGCCAGCGCGGGGACCGCCAGGCGGGTGATGGTGGCCAGCGTGGTGGCCTGGTCCAGGGAGCCGGTCACCGCCTCGCTGGCCGCGGCCAGGAACCGCTGGTCCTCCTCCTCGCGCTTGCGCTCGGTGACGTCGACGAACACGCCGCCCACCCCCAGCAGCTCACCGTCGGTCAGGCGCACCGGGAAGTAGTTGACCTGGCGCCACTGCGGCCCCCCGCCGGGGCTCCCGTCAAAGCGCAGCTCCATGCTGATGGACTGCTCCTGGCCGGTGAGCAGGCCCCGCAGGCGCTCCACCAGCGGCACGCCCTGCGGACCCAGCACCTCCGTCGCGGTGCGGCCCACGTAATCCTCCACGGCGCGCCCGTGCAGCCGGGCCAGCGGCTCGTTGACGTGCACGAAGCGCAGGTCGCGGTCCAGGAAGGCAATCCCCACCGGGCTGACGCGCATGAAGCTGTTCAAGATGGCCAGCGACCGCTCCCGCGCGCGCAGCGCCGCCTTGGCCTCGCGGTAGAGGCGGTGGATGTCCAGCGCGCAGGCAATCCGCGGGCCCAGCTCCTGCGCCATGTGCGCGTGGATCTCGTCCAGCTCACGCCGGCCCAGGTCCAGGAAGGTCAGCGCGCCCTCCACCTGGCCGTGCTGGAAGGGCACGGTGAGCAGCCCGCGCAGGCCCAATGCGCGCACCGCCTCCTCCGCCACGCCCAACGCGGTGGCCAGCTCCGCGGGCTCCGCGCGCGTGCCCAGCGTGGTGCCAGACGTCCGCAGCGTGGCGCCGTCCAGCACCCGGCCCAGCCGCGCGGCCCGCTCCGGGTCCTCGCTGGCGCTGGCCAGCACCTCCGGGACGCCGCGCTCGTCGCGGGAGACCACCATGCAGCCGTCCACCAGCCGGCGACACAACGAGTCCGCCAGCAGCGGCAGCGAGGTGTTGGCGTCCACGCACACCCCCAGCACCCGGCCCGCCTCCGCCAGCGCCCGCTCCATCAGCTCCGCCTGCTTGCGCGCGCTGATGTCCACCATGCAGCCGATCATGCGCACCGCGCGCCCGGTGGCGTTGCGCACAAAGGTCCCGCGGTCCAGCAGCGTGGCGTAGCGGCCGTCCGCCCGACGGAACCGGTACTCCATGGTCCACTCCCGCGCGTTCCCGTGCAGGGCGGTCTCCAGGCTCTCCATCACCCCGGCCCGGTCCTCCGGGTGCAGCGCCGCCTCCCACCACTCCAATCCCAGGCCCACCTCTCCCCGTCGGTAGCCCAGCGTCTCGGCGAGCGCGTCGTTCCAGTACAGGCGGCCGCTCTCCAGGTCCCAGTCATAGATGACGTCGTGGGTGGCCTGGAACACCAGGCGGAAGCGCTCCTCGCTCTCGCGCAGGGCGCGCTCGGTGCGTTTCTGCTCGGTGATGTCGCGGCTGATGCCCACCACGCCCACCGGCCGGCCCGCCCCGTCCCGGTACACGCCCTTGCAGGTGGACATCACCAGCGTGGTGCCATTGACCCGCAGCACCTCCTCGAACCGCTCGCACTGCCCGCTGCGCAGCAGCGCCGCGTCGGTCTCCGCGATGGCGCGCGCGGTGTCGGGGTGGAACAGCTCCCCGTCGGAACGGCCCAGCACCTCGTCCACGGTGCGCCCCATCATCTGCGCGCCGGCGTGGTTCATCATCAGGTACCGGCCGCGGATGTCCTTGACGTAGATGGCGTCGGTGGTGCCCTCCACCACGGCCAGCAGCAGGTTGTAGGTGTTCTTCAGCTCCGCCTCGCTGGCGCGCCGGCTGAACGCGGCGCCCAGCGCGTGGCTGAACCCGCCCACCAGGAAGCGCTCGTCCTCGGTGAAATGACGCGGCTCGTGCGTGCCCACGCACAGCAGGCCGTGGGGAGAGGGCTCCCCCGGCAGCGCCGCCACCAGCAGCGTGCGCACGCCCGCGACGCGCAAGAGCTCCGGCCCACCCTCCGCCAGCGCCGCCAGGTCCAGCTCCAGCAGGCACTCGTTGGCGCGCAGGGCCACCGCCAGGGGTCCGTCCGGCGGGCCCACCGGGATGGGGCTGGGCTCCGCGCGCAGGCCCTGGGTGGCCACCGGCAGGAGACTCTGCTCGGACACGCGCTGCAGCACCGCCACCACCGGCCCCCCCAGCAGCTCGCCCAGCATGGACACGGCTTCCTGGGAGATGACCCGCACGTCGCTGTGGGTGATGGCGCGGCGGATGAGGCGGGACAGGGCGTGCCGCGCGCGACGTCGCGCCGCCTCGGTGAAGCCCGCGGCCGCTTCCACCTGCCCCGACACCAGCGGGGAGCGCTCCAGCAGGCCCCGGTACACCTCCGCGGCGGCCAGCTCGGAAACCTCCTGGAGGTGGCGCTGGTCCTCGGTGTTCCACGGGCGCGGCACGCGGTCCATCACCGCCACCGTCCCCAGGGCCTGCCCGCCCGGGTCGGTGAGCACGGTACCCAGGTACGCGCCCATCCCCAGCGTGGAAACCCAGGCCTGGTCCCGCGTGCGCGGGTCCCGACGTGCATCCGGCACCGCCAGCAGCGCGCCGTGCATCAAGGTCAGCGGGCAGAGCGCCTGGTCCAGCGGCAGCTCCGTGCCGGCCTGCAGCTCGGGAGCGCCCACGCCGCCCAGGATGTGCACGCTGCGGTCATCCACCGCCGCCACCAGCGCCAGGGGCGCGCCGGTGAGCCGGGCCAGCATGCGCGCCAACGTGGTGAACACCGGCCGGGGCGGGCCGCGCATCAGCGCCGAGCGACGCAACGCCTCCAGTCGCGCTGCGTCGGACAGCCGTGTGGCGGGCTCGTGGCCCATGGCACCCCCCGCGCGGCGCCGTCGGGCGCGGACGTCACGCTCCCGTGTTCTCCGAGTTTCCCTCGCGCTCCCGGCGGATCGCCCGGCGGTGGAAGCGGTCCGCGCGCTTTTGGGGGTGGTAACGCGTCGGGAAGAGCCTTGCAGGGTCGCTTGCCTGCGCCCCCTCGCCGACGTGGACCTGGGCCTGGAGGCGCTCCCCCCGTCCCCGCCCGCGCTTGTTGGCAACCCGGCGGAAGGGTAGGTGATGCGCCCACGTTCATGACGGAGGAACCCATGCGGGAAGTGGTGGTGGTCCAGGCAGCGCGCACGCCCATTGGCAAGCACCGCGGCGGGCTCTCCCGCGTGCGTCCCGACGACCTGGCCGCCCACGTCATCCGCTCCGTGCTCGCGCGCGCGGGGGTGGACGGGGCGCAGGTGGACGAGGTGATCCTGGGCTGCGCCAACCAGGCCGGCGAGGACAACCGCAACGTGGCGCGCATGGCGCTCCTTTTGGCCGGGCTGCCGGACAAGGTTCCCGGCTTCACGGTGAACCGGCTGTGCGCCTCGGGGCTGGAGGCGGTGAACAACGCGGCGCGCATGATCGCGGTGGGCGACGCGGAGCTGGTGGTGGCCGGCGGCGTGGAATCCATGAGCCGGGCGCCGTTCGTGCTGCCCAAGTCGGACACCGGCTGGCCCAACGGCAACCTCACCGCCTACGACACCACGCTGGGCTGGCGCTTCCCCAACCCCGCCCTGGAGGCGCTCTTCCCGCTGGAGCCCATGGGCGAGACCGCGGAGAACGTGGCGGAGCGGGAGAAGATCAGCCGCGCGGACCAGGACGCGTTCGCGCTGCGCAGCCACCAGCGCGCCGTGGCCGCCTGGGAGGCGGGCCGCTTCACCGACGAGATCATCCCGGTGGAGATCCCGGAGCGGAAGGGCCCGCCCACGGTGGTGGCGCGCGACGAGGGCCCGCGACCCGACACCACGCTGGAGGCGCTGGGCAAGCTGGCTCCCGCGTTCCGCAAGGGCGGCACGGTGACCGCGGGCAACGCCAGCACCCTCAACGACGGCGCGGCGGCGCTCATCCTGGCCTCGCGCGAGAAGGCGCAGGCGCTGGGCCTCAAGCCGCTGGTGCGCGTCGTGGCGTCGGCGTCGGCGGGGGTGAGCCCGCGTTACATGGGGCTGGGCCCGGTGCCGGCCACGCAGAAGGCGCTGGCGCGGGCGGGCTGGTCGCTGTCCGAGGTGGACCTGCTGGAGCTGAACGAGGCCTTTGCCGCGCAGGTGCTGGGGTGCACGCGCGCCCTGGGTGTCGACGACGCCACGCTGGAGGCCCGGGTCAACGTCAACGGCGGCGCCATTGCGCTGGGCCACCCGCTGGGCGCCAGCGGCGCGCGCATCCTCACCACGCTCATCCATGAGCTGCGTCGACGGGACCTGCGCCGCGGGCTGGCCAGCCTGTGCGTGGGCGTGGGGCAGGGCGTCACCACGTTGGTGGAACGCGTGTGACGCGCGCGTGGGCGCTGGTGGGCCTTTCCGTCGTGGTCAGTGGCTGCCTGGACCGGCTGTTCTACTACCCGGACGGGCGGGACTACGGCTCCCCGACGAGCTACCGCCTCAAGCACGAGGAGGTCTCCTTCCCCAGTGCCGACGGGACGCGCCTGAGCGGCTGGTTCCTGCCCGCGGTAGGCGAGCCGCGGGGCACGGTGGTGCACGCGCACGGGAACGCGGCGAACATCTCCAACCATTTCCACGGCGTGGTGTTCCTGCCGCCGGCGCGCTTCAACGTGCTGGTGTTCGACTACCGCGGCTTCGGCCGCTCCGAGGGCGCGCCCACCCGCGCCGGTTGCGTGGCCGACGTGAACGCCGCGCTGGACTACGTGCGCACGCGTCCCGACGTGGCGCGGGGGAAGGTGGGGCTGTTCGGGCAGTCGCTGGGCGGGGCGTTGTCCATCGTGGTGGGCGCGGCGCGGACCGACGTGGCGGCGGTGGCGGCGGAAGCGGCCTTCACCTCGCACCGCGAGCTGGCCCGGGAGGTGTTGCGCCTGAGCCCGTTGGCGCCGCTGGCCGGCCCGCTCTCACGGCTGCTCACGTCGGAGTACGCGCCGCTGGAGGTGGTGGACCGCATCTCCCCGCGTCCGCTGCTGCTGCTGCACGGGGACCGCGACGCGCTCATCCCGTTGTCCATGAGCCGGGAGCTGCTGGCGCGCGCGGGGGAGCCCAAGGCGTTGCACGTGGTGGAGGGCGGACAGCACCTCCATGTTCCCGAGGGCGCCGCGCGCGTGGCCTATGAGCGGGTGCTGGTCGACTTCTTTGCCCACGCGTTCCAGTGAGGAGCACGCATGTCCAAGGCCACCACCGAGATGACCCGCTGGCTTGCCGCCGAGCTTTCCCGTCGGGGGGACCCGGAGATTGCGCGGGGCATGGCGGCGTACATGAAGACCGACATGCCGTTCCACGGCGTGAAGAAGCCGGAGCGCCTGCCGGTCCTGCGCGAGTTGAAGAAACGCTATGCACCCGCGGACGCGCGCGCGTACGAGGAGACGGTGCTGGCGTTGTGGCAGGGAAAGCACCGCGAGGAGAAATACGCCGCGTTGTACATGGCCATGGCGTTCAGGAAGCTCATCGACCTGCCGGCCATGCCGCTGTACGAGCGTCTCATCCGCGAGGGCGCGTGGTGGGACCTGGTGGACGACGTGGCGATCCGCCTGGTGGGCGAGGTGTGGCGCAAGCAGCGCGCGCGGGTGTCCACGCTGATGGACCGCTGGATCGACGACGAGGACCTGTGGATCCGCCGCACCGCGATCATCGGCCAGAACAAGCACGGGGAAGATACCGACGAGAAGCGCCTGTTCGACTACTGCGCGCGCCGCATGCACGAGAAGGAGTTCTTCATCCGCAAGGGCATCGGCTGGGCGCTGCGCTCCTACGCGTACACCGCGCCGAAGGCGGTGGCGTCGTTCCTGAGAACGCACAAGGATGGGCTGAGCGGCTTGAGCTACCGGGAAGCCAGCAAGCACCTGTGAATTGCCTGTGAGTCATGAGTGCCAATCCGGGCCAAAGGCCATGAGAGACCCCCGCGCTCCCCGCCAATGAGATTGGCAGGCAACAAAGAACCCAAGCCCTGCTCTCCTCTCGGCGGCGGTGTCGCGGCGCAGGACCAACCGTGAATGGGACGCGCGGCAAAAGGGACGAACGCGGACAAGGCGCTTCACTGGCAGTCCTGCGAAACGCCTCCGTCGGCCACGTGCTGAGCAGGACTTGACCCTTCCAGCTGCCTGCCAATCTCATTGGCAGGGACTTCAGACCCGTTCCGTTTAGCGCCCTTGACGAAGTTTGGCCTCAGCACTAGCGATTCAGAAAAGTGCGCTCAAACCCGTGCGTGGCTTCCCCGAGGTAAACATGCGTCGTGCTCTGGCGGTCGTCGCCGCCCTGTCGAGCTGTTTCCTGCCGGCATGTCCGGAGACCCCAACCATCAAGTCCCTGACCCTGGACATTGATTTCGCCACCCTGCGGGCGGACGGAAAATCCTTCGCCACGATTACCGTTATTACCGACGTGGAAGGCGACGTCTTCCTCACCACGGAGCGCGGGAAGTTCGAGACCAGCGGTCGGAGCACCGTGAGCGTCTATTCGACCGGCACGGCCTCCACCCGGCTCAAGGTCTGCAACATCACGCAGGTCGGCTGCTTCGGGACCAACGTGATCAAGGCAACCACGGCGGAAGGCTTGGAGGCGACCCTGGAGATGACGCTGACCTGCCCCTATTCACTCGTGCGCCAACCGCTCAGCACGTTTGAAACCCAAGACGAGGGCTGGCGCATCGTGGGGGATGCGAACAGTGAGACCCCGCAGGGGGGAGACAACGGGCAGGTTCCGGAACACGATCCCGAGGGCGGCAACCCGGGTGGGGCGGTCGTGGCGACGGACCTGGTGACCGGGGGCGTCTGGTATTGGCAGTCGCCCGCCTCCTTCAGTGGCCAGTGGGCCACACAGGCGGGCGGTACGCTGTCTTTTGACATGTACACCACCGCCACGGATGGCTCGCTGAACGCCAGGCATCCCGCGGTGATCATCCGTGGAGGCGGCCGCTCCCTGCACCGCGTTGCCGACGCGGACCCGGCCACCAACCAATGGGTGCGCTTCGAGATCCCACTGACCCCGGCGGGAGGGTGGAAGGTCGGCAGCATGAACGGAGCACCCGCCACCGACGAGGACATCGCCATGGCGTTGCAGTGCGTTGGCTCCCTCAACATCCGCGGCGAGTACCGGACCGGACCGGACAGCGGCTCCCTGGATAACGTGATCTTCACGCCTGGCGCCCCGTAGGCACAGGCCGCGTGGGGATGATGCGCGGCGTGGACGTTCAAGAAGCGTCAGCTGCGCGGGCGCGTGGTGGGACCTGGATGACCTGTGGATCCGCCGCACCGCGATCATCGGCCAGAAAGACACCGACGAGAAGCGCCTGTTCGACTGCTGCGCGCGCCGCATGCACGAGAAGGAGGGCTTCATCCAGGAAGAGCTGTGTGCCGAGCCTCCGCGGGTCGAAGACCACGCCAGCCGCTGTCCCCAAACGCCGCGACCGGACGACGGCGACGCGCTGTGAATCTGGAGCGCCTCCGTGGGCTTAGGCTATGAAGGGCTCACCTGCTCGCCCCGGAGGGTGCTCGTGCGTCTTCGCTCCGCGCTGTTGCTTGGCCTGTTGTCCTGTCTGCTGCCCTCCAACGCGCTGGCCGCGTTCCACCTCATGAAGGTGGTGGAGGTCTTCCCTGGCACCACGTCGTTGCCCAGCGCGCAGTACGTGGTGCTGCAGATGTACTCGGGCGGGCAGAACTTCGTCAGCGGGCACAGCGTCATCGTCTACGACTCGACGGGCGCCACGGTGGGAACCTTCACGTTCTCCGGCAGCGTGGCCAACGGCACCAACCAGGCGCGGATCCTGATTGGCACCACGGATGTTGCCGCGGCCTTCGGCGTCACGCCGGACCTCACCATGAACGCGGTGATTCCCAGTGCCGGCGGCCAGGTCTGTTTCGACGCCATCGACTGCGTGTCGTGGGGCAACTACGCCGGGCCCGCGCGGGACGCTGGCACGCCGTTCAGCGCGTTGCAGTCGGACCAGGCCATCCGCCGCAAGCTGGGCACCAACGGCACGCTGGAGAGCGGCGACGACACCAACAACAGCGCCGCGGATTGGACCTACGCACCGCCCGCGCCCACCAACAACGCCGGCGCAGGCTGCGGCGACGGCATCCCGGCCACCCACGAGCAGTGCGACGACGGCAACACCGTCCAGACCGACGCGTGTCTCAACAGCTGCCAGATCGCCACCTGTGGCGACGGGATCACCCACCCCGGCATCAACGAGCAGTGCGACGACGCCAACACCTCCAACACCGACGCGTGTCTCAACAGCTGCCAGAACGCGACGTGTGGCGACGGATTCACCCGCTCGGGCGTGGAGCAGTGTGACGACGCCAACGCATCCAACACCGACGCGTGCACCAATGCCTGCCAGAACGCGGCGTGCGGCGACGGGTTTACCCAGCCCGACGCCGGCGAACAGTGCGACGACGCCAACCTGTCCAACACCGACGCGTGCACCAACACCTGCCAGAACGCGGCGTGCGGCGACGGGTTCACCCAGTCCGACAACGGAGAGCAGTGCGACGACGCCAACCTGTCCAACACCGACGGCTGCCTCAACACCTGCCAGGACGCCACCTGCGGCGACGGCTTCACGCGGCAGGGCACGGAGGAGTGCGACGACGCCAACCTGTCCAACACCGACGCCTGCACCAACGCGTGCCAGCTGGCGGAATGTGGTGACGGATTCATCCAGGCCACCGTGGAGGTCTGCGACGACAACAACACCGAGCCCGGCGACGGTTGTCGCGCGGACTGCCTGGGCCTGGAGCAGTGCGGCGACGGGATGCTGGACGGCGCCACGGGCGAGGTGTGCGACGACAACAACACCGACGCCGGGGACGGTTGTCGGGCGGACTGCCTGGGCGAGGAGCAGTGCGGAGATGGCCTGGAGGATCCTGCGGCGGGGGAGGTCTGCGACGACGGAAACACCTCCAACACCGACGCGTGCCTGGATGATTGCACCGCGGCATTCTGCGGTGACGGCTACCTGCGCGCCGGCGAGGAGACGTGTGAGCCACCCAACAGCGGCGGGTGCAACGCGCAGTGCCAGGCGCAGTGCAGCGTGGCGGGTGACTGCGCGGACGCCAACGCGTGCACCACCAATGAGCGCTGCGACAACTTCGCCTGCGCCTCCGACGCGGTGCCCTTCGACGACAACAACCCCTGCACCGCCGACTCCTGCGATCCGGGCTCCGGGCCCACCCACGTGGACGTGGAGGACGGCACCCTGTGCGACGCGGACAACAACGCGGGCACGCGGGACCTGTGCCTGTCCGGCCTGTGCGGCGCTTCCACGTGCGGAGATGGCCACACGGACACCGGCGCGGGGGAGGCCTGCGACGACGGCAACACCGACGACGGCGACGCCTGCGAGGCGGACTGCACGCTCCCGGTGTGCGGCAACGGCATCACGGACCAGGACGAGGCCTGCGACGACGGAAACAGCATTGAGGGCGACGGCTGCAGCAACAGCTGCGTGGTCGAGCGGTGTGGTGACCTCGTCCTCCACGCGGGGCTGGGTGAGGAGTGTGACGACGGAAACACCAACGACAACGACGGTTGCTCCGGCGCCTGTCGCAGCGAGGTGTGCGGGGACGGCATCCGCCAGGAGCCGCGCGGCGAGGAATGCGACGACGGAAACACCGCGGATGGCGACACCTGCGAGGCGGACTGCACGCTGCCGGTGTGCGGCAACCAGATCGTGGACCCGGGCGAGGAATGCGACGACGGAAACACCGACGACACCGACGCCTGTCACAACGACTGCACCACGCCGGGCGTGTGTGGAGATGGCAACGTGGACTCGGGCGAGGAGTGCGATGATGGCAACTCCGTCGACGGTGACGGGTGTGATTCCGACTGCACCCCGACGCCCGTGTGCGGCGACGGCATCGTGGACAGCGGGGAGGGCTGCGACGACGGCAACACCGACGACACCGACGGCTGCCACAATGACTGCACGCCCGCCGACGGCTGCGGCGACGGAAACCTCGACACCGGCGAGGAGTGCGACGACGGCAACACGGCCAACGGGGATGCGTGCGAGGCGGACTGCACGCTCCCGGAATGCGGCAACGGCATTGTGGATGACGGGGAGAGCTGCGACGACGGGAACACCGTGGACGGCGACGCGTGTCGGGCGAACTGCACGCTGCCGGCGTGTGGCAACGGGGTCCAGGAGCCCGGGGAGGCCTGCGACGACGGCAACGCCGCGAACGGCGACACCTGCGAGGCCAACTGCACGCTGCCGCGCTGTGGCAACGGGATTGTGGACCAGGGGGAGACCTGCGATGACGGCAACACCGACGACGCGGACCAGTGCCGCAACGACTGCAGGGTGCCCGGCTGTGGCAACGGCGTGGTGGATCCCGGGGAGGCCTGCGACGACGGCAACAACGCCAACGGGGATGCCTGCTCCGCCAACTGCACGCTGCCCGGCTGCGGCAACGGCGTGGTGGACACCGGAGAGGCCTGCGACGACGGCAACACGACGGACGGCGACGCGTGCGAGTCGGACTGCACCGCGCCCCGCTGCGGCAACGGCATCCTGGACCAGGGCGAAGCGTGCGACGACGGCAACAGCGACGACGGGGACGCGTGCCGCAACAGCTGTCAGGCCGCGGCGTGCGGCGACGGGGTCATCCAGGTGGGCGAGGGCTGCGACGACGGCAACACCGCTGACAATGACGGCTGCGCCGCGAACTGCGTCGTGGAGCCGTCGGAGAACCTGCTCTTTCCCGGCTGCAGCAGCACGCGCTCCACGTCGGACGCGACGGTGCTCCTGGTGTTGCTCGTCGGTTTGCGGGGTCTCCGTCGGGTAAGCCGTGGTTCACGTTGAGGTCCGAGCGAAAGCGGCACTTCATGCCGCAGTCCGAAAGGGTGCGGGCCCATCCTCGCCGGTAGCCAGCGCCCGCACCCACGCGACACTGTGCAACGTGCCGGCCTCCCGTTCCCGGGGACGAACGTGGCCGGCACTTTCGGACTGCGGCATGAAGTGCCGCTTTCGCTCGGACCGACCGCTGGTGGCGCCGCGTGCCGGCCCGTGGTGGCAGTGGGCGACGCGGCCGGCACCCTGGGAGTGCGGTCAGAATTACCGCTTTGCTTCGGACCGCGCGGTCACTCCCCGCCCAGCGCGATGTTGCGCTCGAAGTCCGACGGGTTCGTCGACGCCTCGCGCGCCACCTCCTGGGTGACCACGGCGCTCTGGAACAGGTACGCCAGGTGCTGGTCGAAGCTCTGCGTGCCGTAGACGTCGCGGCCCTTCTCGAGGTGCTCGGTGATCTCCGCGGTGCGCCCCGGCTCCCGGATCAGCTCGGAGATGCCGAGGGTGTTGACCAGGATCTCCGCCGCCACCACGCGGCCCCGTCCGTCGGCGCGCGCGAGCAGTCGCTGGCTGATGGAGGCGCGCAGCGTCTCGGCCAGGCGGTTGCGCACACCCTGCTGTGCGTCGGGCGGGTAGACGCCGATGATGCGGCCAATGGTGCGTGCCGCGTCGATGGTGTGCGCGGTGGAGAGCACCAGGTGCCCGGTCTCCGCGGCCTTGAGCGCGATGTCGATGGTCTCGAGGTCACGCATCTCGCCCACCAGGATGACGTCGGGATCCTGGCGCAACGCGGCGCGCAGCGCGGTGGCGAACGAGGGCGTGTCCGGCCCCACCTCACGCTGCGTGATGCGGGACTGCGCGTCCTGGTGGATGAACTCAATGGGGTCTTCCACCGTGAGGATGTGCTTGCGGAAGCGCTGGTTGATCTCGTTGACGAACGCCGCCAGCGTGCTGGTCTTGCCCGAGCCGGTGACGCCGGTGACCAGGATGAGCCCGCGGTCCTCCTCGGCAATCTTCTTGAGCACCGGCGGGACGCCCAGCATGTCGAAGTTGGGCGTGGTCATGGGGATGGAGCGCAGCACCGCCGCGAAGTTCCCCATCTGACGGAACACCGAGGCGCGGAAGCGGCCGGTGCCCTCCAGCGCGTAGGAGGTGTCCACCTCGCGCAGCTCCTCCATGTTCCCGCGCCAGCGCGCCGCGTTGAGGATGTGGCCGGCAATGCGTTGCGTGTCCTCGGCGTGGAGTGCGGGGACGCGGACCGGTCGCAGCTCGCCGTTGACGCGCACGGCGGGAGCGGTGCCGGCCTTGAAGTGGATGTCGGAGGCACCGGCTTTGACCGCCGCGCCCAGGAACTGGTTGAAGGTGGCAAGATCCATGGTTCAACGAACCCCGTGCTTGAGGTGCCGGTCGTCGGGAAGCTCGGAATTGGCGCGACGGAGGCGCTCCGAGAGCGTGCGGCAGAAGGCCTTGTAGATCTTGAGCGCCAGGTTGACGTCGGAGGCAATGAGCTTCTCGAAGGGCCCGCGCGGGATGCTCACCAGCTTGGCATCCTCCTCCGCCTCCACGCGCGCGCTGGTGAGGTGGTCGTCGATGAGGCTCATCTCACCAAAGAGCTCGCCCGGACCCATGCTGCCCAGGGGACGACCGCCGCGGCTCACCTTCATGCGCCCGCTGCTGATGATGTACAGCGCCTGCCCCAGCGACTCCTCCTCGATGACGACGTCACCCTGCTTGCGCTCCTCCACGCGGGAGATGGAGCACAGGCGGCTGGTCTCGTCGAACGTGAGCGACTTGAACAGCGGAAGCTTCTGCATGAGCTCGACGCCTTCCAGGTCGCCGAAGCCCGGCATGCTGATGGGGTCTTTGTTCTTCATGCGTTCTGCATAGCACACGGCGCCGGGGTCAGCCTGGTTCCTGGCGGAACGGGCTCAGCGTCATGAGCTCCTGGATTTCCCCGTCGAGCTCCACCCGCTCCGCGTCGAGGAAACGCGCCACGGCGTCGCGCAGTCCGTCGTGGAGCAGCCAGTGCGCGCTGTAGGTGTGCGCGGGCAGGTAGCCGCGGGAAACCTTGTGCACGCCCTGGGCGCCGGCCTCCACGCGACGCAGTCCCCGCGCAATGGCCAGGTCCATGGCCTGGTAGTAGCAGCACTCGAAGTGGAGGAACTCATAGCGGCTACTGCAGCCCCAGTGACGACCGTAGAGCGTGTCGTCGCCGAGCAGGTGGAACGCGCCGGCCACCGGTTTCTCTTCGTCAAAGGCCATGGTGAGGACCACGCGTCCGGGCATGCGTTGGTGCAGCAGCGGGAAGAACTTCCGCGTCAGGTAGGCGCTGCCCCACTTCCGGTCGACGGTGGAGCCGTAGAACGTGTGCATGGCCTGCAGGTGCGCTTCGGTGACGTCGTGGCCCTGCAGGGTGCGGAGGGTGAGGCCGCGGGATGCCTGCTCGCGTTCCTTGCGGACCATCTTGCGCTTGCGCGAGGAGAGCGCGGCGAGGAAGTCGTCGAAGGACGTGTAGCCGTGGTTGTCCCAGAAGAACTGCACGCCGGTCCGCTGCAGCCAGCCTTCGCGTCCCAGGAGCTCCCACTGCTCGCGAACAGGGAACGTGACGTGCACCGACGAGAGACCGCGCCGGCGCGCCAGGTCCACCGCGCCTTCCGCGAGCGCGTGCACCACCTCGTCCTCGCCGGGGCGGGCCAGCAGCCGTGGGCCGGTCACCGGCGTGAAGGGAACCGCCACCTGGAGCTTGGGGTAGTAGCTGCCGCCCGCGCGCGTGAGGGCCTGCGCCCAGCCCTGGTCGAAGACGTATTCGCCCCAGGAGTGGGTCTTGACGTACGTCGGCGCCACGCCCACCACGTCCTTCCCCCGACGAGCCACGAGGTGACACGGCTCCCACCCGGTGCGCGGTCCCACGCTGCCGCTCTCCTCCAGCGCGAGGAGGAAGGCGTGGTGGAGGAACGGGTTCTCCGACGGCGCGCACGCATCCCACTCCGCCGCGGCGACGTCACGCACGCTCCCGACGGTCTCCACCTTCAGCGCGCTCATGCGACCACCCCACGCGCACGTCGGAGGAGACCGAGCAGCAGGAGCAACGATGACGCCGCCACCAGGAAGCCCACGCTCCGACCCGGCACACTCCACGTCAACGTCACGTCGTGGGAGCTGGCGGGCACGTCCAGCGAGACCAGCGGGTCGTCGCGCACGTTGGCCACCTTGTCGTCGAGGCGGACCTCCAGCCCGGGCAGCGCGGGATGGATCGTGCGGAGCGTGCCGCCCGCGCCTTCAACGTGGAGACGCAGTTGATCCAGGCCCACGCGCTCCGTCGTCACGGTTCCATTCGTCACGGTGGCCTGCGCCACCTCCCACGGCGCATGCGCCACCTGCACGAACCCGTCGCGCCAGACCACGTTCCACCCGGCGGGCACCGGCGCACCCGCCGCGTCGACGACGCTGCCCACGCCCAGCGCACGCCAGCGTTCGTGGTAGGGGTCGGTGACGGCGTAGTTGATGGCGCCGGGGCGGGTGGCGTCGGGATTTCCCTCGAGCGTGCCGAACAGGTCCCACGTCCTCCGCGGCAACAGCGGATTGTACCCGCGCGCCACCTCCGCGCCCAAGACCGGACCCAGGTTCAGCAGCGCCACGCGTGACGACGTCACCATGACCCGCCCGCGCATTCCCTCGGCGGCGCGCAGCAGCGAAGCATACGTGCCCGCAGGATGGGTCCGTTGCGAGGTCCACGCCGCATACGCGCCCTCACCCAGTGACGCCACGACGAGCAGCACCGCCCCCACGTTCCGTCCCTGCGACCACAGGAGCAGCCCCACGCCGAGCCCCAGCGTGATCACCGCCGCCACCGCCGTTCCGCGCGCCGCCGCGGCCTGCGCCTCCACCTGCTCCAGCCCGACGACGCGATAGCAGGTGACGAGGAGGATCAGGGTGATGAGCAGCCACAGCATGTGATTCGTGGAGTTTAGCGGAGCCCGCGTCGCCTCGTGCACGGCGGAGGCGCCGATCACCACCGAGCCCAGCACGAGCAGCAGCGCGAACCGCGACGGGACCCGGGTCAACGGCAGCTCCGGCGCCAGCGCCAACATGAGGCCCAGCAGCGCCAGCACCAGCCACGTCACCGCCACCCGTCGCTGCCGGCGCCACACGACGGGGAATCCCACCCAACCCAGCAGCGCCACCGACGTGCTCTGCTCCCACGCCAGCGGGTGGCCACCGTGCGCGCCGTGTGGCTCTCCCAGCGCCTCGGGTACCAGCAGGCGGAACAGCGAGGTGACGTCGAGCGCGAACACCCGCGTCGACGCCTCGACGAGGAGATCGCGCACGCTGTGGGGAAGCCAGAGCACGGTGGGCAGCCATGCCGGGGTGGCCAGCCCGATCCCCAGCAGCGCGCCCACGCCGAGGTCCCGCACCGTGCCCCCACGTCGGGGAACCATGGTCCACATTGCGAGCACGCCCGGCGCCATGAGCACGAGCATGTCCAGGCTGCCCGCGGTGATCGCCAGCGCCACGGAAGCCGCCAGCGCGCCCAGGTGACGTCGTGGCGACACCCCCTGCAGCAGCCCCGCGCCCGACCACGCCACCCACGGCATCCACGCCGCCACCGCCACGAAGGTGGGATGGATGTGATGCCCCATGAGCCAGCTGGAGAGCGCCCACGCCAGCCCGCCGCAGCACGACGCCACCACGTCAAGACCCAGCCGCTGCAACGCCAGCCCCATCCCCGCGCAGGCCAGCGCGGCCATGAGCGCCAGGTAGACCACCATCGCGCTCACGGGCGGGAGGACGCTGAAGATCCACGTGGGGGGATGGAGCACCTGGTTCTGGATGTCCGCCCAGTAGGGCATCCCGCACGCGGTGAACGGGTTGTGCGCCGGCGTCTCCACGACGGGAATCCGGCCCTGCATGAGTCCCAGGTTGGGGAGGAAGTGTTGCAGCAGGTCGCCGTGCAGCAACTCGCCGCCGGTGATCACACTGCGCGCGGAGACGGCCAGCGCGCTCGCCAACGACGTCACCGGGAGCAACCAGCGCGGCTGGACGCCTGACATGCTCACCACACCATCAAGCGAGCACCACCGCCTTGGCCAGTGGCACCTGACCGGCGGTGACCGGCATGTCCGCCAGCGAGACCAGGCGCGACTCCAGCAGCACCATGACGACGAGCGCGCCCATGAGCACGTCCAAACCGGTGCGCTGGTAGAACTCCCCCGCCGTGGTGCGCCCGTCGACAATCGCCCCCACGTCCGCGCCGCGTGCGAACGACGCGAGCTTGGGAGAGGCCGAGGCGAGCGCGGGACCGGGGATGAGGTACTGCCGCTCCATCTCCGAGCCCACCACCAGCAGGCGGTCCGGCGTCAGCGCCTTGCGACACGTCTCCAGGATCACGCCAAAGGAGTTCACCTTCACCAGCGGATGACGCTGCATGAAGTCGCGCTCCTCGGAGAAACGCCAGGAGCCGGTGCGCTGCGTGGTGAGCAACGTGAGGCGCTCCCGGATGAGGTCGTGGGTGAACTTCTGCACCGCCGGGCCCTCGAGGTGACGGGTGCGGATGAGCTCTCCCATCAGCATCCCTTCTGGCACCGCGGGCCGCGGCAGGTTGGGATGGAGGAGCCTCCCCTCGACGAGCCGCTTGAACAGCGCCGCGTCGCCACCGGGCAGCACCGCCCATCCCGGCTCCCCGTTGACGAAGTAGAGCACCCCGCGCGCCGGGCCCGCGTCGACGTCCAGCCGCCCCGTCACCTCCTGCGCGAACAGGCCCATCAGGAGCGCGGAGCCGCTCCCGTCGTCGAGGCTGCCTTCCAGGAGGCTCGGCTCGTCGGGAGGGGACTCGGGCTGGGGCGCGGCGGGGGCGTCGGAGAACACGTCACCGTCGTCGCTGGGCGGGAGCGCGGATTCCAGGTCCAGCGCCATCTGCACGTCCATCTGCACCATGGCCGTGCTCAACGCGTCAAAATCAATCGGCGCCGGACCGGCCATGGCCTTCAGCACGCGCATCCCCACCTGGTCCGGTTTCACGTCGGGAGGCAGGCACTCCACCGTCAGGCCCACCGCCTGGCGCACCTGCTCCGGCGTCGTGCCCGGCTTCAGCATCACGAAGAGGTGGATGGAGGCATGACGCTTGCGCGCCAGTCGACACAGACCGCGCAGCGACTGCAGCCGTCCCTCGGAGGCGATGAGCGCGCCAAAGTCCGCACGCCCCAACGCGGCAATCCCCTGGAAGATGTCCGGCGCCAACGCGAAGGGCTTTCCGGCGGTGGCCAACACCTGCGTCAGCGCGGCCCGACGAGGAGCGTCACCATCGACGATGAGGACCACCTTGTCCATGACGGCTGGCTCCCGGGGTCCGCGCAGTATGCCGTGCCCAACCGGGGCCCGTGCAAGTGCTTCCGTGACGTCGCCCATGTCGGAATTGGTGCGCAGGGTCCGTCGGGAGCTAGAGTCCGCGCATGCTGCTGCGGCGTTTCACGGTTTCCGCAATTGGCCCGGGGGCTCTCACGGCGGGTTTCTGCCTCGGCCTCATCGCGTGCGACCCGGAGCCCCACCTCGTCATCGACGAGCTCGCGTCGGACGCGGGCCTCCCCGGCGACACCAGCAGCAGCGGGGGCGGGACCAGCAGCACGGATTCCGGCACCGCTTCCACCGCGACCTCCACCAGCTCCGCCACGTCGTCCAGCGGCGGGGGAACGTCTTCCTCGGCGGCCTCCTCGTCGTCGGGCGGGCGGCCTTCCACCTCGTCGTCCTCGTCGTCGTCGTCGTCGTCGGGCGGGCCGGAGCCGCCGTGCCCCTCGCAGCGCACGCGCCAGCCGTTCCGCGACGTGTGGGAGATCTTCGGGCCGCCGCAGGAGCAGTGCCGCACCTGTCACTGGCCGGGCGGGCACGGTCCGGTGGACTGCTTTGTGGCGGCGGAGCGCTTCCAGGCCCACGCCGCCCTGTGTCGCTACCGCTTCCAGGATGATGGCGCCGGCGTGGGTCCGTACGAGAGCAGCAGGCTCTTCCGCGCCATCTTCGAAGGGGCCCGCTACGAGTGCCCGGAGTTCACCACCCCGCACGAGGAGTTCTACAACGCGGATCCCGACTTCGACGTCGTGGTGCGCGCCTGGTACAACGCCGCCACCGGGCAGGATTGACGAAGGACGCGCCCGCGGGACGAAGCATGCAACCCTTGCCGGAGGAAGAGGAGGAGGCGCTGCTGGAGGTGTTGGCGGACTGCATCCGCGGCGTGGGCGTGGAGCGCTTCCTCTCGCGTCACCTCATCCTCCCCGAGGCACGCTTCTTCCCGGACCCCTGGGAGCCCAACGCGCGCGGAGTGGGCCGCATGGTGCGGCGGCTCATGCACCACGCCGGTCTCCCCGACGATCTCGGCGTGTACATCGGCGTCGACACGTTGCGGGAGCAGGGACCGGAGCTGCCGGATACCGACGGAGCCTGGTCGTCCCACGCCATTGGCGCGCCGGCGTTCTTCGCGGGCGTGACCCAGCGTCCCGACGGGCGGGCGCGTTGTGTGTTCGGCGTGGACCAGGCGCAGCTCCAGGACCCCGACGAGCTGGCTGGCGTGCTCGCGCACGAGGTGGCGCACGCGGTGCGTCACACGTTGGCCCTGCCCGTGGCCAACCGCGACCTCGAGGAGAAGCTCACCGACGTCACCACCGTGGTCCTGGGCTTTGGCGTTTTGACCGCGAACAACACCCTGCGCCACCGCTCGCGCAGCGACCTGTTCGGTCCGCACTTCACCACGCCGCACGCGCGCACCGAGACGGGCTACCTCTCCCCGCGCGCCATGACCTTCCTGCTCGCCGCGGTGGTGGAGGCGCGTGATCTCGACGGCACCGACGTGCGCAACGCACTGGAGCCCAACCAGGCCGCGTGGTTCACGGAGGCCCGCCAACGCCTGCGCACCACCAACGTGCGGGCCCGGCTCGGGCTCGGCGCGTCGCTTCCGCCGCCGCCTGGCGGCCCGGTGGCACCGCCGCTTCCGGCTGAGGAGGGCTGGCTCGTGGTGGTGCAGCCGGAGCGTGTCGACGAGGGCGCGCCCACGCATCCGGTGTTCCGGCTGGAGCAGACGCGAGCCAAGGCGGGCGCGGCGTTGGGGATGGTGTTGGCCGGGCTCGTGGCCACGACGGGAAGATGGCTCCACCTGCCGGAATGGCTCTCCTGGTTGCTGCTCGGGTTGGGGGCGGTGCTGGGTTGGTGGTGGGGCGCGCGGCAACGCTGGGACCGGTGCGCGGACCCCCGCTGTGGCGCGGTGATTCCGGAGGAGGCGCTGGTGTGCCCGGGTTGTCGCGGCAGCGTGGTGGGCCGTGTCGACGAGGCGGAGGACCGCCTGGCGGCCGAGGAGCTCTGGCGCAGCGAGAACCAGCCCGAGGTGGACGAGTTCACCAACGTGCGCAAACCACCCCACACCATCCAGTGATCAGTACGGCTGCGGCGTGGTGGTGGTGCCCGTTTCCGTGGTGCTGCTCACCGTGAGCGTGCCCGTCATTCCCAGCTCCCGGTGATTCCCCACGGGGCAGTAGAACACGTAGCTGCCGTCTTCCTGCGGCGCGGTGACGTTGAGGGTGGCGGTCTGGCCCGCGGCCAGCTCGTCGATCTCGACCTCCCCGGCGGGCAGCTCGAACTCGATCCCGTGCACCATGGCGCCGGTGTTGACGAGTCGGACAAGCAGGATCTCGCCGGGCCGCACGGTGATCAGGTTGGGAGAGAAGCTGTACTCGTTGGCGGTGATCTCCACGGTGCGGGCCTGGATGGGCGCCTCCACACCCGGAATGTCCCAGGTCCGGCGGCCCGCTTCCCCGCACGCGCCCAGGCCAAGGGCCAACGTCATCGTCGCCAGCAGGCTCAAACCCCGCGTCATGGTGCGTGTCGACATGATGTCCTCGCTGCGGGGCTGGCTGTCCGCAGCGCACACCCCGCGTGTGACGACCAGCAGGCGGTCGTCGGGAACCTGAGGGTGGTTTAGTGTTCGCCGGGTCGCCTACAAGCTGTGCCGCCGTGGTGCCGGGACACCATTCCTCGTCGACACGGCGCGCGTGAAGGCACGGTCCACCTTGGACATCGGGCTATTTCGCGAACACCTGGTCCACCGGCGTGATGCGCACGTTGGCGGCGGGGATGCCCAGCTTGCGGGCGCCAATCAGCTTGTCCTCCTCCAGCAGCTCCTTGGGCTTCTCGGCGTCGTACGTGATGGTGCTGACCGCGTCGGAGACCAGCGCGTTCTTCAGGCCCGCGGCGTCCTTGGTGATGATGACCATGGAGAGGTCCTTGCTGGACAGGTGCTCCTTCATGGCGCGGTTGACGTCGGCCACGGTGAGCGCCTTGAGCTTCTCGCGCATGTACGTGGTGTACTCGGGGATGCCGTACCACCTGCTGTCCAGCGCATAGCCCAGCTGCGCGTTCTGCGTGGCGGTCATGATGTACACGTTCTTCATCAGGTACTCGCGCGTCCGCTCGAAGTCCTCCGGACTCATCCCGTTCTGGATCAGCTTCTCCAGCTCGTAGTGCGCAATGCGCAGCGCGTGGTGTGCGTTCTGCGGCTGCACGGGACGGAGCCAGATCTCGAAGAGCTGTGCGCGCCGGGCGATGTTGGGGTCGGGGAAGAACTGGTACATGCCGCGCGGGAACGCCTCGATGTACGCGTAGTCGCCGTAGTTCATGCCGCGGATCTCCCGGATCTGCTGGTAGAGGTGGCTCACGCTGGAGCGGTGCTCCCCCAGCCACGCGCGCATCACCGTGAGCGCGGGGAAGTCCGGGTGGCTGCGCGTCACGGCAATGGGATGACCAAAGCTGATGGCGGTGGCGGCGGTCTCCTTCTGGATGATCTCCACCTCCATGCCCTTGGGCTTGCGGCCCTCGAACCGAGGGAGCGCGCCAAGACCGCTCTGCGCGGGAAGCGTGCCCAGCTCGCGCTTGAGGATGGGCAGCAGCTCGTCGGGGATGTCGCCGGAGATGCCCACGGTGAGGTTGGCGCGCGTGTACGCCTTCTTCACGTGGTCCTTCACGTCGTCCAGCGTGATGGCCTGGATGCCTGCCACCGTGCCCAGCACCGGGTGACCATAGGGCGTGCCTGCAAAGATGTTGCCCTGCAGCCGCTCCTTGCCCAGCTCCTCCTCGTTGTTGCTGCGCAGGTCGGTGGTGAGTGCGTTGAGCTGGCGGTCCTTGAGGCGCTTGAAGTCGTCGGGGCGCATGCCCGGGTCCAGCAGCTGCGGCAGGACGATGTCCAGGAACGGCTTGACGTTGTCGCGGTGGATGGAGCCGGTGAAGGTGGTCATCTCCTTGTCCACCTGCACACTGAAGCTGCCCGCCATGGGGTAGAGCGCCTTGTTGATCTCATCGATGGCGAGCGCCTTGCTGCCTCCTTCGGCGAGCATCGTCCCGGATAGCGCGGCCAGTCCTTCCTTGCCCTTGGGGTCATGCGCCGAGCCCACCGTGAACAGCAGCTTGATGTTGAGCTGGGGGACCGGGCTCTTCTGCACCACCGTGGCCAGCTCGGCGCCCTCCCCCGCGGCGGACACCAGCGTGCCCACCGCCGGGGCCTGCTCGATGCCCTTGGGGAGCGCGTCGTGGGAGAGCGTGGTGACGACGAGCCGCTTGTCGGTGAAGTAGCGCTGCGCGGTGCTCAGCAGGTCATCCGGCGTGAGCGTGGCTATCACCTTGTAGACGTTGTTGAGCGTGTCATAGCTGCGACGATAATGGACATAACGCGCCAGCGTGGAGGCAATGCGGTCGGTGTTGTCCAGGGTGCGCACGAATCCGTAGATCTTGTTGTTCTTGGCGTCTTCCAGGCGCTTGGCGCTGACGGGGCGGGTGCGTGCCTCGGCAAAGGCCTTGAGCATGGCGTCGCGGACGTAGACGGCGTCGGCGGAGCTCTTGAGGCGGGCGTAGGCGCTGATGAGCGAGGGGTCCACGTTGCCGGGGTTGTCCGGCATGAGGCGGTCCACCTTCTGCTCCTGCTCGACGAGCTTCTTGTACAGGTCGGACGTCTCGCCGAAGTAGAGGTCCATGAGCAGCTCCATGGCGGCGTAGTCCTTCTCGGTCTCGGAGAATGCGGGGCCATGGAAGGCCACGGTGACCCAGGGGAGCGTGGGAGTCTTCCAGGCCACGTGCGCGTAGATGGGCTTCTGCGGCTCGGGCTCCTTGGGGATCTCCACCTTCTGCGTGGTGCCCGCGGGCTTCCACACGCCCCAGTACTTCTCGACGAGCTTCACCGTCTGCTTGGGATCCACGTCCCCCGCCACGATCACCGCCACGTTCTCCGGCCGGTACCAGCGCTCGAAGAAGGTGCGCGAGTAGTCGAACTGGTTGGGCATGTCCTCGATGTCCTTGAGGAAGCCCATCACGGTGTGCTTGTAGGTGTGCGTGGTGTAGGCGCTCTCGCGCTGCGCTTCGTCCAGCTTATAGAGCGGGTTGGCGGCGTTCTTGTTGTACTCTCCGAGGACGGCGCGCGCCTCGGTCTTGAACGCTTCGGGCGCATAGCTCAGGTTCATGAAGCGGTCGGCTTCCACCTTGAGCATGGTCTCCAGGTCCTCCTTGGCGAAGGTGATGTGGTAGTTCGTGAGGTCGTCGCTGGTGTAGGCGTTCTGGCGTGCGCCGGCGGCGGTCATGATGTTCTGGTAGCGCTCGGGCGGGTACTCCTTGGTGCCACGGAACATCATGTGCTCGAAGAAGTGCGCGAAGCCGCTCTTGCCGGGCTCCACCTCGTTGCGGGAGCCGGTCTGCACGGGAATCTGCAGCGAGACGAGGTTGGGGAACCCGGTGGGCACCACGATGACCTTGAGGCCGTTCTTCAGCGTGGTCTCGGTGGCCTGGAACGGGAGCACGTTCTTGGCGGGGGTTTTGTCGACGGGCGCGGTCTTGCTGGCTTTCTGCTGGGCCATGGCGGTCACCGTGAGCGGGATGATGAGGAGGAGTGCGGCAAGGAGTGGATGGCGTCGGAGCACGGGTGGGATCTCCCTCGTGAGGGCTGGAGCAGATAGGACCGTGACGACGGAGAAGCAAGCGGAGGCCTGACATCCGTCCGGTGGAGGGTTAGCGTGGCGGCATGAACGACTTCCTGAACCGGGATGTTCCGGCCTTTGGCAAGCGGGTGTTCCGCGTGGGGCTGTCCGCGGGCTTCGGCATCGACGAGGCGGGAATCCGCGCCGCGTTGGACGGCCCCATCAACTACGTGTTCTGGAACCCCACCGCCTTCAAGCTGCGCGGGCCGCTGCGGGATGCGTTGAAGCGCGACCGGCAGCGCTACGTGGTGGCCACCGGTCCGTCGTTCGGGTTCCTGGGCGGGTCGGTGCGTCGACGGGTGGAGCGGGCGCTCAAGGTGCTGGGGACGGAGTATCTCGACGTGCTGCAGCTGTATTGGCTGGGGAAGATGTCGGCGCTGACGGAGGGGACGCTCTCGGAGATGGTGAAGTTGCGCGAGGAGGGGAAGGTGCGCGCGCTCGGGGTGTCCATCCATGACCGCGCGCGGGCGGGCCGGCTGGCGGAGGACTCACCGCTGGACATGCTGATGATCCGTTACAACGCGGCGCATCCCGGCGCGGAGCGGGACATCTTTCCGCATCTTTCCCGTCGTCATCCCGCGGTGGTGGCGTACACGGCCACGGCGTGGCGCCGGTTGCTGCGGGCTCCGCGCGGGTGGAGTGGCCGGACGCCAGAGGCGGCGGATTGTTATCGCTTCTGCCTGACCAACTCCCACGTCGACGTCGTGCTCATGGGGCCCTCCAGCGGCGCGCAGCTGCGGGACAACCTCCGCGCCCTGGAGAAGGGCCCGCTCTCCGACGAGGAGATGGGCTGGATGCGCGAGTTCGGCAAGGCGGTCCACGGCTAGGCCGTCGTCACGTCCCGACGCGGAAGGGATTGAAGTCGGTGTCCCGGTCGAAGTGGTCCTCCTGCTCCGCGCGCTTGAGCCACCCCACGATCCGGTAGGTCACCGGCGTGAGCACAGCCTCCCAGCCCACCTTCAGCAGGTAGTTGGCGATCATGACCTGCACCACGTCGCTGGTGGGCCACGCGCCGAGGAAGGCGGCCGGGTAGAAGATGAGCGAGTCCACCAGCTCCCCCACGACGGTGGACCCGATGGTGCGCGCCCACAGCATCTTCCCGTTGGTGATCACCTTCATCTTCGCGAGCACATAGGAATTCGCGAATTCACCGCAGCAGTACGCCACCAGCGAAGCAGCGACGATGCGCGGCGTGGACCCGAACACCTGCTCCAGCGCATCCTGCCCGGTGTAGCTGGGCGCCGGCGGCATGGCCACCACCACCGCGCTCATCAGCGAGGCGAACACCAGCGCCGCGAATCCCGCCCACACCACGCGACGAGAACGTGCGTAGCCGTACACCTCGGTGAGCACGTCGCCGAAGACGTAGCTGAGCGGGAAGAAGAGGATGGCGGCGCCGAACTTGAATCCGCCCACCTCCACCACCTTGGTGACGCCAATGAGTCCCGAGCAGAGCAGCACGGTGACAAAGGCGGCCATGACCTGGTCGTAATGTTTGTAGACCCGACGCTGCGGGGTGCTGGGGCTGTCCATGATGGTTCTTCCGGGAAGGCAGGCTGGTGACGAGGATGATACGCGCCAGCCGCCGGCTCGGCCCAGGGAATAGTGCTCAGGGTCCCTGCAGCTTGCGTTTCACCAGGTCCAGCAGTCGCCCCACTGGCGCGGGCGCCCAGAAGCGTTCGCCTTTTCCGTACGCGGCCTCCAGGGTGGCGCGGGTTCCGTCGGAGAGGCCCTGCAGCAGCACCGTGGCCCGACGTCGGTCCTCCTCGGAATCCACGTCGTCCTCACGCAATCCCAGCCAGGCCTCCCGCACATGACCCGCGGTGCGCCACAACGCGCCACCCATCCGGCGCGCCAGCAGCATGGCCAGCACCAGCAGCACCAGCGCGGCCCCCCCGGTGATGACGACGAGACGCGGCAGCAGCCGGGCAGGATGCGCAGGCCACGGCGTGGCGGCCACGGTCATGATGTCCAGTCGGCCCACCGGGGTATCCACCATCGCCGAGGCGCTGCCCAGCGCGAGCCTCCCGTCGTCGAGCGCGGGGTACAGGTGGGCCACCACTCCTTGCGCGGAGCTGGCCTGGGCCACGCCGTGCAGGTCCAGCGCGCGGGTCTTGCCGCTCTTGACGTCGTCAAACGCACCCTTGAGCGCGCCGCGTTCGGGGCCGCCGTGCACGTAGCCCACCGGGACTCCGTCCAGCATCATGAGGGAATCCAGGCGTGCGCCCTCGAGGACGGGCGGGGCGGGCAGGGAATCCATGCGCAGGTCGGCCCAGGCCACGCGCGCGAATTGTCGACGAGCCAGGCGCACCACGGCGCGGTTCCCATCGCGGTAGGCCAGGATGGGCAAGGTGGTGTTGTGCTTGGCCATGTCGGTGGCGGACAGGGCCATGAGGGCCACCCGCGCCACGTCGACGGCGGAGGGAAAGGGCGGTCCGCTGAGGGCCT
This sequence comes from Myxococcota bacterium, assembly GCA_040752415.1. Taxonomy (GTDB): domain Bacteria; phylum Myxococcota; class JACRCW01; order JACRCW01; family JACRCW01; genus JBFMGU01. The sequence continues at coordinate 32,774 of JBFMGU010000067.1, forward strand.
GGAAGGCCTGCATGCCCACGCGGTCCAGGCATTTGCCGCCGGGAAGCTCCACCAGGGAAAGCGGTGCCGGCGCGGAAACGTCGACGAGCCCCGCGCGCACCACGGCCTGCGGCCAGGCCACGTCGCACAGTCCCGGGGTCCAGGGCACGGCGGCCTGCGGGTCCACTTCCGGGCTGGCGCGCAGCACTTCGGTGAGCAGGGCATCCACGTTGGAAGTGGCACCACGCAGCGCGGTCTGGAGCCGCAGGTTCTCCACGGTGGCCAATCCGCGCAGCGCGCTGGGGAGCGGATGATCGGGACCCGCCTCTCGTCGACCAAAGTCCTGCCGGAGCATCTCCGCCGTCGCTCCCACCGCCACGGCAAGGCAGAGGAGCGCGCACAGCAGGATGCGACGGACGGGTCGGATGCGCAGCGCGTTCACGGCTTCACCTCGCGCATGACCGAGCAGGCGGTGCGGGCATCCAGCGACTTGGCGGCGGAGCAGACCGCGCGGGAGTGGGGAACACCACGCAGCGACGACAACGCGCCCCCGCGCGCCCATTCCTCCGGCCCCACGGTGAGGGCCTCCTCGAAGACCTTCTGCCCGTCGACGGAGATGGTGACGGCATCCCCGCTCTGCAGCGCGCCGGCGCCGCACAGTCGCACGCGTGCGGCCTTCGGGGTGGAGGGGGGCAGCTTGAGGACGGCGCTGTCGCCGTGGAGGGTCATGGTCTGTCCCTCGCGCTGGATCTTGATGGTGGCCATTCCGACGGGGAGCGCGTGACCGAGGATCACGCTGATGCAGCTCTCGTCGTTGGAGACGTGATTGATGAGCGCCACGGTTTCCCTGGGCGGAGCCACCGCGGCGCCACCCTGCCACGCCTCGTCGGCGAGCGCGGAGCGGAGCTGCAGCTTCGGGTCATTCCCCGCTTCCCCGCCCAGCAGTGCCGCGCGTTGGAGCAGGCGCTTGCGGGACATCTCGGGTCCGTTGTGCAGCCACTGCGCGGTGCGGGCCTGCAGCGCACTGGCCGCGGCGTGCTCGCGCGAGTCCAGGATGTCCACCACGGTCTTCACCCCGTCGACATTCCCGGCTGCGGCCAGCTCCGTGGCGAGCATGCGCGCGTGCGCCAGCACCACGGGAATCTGGTGGTCGCCGGCGCAGGCCAACGCCTTGCGCAGCGCATTCGCGGTCTCGCGCGCGTCGTCAGCTTGGGTGAGCCCGTGGATGACGTCGGCGTGAGCGTGGCTGAGCGCATCCACCTCCTTCTGGCACGGCCCCTGGGGCGTCGTTGGCCTGCACGCCGTCACCGGCACGCCCACGCCCGCAAGCAACACCAGCAGCCCCACCGTCGTCGACGTGCCCAGCCGATGAACCTGCCCTCCCGACGTCACCGCGCGCCCCACCTTGAGCCTGTTCATTCGCCCATCACCTTGATGATGAGCCGCTTGTCCCGCTGCCCATCAAACTCCGCGTAGAAGATCTGCTGCCACGGTCCCAGGTCCAGTTTTCCCGCCGTCACCGGCACCATCACCTGGTGCCCCACGACGAGATTCCGGAGGTGTGCCCCGCCGTTGTCCTCGCCGGTGAGGTGGTGCCGGTAGTCGCGGTCCATGGGCGCCAGTCCGTCGAGCCACTGGAGGATGTCCTGGTGCAGCCCTGGCTCGTCGTCATTGATGAACACGCCGGCGGTGATGTGCATGGCGCTGACCAGGGTCATGCCCTCCTGGATGCCGGCCTGCTGGGTGGTCTGCGCCACCTCGTCGGTGATCCGCACCAGCTCGGTGCGCCGACGGGTGTGCATGGTGAGGTAGCGGGTATGGGCCTTCATGATGCTGGGACCCTAGCGTGGCCATTGCGGCTGCGTCTTGCTTTGCGCGTGCGCTGCCGCGTGCCAGGATGCGGGTCACCGTGATTCGCGACGACGCCGTGCAACAGGCCCTCGACGACATCCGCCCGGCCTTGCAGGCCGACGGCGGCGACGTGGAGCTGGTGGAGGTGGTGGGCACCACGGTGCGGGTACGCCTGACGGGCGCGTGCCAGGGTTGCCCGGCGGCGGACAGCACGTTGCTCTACGTGGTGCAGCGCGCGGTGCAGGAGCGTGAGCCGGAGGTGCGCTCGGTGGTGGCGGTGGCGCGCTGAGGGCTGCGCCAGAAGAATCTGCCCAGGGCGTCGTGGCCGGCGAACACCTAAGACTAAGGGGCTGCGTCAGAACAAGTTGCCAGTTCGGTCCGATGCCCGCGAACACCTAACCCCCCACGTTCATGCCGTTCTGCGCGCTCGCCCCCCTTCCCCAGTACCAGTTTCCCGTCGTCACCGAGCCGGGGAAGGGGGGCACTCGTTTGCGGCCAACGCGATTTGTCGTCGGAAAAGAGGTCACCCGTTGACCGAGTGCCCCCCTTCCCCGGCTCGGTGACGACGGAAAATCGGTACTGGGGAAGGGGGGCGAGCGCGCAGAACGGCATGAACGTGGGGGGTTAGGTGTTCGAGGGCATCGGACCGAATTGGCCAACTTGTTCTGACGCAGCCGCTTGGGTGTTCGCCGGCCACCCGGGCAACTTGTCCTGACGCAGCTCCCTATTCCGCCACGAAAGCGTTCTCCTCGCGGTCCAGGAACTGGTAGCGCGGCGTCCCTTCCACCCAGTACCAGCCGCCCAGCGCGGGCTGCGGGTGCATGCGGACGCGGTCGCCGCTGGCCAGCGTGGTCACCTTGCGCGTGGCCAGGTCCAGGAGATGGATGCGGTCTTCCACGTAGCAGGACTCGTGACGGATGCGCTCATTCACCAGCACCTCCCGACGCGCGCCGTGCGTGTAGAACCGCACCTTCTCCCGCACGCTCCCCGCGGGGAGGCGGGTGCCGGCCATGTCGCGGTCACGCGGGGCGGGGATGTGTTGCTTGAAGCCCTCCGACGTCACCTCCAGCACCCCCTCGCGCGGATCGAGGACCAGGGCGCGGTCCACGTCGGTGGTGACGCACAGGCCGGACACCAGCGGCTGGCGGAAGGGTTTGCCGTCGTGGATGCTCACCTGCACCTCGCCGGCGCCGTGCAGGACCATGACGCCGGTGTGCATGTCGACGGTGGGCGGGTTGTGACATGGCACCGGGAAGTCCACGCGGGCTCCGTCGACGCGGGTGACGGTGAGCGTCTGGGGTGAGGTGCACTGGTACCAGCCCAGCAGACCGCGCTTGGAGCTGAGCATGGGCTCGGCCCCGTCGGGAACGCGCTCCAGCATGGGCTCGGGCCGTCCCGCAATCCACACCAGCCTGCGCGCCTTCACCTCGTCACAGCGCTCCCGGTTCACCACGGTGACGGCGTGCCCGGTGGGGAAGCGCCGCACCGACGTCACCGACTCATCCTCCTCCAGCTTCAGCGGCGGAATGGGCAGTGGCGCCGCTTCCCGCGCGTCGAGAAGCAGCCAGCCTTCGGGCATCGCCACCAGGCCCAGCCCGTGGTGCAGGAGCACGCCGTGCAGCTTGCCGCCCAGCTTGGAGCCCTCTTCCACGTTGCCGCGCCAGCGGTGGGTGCCCACGCGCACGTCCAGCGCGTCGTCGACCTGACGGAGCGCCACCGCGTCATCCGCGCCGTCAAAGCACAAGGCGCCGCCATGGCAAGGCAGCTTGTCCGTCGTCATCTGGCCATTGGCCCAGCCCACCACGTGCAGGTCCTCCGCCTGCCGCAACACGCGCTGGCAATGCTCGGGCGCCACGCCGCTCATCAGACGCCGCACCTCCCGCGCGGGATCCACGGGCTCCTCGGTGCGCGGGCACGCCAGCGTGACCAGGACCAGCACGGGGACGAGGGAACGGGAGCGCATGACGTCGCAGGCTAGCACCGCGTCAGCGCAGGTCCCACGGCATCAACGCCCACACACCGGGGGCCAGCAGCTCCTTGAGCGTGCGCGGGAAGGGCTTGGGCGGAAGCAACGTGTGTCCCACGTTGTGGATCACCAGGAGCGGCGCGGTGGGATCGTCGGGGAGACCGGCGAGATTGCGCGCGCGGGCCACGGCCTCGGTGAGGTCACCCAGCCGGTCCACCAGGCCCAGGCCCAGCGCTTCCTCGCCGGTGTAGACGCGGCCGCCGCTGATGGGCTCCAGCTTCTCCTCCGCCATCTTCCGACCTTCCATCACGCGCCCCCGGAACTGCGCGTAGGAGGCCATCACCAGGTCGCGCAGCGCGGCGCGCTCGTCGTCGTTGGGCGGGACGGTGGCGGAGAACGTGCCGGTGCGACTGCCCCGCGTCAGCACCTCGGTGTTCACGCCCAGCTTGTCCAGCAGGCCGCGCGCCATGGGTCGGACCACAATCACGCCAATGCTGCCCGTCAGCGTGCCCGGCTGCGCCACGATCTCGCTGGCCGGCGCCGCCAGGTAGTACCCGCCCGACGCCGCGGCGTTCCCCATGGAGACCACCACCGGCTTGTGCGCGCGCAGCCGCAGCACCTCGCGCCAGATGAGGTCGGAGGCAAACGCGTCGCCACCGCGGGAATCCACGTGGATGACCACCGCCGCCACGTGGTCCATGCGCTCCAGTTGTCGCAGGCTCTGGGCCACGCTGTCGGAGCCCACCTGGTCACCGGTGCCCAATGGCAGCGGAACCCGTTTTCCCGACGTGGGCCCCTGCATGATCGTCCCCACCACGGGAACCACGGCCACCAGCTTCTTGTGCACGCGCAGCGGCGGCAGCACCAGGCGGGAGTGCGCCTCGTTCCATTCCAGGATCGTGGGCTTGCGCTCGCCTTCCTTGAGGTGCTCCTCCAGCTCGTCCTCGTAGAGCGTGGCGTCCACCAGGCCCACCTTGGCAGCGTCGGAAGCAAGCATGGGCATGCGACGCAGCAGCGCCTCCACGTCGTCCACGGACTTCTTGCGCCCCTCCGCCATGCCCTGGCGCAACTGCTGGTAGCGCACGTTCATCACGCGTTCGAGCTGCGCGCGGTTCTCCTCGGACATGTTGCTGCGGACAAAGGGCTCTCCGGCGGACTTGTAGGGACTGACGGCCACCACCTCGGCGGCGAGGCCCACCTTGTCCAGCGCGTCCTTCAGGTAGTTGACCTCGGCGCGCAGGCCCATCACCAGCATCATGGCGCTGGGGGGCATGACGATCTCGTCGGCGGCGCAGGCCAGGTAGTACGTCTCCTCGTCGGCGCCCATCACGTACGCCAGCACGCGTTTCCCCGCCTTGCGCAGGCGCAGGATCTCGTCGCGGATGGACTGCACCGTGGCCCAGCCGGCATTCAGGTTGCGGATGCGCAGGATGATGCCGCGGGTGCGGGGGTCGGCGGCCACACGCTGCATTTGTCGACGGAGCGCCATCAAGCTGTGCTGCGGCTGCGCGCCCAACAACCTGCGTTGCCACCACTTCAGCCGCGGGGAGACCTCCGGCATGGCCCCCTTCACCTCGAGGCGGACCCAGTCCACGCGCGGATGACGCCACGCGCGGATCATGTTGCGGGTGTGACGCCAGAAGATGGCGGGGAGGAGCAGGAGTGCGCGCATGGGTCAGAGCTTGGGGAGGTACTCGTCGGCGGTGCCCTGCAGCGGCTCGGAGGCCACGAACTCCATGTTCGCCTTGCCCTTGCAGAGCAGCGTCGAGGCGGGCTGGTCGCCGGCAATGGCGGGAGTGATGTTCATGGCGCAGCTGGCCATGGGGAAGGCGCAGTTGAAGCGGTAGGACCCGTCGGTGTCGAGGTAGCGGACCTTCAGCGGGGCCATGCCAATGGCGTTCATCGTCACCTGCAGTCGACGTCCCTGCTCCTCGCCCACCATGTTCCACTGGCCCAGCTGCCACTCGGTGCGCGTGCCCTTCCCCAGCAGTCCGCCGAGGGGGCCCTTGAGATGCCGCAAGCGGTTCAGCGCGAAGGAGCGCCCATGCGCCTCAACGTGGAACGCGCACATCCTCGCGCCGCCCCGACGGGACGCCACGCCCTCGAACGACGCGCTGGGATCCTGCTCGAACTCCCCGGCGCGGCCCCAGACCCACTCGTTCTGCATGCGGGAGCCCTCGGTGTGCCCCTGGTGTCCGCTGGCGTTCCCCAGCTCCACGCGCCTCCCGTCGACGGAAACGTAGCCATTCATGCGCACAGAGCTGTTGGGAGAACGGTGTGAGCTCTTGCTCACCAGCTTGCGCAGCAGTGGACTCGCCAACGCCTCGACGGTGTGCGTGGCGGGCGTGAAGGAGAGGTCCCATTCCACGGTGCCGCGCTCGTCGCGCACGGAGCCGCGCATGCGACCATGCTCCACCAACCCCTGCGTCCCGAACTCCAGTCCCCAGGCGCCACCGGTGCGCTGCTTCATGGCGTCCTGCGGCAGGGGCGCGGTGAGCACGCGCGTCACTTCCGGGGAGTCGCCGTCGACGGGAATGGCCCACACGCGCGCTTCCTTCACGCCGGTGCTGGTGGTGAGCAGGGAATAGCGGAACCAGAAGCAGAACCGCTGCGTGGGGTGATTCACCAGCGAGTACCACTGCTCGTACTGCGGCACCGACGAGGGCCAGGTGCGGAGCAGCTCGTTGTCGCGGGCGTTGGGAGGTGGGTTGGGTGTCATTGGTCCTCGTCCTCCACCACGCGCGGCGCCCGACGCACCCGTCGCTGGCGCGGCCCCGCTCGGGTGTCACCGTTCTTGTAGGCGTCGGAGTAGGCGGAGAGCACCGCGCGCGGCACCACGTAGAAGTTCGCGGCCAGGAACGCCACCACCCACACCGCGTCGAGGATGAGCACGGCGAGGACGAGCGGCGGGAACAGGCCGCCCACCTCGAAGGCGATCCACGTCAGGATGAGCATGGGCACCACGGACCAGGTCATCATCGTCGCCAGCGCGCCCAGCCAGAGGGCGGTGGCGGTGGACGGGACGCTGGGCGCGTCGCGGAAGGCGAGCTTGGGGGCCCACATCACGCTCCCCATTGGCGAGAGCAGCGAGAGGGCCACCCACAACGGCAGCTTGTTCTCCTGCACCTCGGGAGCCAGCTCCAGCTCGGAGAGGCCCGCGCCCTTGCGCAGGTATCCCCAGAGGCCCGGCTCCTCGGCGCCACGGCGACGCGGCCGCTCCGCCACGTCGTCATCCACGCGTCCCACGTCGGTGGTGGCGTTGGGAGGGTCGTCCTCGTCGTAGACCGCTTGCGGGTGGGCCTGCGCCAGCAGCGCATGGGCCAGGACCACGGAGGCGATCAGGTGGGTCAACACGGGGGCGGCACGCTACCAGGGCACGTCCGCAACCTCCACGCGCTCCCTCAACGCATCCCGCGTCGCCGACGCCACGCGAGCACGAAGGCCGTCCCCAGCAGCAACACCGCGTGCATCTCCGTGGCGGTGGCCTCCTGGCAGTCGCATGAGCTCCGGGTCCGTTGCGTCGTGGCGCCCGTGCGGATCGTCCCGTCGCCCACGCCACCAACGACAGCTGGCTCCACCGGTGTCACTGCACGCGCCTCGAACGCTCCCAGGTCCAACGCGCTGGCCCGACGTCGGCAACTGCGGGTCTGTGGCCCCGGAGTACTCCGCGCGCGGCGCCCCCACGACGGAACCTCCGCCACCCCACGCGCCGCACTGGTCGGCGAGAGCGTGTCGTCACCGTGTTCCTCGTCGGAGAATCCCGGCTGCGCGCCCAGGACGCTGTCCACCAGGCCCTGCGTCTCCGTGCCCTCCGGGAACCAGGTGCGCGTCCCCATCAGCGTCCAGGTCCCGCCATCCAGGACGGCCCGCACCGCACCGTGCGTCCCGGTGACGACGTCAGCTCCACTCGCGGCACGTTGCCCAGCCGGTGATGCCGTTGTCACTGTGGTGCCCCACGCTGTTGCGCACCGTCAGGTGATCCGCCGGCCACACACCATCCCGCCGCGCTCCACGCGCCATGAAATAGCACCCCGTGAGCTCAGTCCCGTCGTGGAGAGCCGCGGACAGATGTCAAAGGGGACGGCGGCACGGGCCTCCACCGCGAGCGCGGACGCAAGGGCGGACAGGAGGGCTTGGCTCCACCGCCGGGTGACGGTACGGGTAGGCTCTTCCATGGAGGAACGCATGTTGACCGAGGGCAGCAAGGCACCGCCGTTTGAGCTTCAAGGCAGTGATGGCCGCACGCATTCCCTGAAGGACTTCAAGGGCAAGCCGCTCGTCGTCTACTTCTACCCCCGGGACGACACGCCCGGCTGCACGCGGGAAGCCTGCGACTTCACCGACAAGCTCACCGCCATCCGACGCGCCGGCGCGGAAGTGGTGGGCATCAGCCCGGATTCTGTCGAGAGCCACAAGCGGTTCACAACCAAACACGGCTTGAAGCACCTGCTGCTCGCGGATCCGGATCGCGAAGTGTCGACGGCGTGGGGCGTCTTCCGGGAAAAGGTGCTCTACGGCAAGAAGTCCATGGGCATTGTCCGCTCCACCTTCATCCTCGACGGGAGCGGCGTGGTGGTGAAGGCCTACAACAGCGTGAAGGTCGACGGCCACGTCGAGAAGGTGCTGGCCGAATTGAAGTCCGTCACCGCATGAAGCGTCGCTCCGTCCCGCCGCCCGCGCAGATGGACCTGTTCGGCTCGGTGCCCTCCCCGGCTCCGCCGCCGGCGGCCTCCCCACCGCTCACGTCGTCACGGCCGGTCTCCGCGCGGGAGCGCACCACGTCGCAGGACGTGATCCCCATGGGCCCCACGCCAGAGCAGCGTGAGATTGCCGCCGCGCTCCCGCCCAACATCATGCTTGGCACCAGCTCGTGGTCGTTCCCGGGTTGGCGCGGGATTGTCTACGCATCGGAGCACGCCGAGGGCACGCTGTCGCGACACGGCCTCAAGGCCTACGCGGCGCATCCGCTGCTGCGCACCGTGGGGCTGGACCGCTCGTACTACGGACCGGTGCCGGAGCAGGACCTGGCCGCGTACGCCACGCAGCTGCCGTCGGGATTCCGCTTCGTGGTGAAGACGTGGGAGGAGATCACGCTGCCGGTGTTTCCGCGTCACCGTCGCTACGGCCCGCGCGCCGGCCAGCGCTCCGAGCACTTCCTCAACGCCGACGTCATGAAGGACCTCTTCCTGCGTCCCTTCGAGGAAGCCTGTCCCTCGCACTGCGGTCCTTTCGTGCTGGAGTTCTCGCCCATGCCCACGGGCGCCTACGGCTCCCCCACGCACTTCTACGCGCGCCTGGATGCGTTCCTCTCCCAGCTCCCCACGCACTTCGAGTACGCGGTGGAGCTGCGCAACGCCGAGCTGATGACGCCGGACTATGCGGCCGTGCTCAAGCAGCACCGCGTGGGGCACGTGTACAACCGGTGGACGCGCACGCCACCCATCAGCCGTCAGCGTGAGCTGCTGGGTGACCCGTGGGGCCCCACCACCGTGGCGCGCATCATGCTCCCGGAAGGCGCCACCTATGAGAGCCGCATGGACGAGTGCTTCCCGTTCGACCGCATCATCAACCCTGACGAGCAGATGCGTGTCGACGTGGTGGAGCTGGCCCGCGACGCCATCCGGCGCCGCACCCGCCTGATGGTTATCGTGAACAACAAGGCAGAGGGGAGCGCACCGCTGACGTGTTTTGCGCTGGCTGAACGCATCGTCACTGCGCTTGGCCTCAGCGCGGGCTGAAGCGGTGGACAAGGAAGGCCTCGTCGGGAGATAGAGCCGCATCGCCCCCGTGGAGGGTGCATGGCTGCCCGTCGGAAATCGTCCGTTCGCAAGAAGAGCCCCGTGCGCAAGAAGACCACGCGCAAGGGTGCCGCCCGCAAGAAGCCCACCGCGCGTCGCAAGACCGCTGCCCGCAAGAAGCCCGCGCGCACCAAGGCCAGCACTTCACGCAAGGCC
>JBFMGU010000068.1:0-42245 GCA_040752415.1 Myxococcota bacterium
TACCGCCGGACTCACCACCGCCCTCGTCGGCACCGGCAATCCCGCCCTCGCTGCCGCCCTCACCGCCGCCGGCGGCCTCCTGACCCTCCTGCGGGTAGAAGCGGATGGTGTTGCCCGGGTAGATCCAGTGCGCGTTCTCGATCTCCGGGTTGTACGACCAGATCTTCGGCCAGTACCACGGGTTCGAGAGGAAGCGGTCGCAGAGGTCCCAGAGCGTGTCGCCGGGCTGCACGGTGTAGCTCTCCGGCGCCGCGCCTCCGCCCTCACCGCCCCCCGCAGCACCCTCCTCGGCGGCGGCCTTGTCGGCGGCGGCCGTGGTGTCGTCGGCGTTTCCGCCGCCAAAGCCGTCATCCTGCTTGGCCGCACCTTCCGCGGAGCCGCCTTCCGCTTGCTCCGCCGCGCCCTGCGCCTTCTTCACCTGCGGCGCCTGCGCGCGCACGGAAGCCGCCAGAGCCAGGAGCGCCGTGGCCAATCCCACCGTCTTGATGAGCCGCATCTGTTTCACTCCGCGTTGGTCCGGGACACCGGGCCGCAGACCAATCTCAAGCTTAGGAACGCTGGGGCCACGCTTTCAAATAATTGGCCCGTGGGATCCCGCCTCTCACTGCTTGTTGAGCCGCGCCAGGCCTTCCCGCGCCGGTCCCGCGGCCTCGGCGGTGGGATACATCTCCACCACCTGCGTCAACATGGCCTTGGCGCTCTCCATGTCACCCACCCGCTGGTAGGCCTCCGCCAGCTGGAAGAGCGCGTCGGGGACCTTGTCGCTCTTGGGGTAGCGCACCGGCACCTTCTGCAGCTCATTGATGGCCAGCGCCATCTCGCCCTGCTGCAGGTAGCAGACGCCCGTCCAGTACACCGCGTTGTCGGCGAGCGGGTGCTCCGGCCAGCGGTCCGCAACCTCCTCGAAGCCACGCGCCGCCTCGGCGTACTGCCGCGCTTTGAACTTGCGCATGGACAGGTTGTACTGGGTCTTGGGGTCGGTGCGGGCGACCACTTCCTCTTCCTGCGCCGCCAACGCCTCCGGGCGCGCGTTGCCACCCTCCTCGGCCAGCACCTGGCGGTCCACCGCAACCCGCGGGTTCTCGTCGTCAAGATCGTCCGCCGCCGGGCTGCCTCCGCGCTGCAGCTCAAACGACTCGAAGCTGTTGGCGGCCTGACGCGGCGCAGGCTGGGGCTGGGGCTGGGGCTGTGCCTGGGGCCCCACCCGGACCACGCCCAGGTTGGGCCGCGCGCCGGTGCCCTCCTGCGCGGAGCGACTGGCCACCCGCTCGGTCAGCAGCGTGAGGCGCGCGTCCATGTCGGCGAGCCGACGCTCCATGAGGAGCTGGCGCTCATTCTGTTCCCTGAGGTCCTTCCTGAGCGCCTCCACGTCTTCCTTCTTGGCGGTGTTGCTCGCGCAGCCCACACCCAGGGCGGCCAGCAGGACCAGGAGGGAGGAAGGAAGCCAACGTTGACGCATGCTCGTCTTGCCTCCGTCGAACCTACAACACGCTACGCCTGGGCCGGATCCCCGACAAGAAAATCCCCCGGCCCCGGATGCGCCCAAGGTGCTTTGCCGTTGTGGTGCGTGGCGCCGACAGCCTACGCTCTCGCGCCCTATCCACCGGGGATGACGCGCCCATGAAGGCCAGGCTGGAAGGGCTGCTCAACACGCTCTTCAAGATCCGCCCCACCGAGGCGCGCCGCGCCCTGCTGCTGTTCACCTACCTGCTGGCGGCGGTGGGAGCGTTCATCATCGGTCGGAACGTCCGGGACACGCTGTTCCTCAGCCACTTCACGCGTGAAGTCCTGGTCTACATGTACATCTCGCAGGCGGTGGTGGTGGCCCTGCCCTCGTGGTTCTACGCCAAGTACACCAACCACTTCCGACGAGACCGCCTCATCACCGTCAGTCTGTTCATCATGATGGCGGGCTGCCTGCTGGCCTATCCCGCCGTGCGCACCGGTGAGGGCTGGGTGTTCATTGCCCTCTACAACTGGATCGAGCTCATTGGCGCGCTGATGATGATCCAGTTCTGGACCTTCGCCTCCGACGTGTTCAGCTCCCGCGAGGCCAAGCGGCTCTTCCCCTTCATCGGCGGCGGCGGGGTGGTGGCCAACGTGGTCATTGGCGGTGCCATCATTGCCGCGGTGCGCGCGTTTGGCGTCGAAAGTCTCCTGCTCATGATGGCCGGCCTGCTCGCGCTGTGCATGGCGTGCGTGAGGGCGCTGGGCAGCAGCGAGGGGACCAAGCTGCAGGAACAGGCGCAGGATCGTCGGAAGGCGGACCAGAAGGCGCTCAAGGTGCGCGACAGCGCGCAGGGCATCTTCAAGAGCAATCACCTCAAGATCATCGCGCTGATGACGTGCATCACCTTCGTCACGGTGCAGTTCGTGGACTTCCAGTTCAAGAGCGTGACCCGCGAGACCTTCAAGGGCGAGGCGCTGGCCCAGTTCTATGCGTACTTCACCATCGGCTGCGGTGTGCTGGCGGCCACCGTGCAGTTCGGCCTCTCGGCGCGCATCCTGGAGCGCTTTGGCGTCATCGTCGCGCTGGCCGTTCTCCCGACGAGCCTGTTGCTCGGCAACGCGTGGGTGCTGGCGGTGGGCGGGCTGTGGGCGGTGACGTTCACGCAAGGCGCCCAGGCCTCCCTGCGCTACTCCATCTACGACGCCACGGTGCAGGTGCTCTACACGCCGGTCCCCGCCAACGTGCGCGGCCGCGCCAAGAGCTTCATTGACGGCATCCTCAAGCCCGGCGCCATCGGCGCTTCGGGTTTCCTGATGTGGCTGCTGGGCAACAAGCTGGGCGTGGCGACGGAAGACCTGGCCTGGGTCTCGCTCATCCTGCTGATGGTGTGGGTCTACCTGGTGCTCACCATCAAGGGCGAGTACGTGCGGGAGCTGCTGGCCACGCTGCGCAAGCGCCGGCTGAACTTCGACCAGTCCCACCTGGCCATCACCGACGCGCCAACCATTGCGTTCCTCCGTCGGACGCTGGGCAGCACGGAGCCGCGGGAGGTGCGCAACGCGCTGGAGCTGCTGCCGCGTGTGCACGGGGCCAGCTTCTCCGTCGAGCTGATGGCGCTGCTGGGGCACTCCGAGGCGGACATCCGGGCCAAGGCGGTGGCACTGCTGGGCGCCAGCGGCACCATCGAGGGTGGGCAGCGGATTGCGGACTGCTTCAAGGATCCCGACGAGGAAGTGCGCGCCGCGGCGGTGCGGGCGTTCTGCTTCCTGGGTCGGGAGCGCGCCATCACGGTGGTGACGCCGTTCCTGGAGGACCCCAAACCGGCGGTGCGCGCCGCGGCCGTGGCAGGCCTGATTGTGCACGGTGGCCTGGACGGAATCCTGCGCGCCGCGGAGCCGCTCAAGCGCATGCTGGACCACCCGGAAGCCGGCGTCCGCGACCATGCCGCGCGCGTTCTCGGCGAAATCCGCGTCCGCAACTTCTACCAGCCCGTCCTGGCGCTCCTCCGCGACGAGAGCGTGCGGGTGCAGATCTCCGCCATCTCCGCCGCCGGTGAGATGCAGAGCAACGAGCTGGTGCCCGCGCTCGTCTACAAGCTGGCCCACCGCGAAACGGCCCACGCGTGCGTGCGCGCCCTGGCGCGTTACGGCGAGTCGATTCTCGACGTGCTGGGCAAGGTGCTGGCGGAGGAGTCCGAGGACCTGGCCATCCGTCGGCAGATTCCCAAGGTGCTGGCCGCCCAGGGCTCCCGACGAGCCTTGGAGCTGCTGCTCGCGCACCTGGAGGTGGAGGACCCCGGTCTGCGTCGGGAGGTGGCGCGGGCGGCGGGGCGCGTGAAGGACCGGCTGTCCAACATCACCGTGGACCCGCAGCCCGTGGAGAAGATGGTGGCGCGGGAGGTGGAGCAGGCCTTCCAGCTGCTGGCGGCGGTGCAGGACCTGGGCGAGAAGCCCGACCGTCCCTCCCTGCTCCACGACGCGCTCCTGGAACGCGTGCAATGGACGCAAGACCGCATCTTCAAGATGCTGGCCATCACCTACCCGGCCAAGACCATGGAGCTGGTGTTCGGAAATCTCTCGTCGCCGGCGGCGAATGTGCGCGCCAACGCGGTGGAGGTGCTGGACAACATGCTCTCCAAGTCGGTGAAGTGGGTGCTGCTGCCGCTCGTCGAGGAGGCGCCGTTGGAGCTCAAGCTTCAGCGTGGCGGGGAGCTGTTCCGGCTGGAGCGTCGAACCATCGAGGAGCGCCTGCGTGAGCTGATGACCGGCCCCGACCCGTGGCTGCGGGTATGCGCGGTGCACGAGGCGGGTGAGCGTCGGCTCGAGTCCTTGACCGGCGAGGTGGGCGCGCGCCTGACCGACCCCGACCCCGTGGTGCGCGAGACCGCGGTGCGCGCGTTGACCCAGCTGGTCTCCCCCGACGCGCTGCGCGGCAGCCTGGAGCGCTTCAAGGACGAGCGCGTGGAGTGGGTGCGTCGGTACGCGGACAGCCTGGTGAGCGCGCCCTGAGCTGCCACCTGCGCTAGCTTGTGAGCGCCGATGGGTCCGCTGTTGGTTCTCTTCACCTGCGCCGGCGTGCTGAGCGCCGTGCCTCCGCTGGCCGCGCCCACCGCGCTGGTAACGCGTGGTGACGACGTGGACAAGGTGGAGAGCCACCTGCGCGCTGCCATGGAGCAGCACACCGGGCTCATCCCCGCCGCGGACACGCAGTTGGGCCTGGACCAGGTGCTGCAGGCGGGCTGGTCCTGCGACGGCGCTCCCGCGTGCGTGGCGCAGCTGGGTCCCGCGCTGGGCGCGCGCACCATCCTGTTTGCCGCGGTGCTGAGGTCGAACACCGGGTGGGAGCTGCTGGTCACGGTCGTCGACGTGGCCGAGGCTCGCGAGCTCCGTCGCGTGGAGGCCAGCCTGCCCAGGGATCCCGCCAGCTGGAAGGGTCCCCTCACGCGCGTGTCCCGTGCGGTGCTGGGCCTGGGCGGGGAGCTGCTCGTCGACGGGCTCACCGCGGGCGCCCAGGTCCAGGTTGGCGACGAGACCCTGGTGGCAACGGGGCCCCACGTGCGGGTTGCGGGGCTCATGCCGGGCCATCTCCGGGTGCGCGTGGTGCAAAGCGGAACGACCGAGGACCGCGAGGTGCTGTTGCATGCGGGTGTGGTGACGACGTTGGACCTGACGCCAGTGGCCGCCCCGCCGACGACGGAGCGCGCCAGCCGGCGGTCGCCGCGACGGATGATGGCCGGGGCGGTGGCAGCCGCGGCCGCGGTGGCGCTGGGTGCGGGTGTGGTGTTGGGCGTCGTGGGGAGTGGGATGGCGCTCGCCGCGCTGGGGGCGCTGGGTACGCTGACCCGCCAAGGTGACGGTCGCATCGTGGCGCGCGACGGAGAGACCAGGGAGCAGATCATGCTGCAGCGCAACGTGGGCATTGGCCTGGGTGCGGGCGCGGCGGCGTTGACGACGGCGGGACTGGGGCTGGTGCTCGTGGCCGGTGGCGCCGTGGTGGCCGCTGCCGCGGGGCTGGCCATCCCGGAAGGAGCGGGCACATGAGGGCGCGGTCGACGCTCCTGGCGGTCGTGCCGCTCCTCCACGCCTGCAACTGGCTCAGCGTGGCGGAGTGCAGCTCCGGCGCCGAGTGCGAGTCGGGAATCTGCCGTGACGACGGAATCTGCGCCGCTCCCGGGAGCACCCCACCCGGCACCGCCAGCACCAGCGCCTCCTCCTCGTCGTCGTCCAGCACGGGCGGGACCAGCTCGTCCAGCAGCGTCTCCTCGTCGTCATCCTCGTCGTCCAGCGCGTCATCCTCCTCGAGCAGCGGGTCCACCACGTCGTCGCCGAGCAGCGCCAGCACGTCGTCGGGCAGCGCCACCACCTCTTCGAGCACCTCCTCGTCGACGAGCTCCACCAGCTCCACCGGTGGACCGGTCACGTTCAGCTACGCGCCGCTCAACGTGGTGCCCGACCAGCTCCCATCCCCTCCCGCGGACGCCACTGTCCTGGACTGCGGTGAGGTCCGCATCGACTCCTCCGACGTCGCAGCCCTGCCCTCCACGTGGTGCGGTCGCCCGGCGCCGAGCCCCAGCGTGGTGGTCCAGCAAGGAAACGTGGAGGCGCTGGTGCTCACCTTCACGGGACTGCACGTCGCCCAGGGGAGCACGTTGCGCCTGGAGGGGACGCGGCCCGTCATCCTCGCCGTCTTCGGCAACGCGCGGGTCGACGGAGAAATCCGCGCGGACGCCAACCTCACCGCGCAAGGCGCCGGGGGGTCCCACGTCGTGTGCGGGGCCGGTGCAGGCACGCAGAGCAACGCGGGTCGGGGCGGCGGCGGTGGCGGAGGAGGATTCGGCTCCGACGGAGCGCGCGGCGGCGGCGGCGACGGACAGGTCAACTCCGGCGGCGCCCAGGGCGTGGCGAGCACGGACGCGTTGCTGGAGCCGCTGCGTGGTGGATGCCAGGGCGGCCGCGGCGACAGCGGTGGACAGGGCGCAGGTGGTATGGGCGGCGCGGGCGGTGGCGCGGTGCAGCTCTCGGCGGCGCGTGACGTCGTGGTGGGCGGGATCATCTCAGCGGCGGGCGGAGGCGGCCTCGGCGGGCGCATCTCGCGTTCCGGCGGTGGCGGCGGGGGAAGTGGCGGCGGGATCGTCGTCGAGGGGACGTCCGTCTCGTTGCTGACTGGCGCGCGCGTGGTGGCGCACGGCGGCGGTGGTGGCGGCGGCTCCGGCGACGGAGGTCAGCTCAACGGCGGTGACGGCGAGAACGGCCGCACCGACGACACCGCCGCCACGGGCGGCGACCGCGGAGCCAGCATTGCCACGCGCGGAGGCACGGGAGCCACGGGAGCGTTGGCCGCCACCTCGCCGGGGTCCACCGCCAGCAACAAGGGTGGAGGAGGCGGTGGCGGCGGAGGTGTGGGTCGCATCCGCGTGCGCGGAGCGGTGACCTGCCAGGTTGACGACGGAGTCTTGAGCCCGGCGATCACACCGGAGTGCCCGTAGCTCAGGGCTTCATGCTGCAGAGGCCCTGCTCCGCGCGGCTCAGTCGCCGGCAGACCTCACGGGCCAGGTTCATCACGATCAGCGCGTAGGCGCGCATGTTGACCTGGTAGAGCTGGCGGAGCGCCGCATAGGGGATGGCGTACACCACGCTCTCCTCACTGGCGACGACGGAGGCCCCGCGCGGCTGCATGTCCAGGAAGCTGACCTCCCCAAAGAAATCCCCGGGCTCCAGGCCCGCCAGCTTCTTTCCGTCCCGGAACACGTCGAGATGGCCGTGGGCCAGGATGTAGAGCTCTCGCGCGGTGTCACCCTGGCTGTACAACCGTTCATGACCGTGCAGCTGGCGGATCTGCATCCGGTCCGTCATCACGCAGCGGCACTCGTCCGTCATGCCCCCGAACAGTGGCGTGCGCGCGATGACGTCCGGATCAAAGGCCGAACACGGCGCCGGCGCGTCAACCTGGGTCGTCTGCTGTGACGTCGAGGGTGCGGTGTTCATGACCATCTCCGTTCCCCAATGTGCTGCCGCCCCCCGGCCCTGACAACCCCCGTCCCAACGTGATCCCGGCCTCCATCATCGACCCGGACGCCCCAACGCCGCAAGGAATTCCTGCCGCTGCGCCACCACCGCCGGGCCGTCTCCGGTCAAGCACCCGGCAAAGGCCTGGGTGACCACGCGCTCGTCGCCACGGCGGTCTTCCCCCAGCAACAGGCAGAGCTGCTCCGCTTCCACCTGGCAAGCCGCACCGGCAGCCATGCCGTGCCGCATGAGGGCATCCACCACGTCGCGGGTGAACCACTCCTGGTACGTGAGCCGGTGGCTGAGCGCGTCCACCAACCGCGCCACCCGACCAAACCCGTGCAGCCGACCACCCGGCACGTACGCCACGTGCGCCACGCCGCGGAACGGCACCAGGTGGTGCGGACACACGCCGTGCACGGCAATGCCGCGGATGACCACCATGTCCTTGCGCTCGTCGGAGAAGCCCGCGCCCAGGGCCTCGGCGATGTCGACGTCATAGCCGCCGAGCAGGCGCCGCTCCCACAGCTCCCGCACGCGCTCCGCCGTCCGTCCCAGGTGCGCGCCTTCCGCGCGGAATCCCGCCGCCGCCAGCAGCTCCCGCACCGCCGCCTCGAAGCGGGGCGCGTCAAAGCTGCCGGTGCGCTCAATGCCAACCTGCGGGTGCGGAATCACGCATCCTCCGACGGAACCACGCCCCCCGCCCGCGGCCCGCGGTGCTTCTACCGTCGCGTTTCGTCCACCACAACACGAGGGTGGCGCTCCCGCCGGCGCTCTGCCAGCATGCGGTCCCACAAGGAGGGACGACGATGCTGCGTGTGCTGCTCTTGAGCCTGGCCCTGGGTGCCCAGGTTCCCGACGCCGAGCTGGAGGCACTGGAAGCCGAGATTGCCCGTCTGGAAGGTGAGCGCGCCGGTGCGCGGACCTTCGCCGACAACGCCAAGCGTGCGGAGATCGACAAGAAGATCGCGCTGCTCAAGCGCATCCGCGACCGCGCCTCGTCGGTGATGGCGGCCCGCGCCCGCCTATGCGCGAACAAGACGCAAGGCCCGCAAGCGCAACCAGGTGTTCCCGCCGCCGTCTGCGCCAACGCGGGGGCGGGGGTGGTGGGCCAGGTGCGTCGCGCGGAGGAGCTGCGGGAGCGGCTGCAGAGCGGTGACTGGGGCTGGCACAACCGCGACGAGCGCGCCGCCCTCCAGAAAGAGCTGGAGACCCTGGACCGCTCCCTGGGCCTCTGAAGGGGCCGGATACGCCAGGAGTAAGGAAGTCAGAAGTCAGAAGGTGCTCGCTCTTCGTCGTCACGGGCCTCCGTCTGACTTCCTTTGCGGAACATCCCGACAACCCACGACGCAACACCCAACCGCACGGCTTCCCGGATCCCCACAAACCGGTGGTCAAGCCTGCGCCAACCTGCTACCTGCCAAATCTGACGTGCACGTAAAGGTCAGGGATTGACTCCCTGGACGGCCTTGCTTATATGGGCCTCACCTTTACGTAAGGGTCAGATTTCCGCCACAGGCAGCGCTGGCGGTGGGCGGGGCGAGACGGCATGACGCAAGCTTCTGAAACTCCAAGGCTTTCCCTGCTGGTCCCGGAGCCGCCGCCGCCCGGGAGCCCGGCCGCAGAGCCCCGGTTCAAGATCGGGGACCTGGCGCGGCTGACCGGTCGGACGGTGCGGGCGCTGCGACTGTACGAGGAGCTGGGGCTGCTCCAGCCCGGTGACCGCACGGAAGGCGGCTTCCGCGT
The DNA here is from genome assembly GCA_040752415.1 of Myxococcota bacterium. Lineage (GTDB taxonomy): Bacteria > Myxococcota > JACRCW01 > JACRCW01 > JACRCW01 > JBFMGU01. The sequence goes on from JBFMGU010000068.1 coordinate 9,202, forward strand.
CTACTCCGACGACGCCGTGGCCCGCGTGCACTGGATCGGCAAGCTGCAGGACCTGGGCTTCACCCTCCCCGCCATCCAGGAGCTCTGCAACGTGGGCGCCTCCGCGCAGCCGGGCGCGCAGGCCATGACCCGCGTGCGGGAGGTCTTCCACGAGAAGCTGCGCGAGGTGCGCGCCCAGATGGAGCGCCTGCGTGAGCTGGAGGCGGAGCTGAAGAGCAGCCTCTCGTACCTGGAGGACTGCTGCGGCTGTGAGCGTGGGCCCGTCAACCAGGTCTGCAACAGCTGCGCGGAGCCCGGGCACGACGCGGCGCATACCCCTTCTCTCGTGGGCGGGATCCGCAACCAGAGGTGCCAGCCATGACCCTGAAGTTCCCCATCTACATGGACTACCACGCCACCACGCCGGTGGATCCCCGCGTGCTGGAGCAGATGCTGCCGTACTTCACGGAGCGCTTTGGCAACGCCGCCAGCCGCAACCACTCCTTCGGGTGGACCGCGGAGGCCGCCGTGGAGAAGGCGCGCGAGCAGGTGGCCGCCCTCATTGGCGCCGACGCCAAGGAGATCATCTTCACCTCCGGCGCCACCGAGTCCAACAACCTCGCCGTCAAGGGCACCGCCTACTTCCTCAAGGACAAGGGCCGGCACATCGTCACCAGCAAGATCGAGCACAAGGCGGTGCTGGACAGCTGTCGTGCGCTGGAGCGCGAGGGCTGGGAGGTCACCTACCTGGAGCCGGAGCGCACGGGCCTGATTCCCGTCGAGAAGGTGGAAGCGGCGCTCCGCCCCGACACCGTGCTGGTCTCCATCATGGTGGCCAACAACGAGATCGGCACCGTCAACGACGTGGCGGCGATTGGCAAGCTGTGCCGCAGCAAGGGCATCTACTTCCACACCGACGCCGTGCAGGGCGCGGGCAAGATCCCCTTCGACGTCAACCAGAGCACGGTGGACCTCTGCAGCCTCAGCGCGCACAAGATCTACGGGCCCAAGGGCGTGGGCGCGCTGTACGTGCGTCGTCGGCCGCGCGTGCGCCTGCATCCGCTGATGGACGGCGGTGGCCATGAGCGCGGGATGCGTTCCGGCACGCTGAACGTCCCCGGCATCGTCGGGTTTGGCGCGGCGTGTGAGCTGGCCCAGCAGGTGATGCCCGAGGAGAGCAAGCGCCTGGGCGCCCTGCGCGACCGCCTCAAGGCCCGCATCACCTCCGGCGTCACGCACGTGCACCTCAACGGCCACCCGGAGAAGCGCCTGCCGGGCAACCTGAACCTCTCGTTCGCCTACGTGGAAGGTGAGAGCCTCCTGATGGCCATCAAGGACGTGGCGGTCTCGTCGGGCTCGGCGTGCACCAGCGCGTCCCTGGAGCCGTCCTACGTGCTCCGCGCCCTGGGCGTGGGCGACGACCTGGCCCACAGCTCCATCCGCTTTGGCCTGGGCCGCTACACCACCGAGGAAGAGGTGGACTACGTGGCCGACCTGGTCACCCGCAAGGTGGCCAAGCTGCGTGAGCTGAGCCCGCTCTGGGAGATGGTCCAGGAAGGGATTGACCTCAACACCGTGCAGTGGGCCGCCCACTGAGAAGTCTTTGAAGGAGAAGCACCATGGCTTACAGCGCCAAGGTCATTGACCACTACGAGAACCCCCGCAACGTGGGCTCCCTGGACAAGGACGACCCCAGCGTGGGCACCGGCCTGGTGGGCGCCCCCGCCTGCGGCGACGTCATGAAGCTGCAGATCAAGATCAACGACGCCGGCATCATCGAGGACGCCAAGTTCAAGACGTTCGGCTGCGGCAGCGCCATTGCCTCCAGCTCGCTCGTGACCGAGTGGGTGAAGGGCAAGAGTGTCGACGAGGCGGAGAAGATCAAGAACCAGCAGATTGCCGAGGAGCTCTCGCTGCCGCCCGTGAAGATCCACTGCAGCGTGTTGGCCGAGGACGCCATCAAGGCCGCCATCGCGGATTACCGTCGCAAGCGGGGTGAGTCGGTGGATGACGCCAAGACGGCCGGGGAAGCGCACGCGCGCAAGGCTTTCGAGAACAGCAGCGGACAGTGACGACCATGGCAATCTCCCTCAGCAGCGTCCTCAACCAGCAGCAGCCGACGCCGCCCGCGGCGCCCAGGAAGTCCGCCCTGCCCTCGCTGATGAGCGTGCTGCAGCCCGGCGGTCCCACGACGCCCAGCAAGCTCTCGCAGGTGGCCAGCGCGCCGGCCGCTCCCGCCACCGACGGGAAGACGGTGAAGCTGACGGCCAGTGCTGCCAAGCACGTGCAGGAGATGATGGCCAAGGAGAATCGCGACCCGGCCACCACCTGGCTCCGCGTGGGCGTGCAGGGCGGCGGCTGCTCGGGGCTCTCCTACATCATCGAGTTCGCGCAGAAGCCCGACGCCATGGACGTGGAGCTGGAGGCGCACGGGATCCGCTACGTCGTGGACAAGAAGAGCCTGCTGTACCTGGGTGGCTCCGAGCTGGACTGGGTCACGGGCCTCAAGGGCCACGGCTGGAACTTCAACAACCCCAACGAGAAGAAAGGCTGCGGCTGCGGAGAGAGCTTCACCGTGTAAGCGCCGCGCCCGACGGGCAATCCGGGTATCTCCCCCTCGGGCGCGCACGGTCCACTGGCGCGCCCGAGCCGTCTTTGCTGGAACCATCATGACCGCGTGCTGGAACTGCCAACAACCCACCGACCCCGTCGCCACGCCGCGCTGCGCGTCCTGCAACAAGCTGCAGCCGCTGCCCGCGGGTGTGTCCCATTTCGCGGTCCTGGGCCTGCCGGAGGGCTATGGCGTCGACGTCAGCGCGGTGGATGCGGCCTACCGCCAGAAGTCCCTGCAGGTGCACCCGGACCGGTTTGCGCGCGCGGAGCCCAAGGAGCGTCGCATTGCGGCCGAGCGTACCGCCGCCGTGAACGCCGCGTATTCCGTGCTGAAACACCCGTTCCTGCGCGCCGCGTATCTCGTGGAACGCGCGGGCGTGAAGCTCGACGAGAAACCGGACCCGATGCTGCTGATGGAGCTGATGGAGACGCGGGAGGCCGCGGAGGAGTCGGATTCCCGTCGGGCGGCGCTGGTGGAGAAGACACGCGCCGAGAAGGAAACGTTCATGACGACGCTCTCCGCGCAGCTGGAGACGCTGCAGCGTGAGGGTCGCCTGCACGACAAGGCCGCCATGGCACCGGTGGCCTCCACCCTGATTCGCGTGAAGTACCTGGGCAGGCTCCTGGATGACCTCATGGGCGTCCGTGACGAGGCGTTGACCCCGGGAATGTCCCTGGCGCATTGAGCGCCCCCCGGAGGACGACGAGATGGCCCGCGCAGTTGGCATTGACCTTGGCACCACCTACAGCCTCGTTGCCGTCGTGGAGAACGGTCAGCCGCGCGTCCTCCCCGACGAGCGCGGTGAGACGCGGTTTCCTTCCGCGCTGTTCTGCGGTCGCAACGGACGGGACAGCCTGGGGTGGGACGCCATCCGCCGCGCGCGCGACGAGGAAGGCGACCTGCTCCTCTCCGTCAAGCGTTTCATGGGCAAGGGTACGTCGTGGGCCAAGGGCGCGTCCGGTCTCAAGACGTGGAAGCTCGCCGAGGGCGAGGACCGGCTGGTGCGGTTTGTCGTCGAGGGTGGGCGCGCGCTGAGTCCCATTGAGATCAGCGCGAAGTACCTGGCGGCCCTCAAGCAGCGCGCGGAGGCGCATCTCAAAGAGCCGGTGAAGCAGGCGGTGATCACCGTGCCCGCCTACTTTGACGACGCGCAACGCCAGGCCACCAAGGACGCGGGTCGACTCGCCGGGCTGGAGGTGCTGCGCCTCCTGGCCGAGCCCACCGCCGCCGCCGTGGCGTACGGGATTGGCAAGCCCGAGCATGATCACGGTCGCTACGTGGTGTTTGACCTCGGCGGCGGCACGTTTGACGTCAGCGTGCTCGCGTTCGAGCGCGGCGTGTTCCAGGTGCTGTCGACGAGCGGAGATACCGCGCTGGGTGGCGACGACTTCGATCACGCGCTGGCCGAGCAGCTCCTGCGCGAAGCGGGCATCCAGCACAACGACGGCAATGTGCCCAACGCCGTGCTCTACCAGGCGCGCGCCACCGCCAAGGCCCTCAAGGAGCAGCTCACCGACGCGGAACGGGTGACGGTGGACTTCACGGTTCCCGGTGCGCGCCCCGTCAAGCGCGAGCTCACCCGCGACGAGTACCACGCGCTCATTGCGCCCATCCTGCAGCGCTGCATGGGTCCGTGCCAGAACGCGCTCAAGGACGCGGGGCTGAAGGCCAGTGAGCTGAGTGGCGTGATCCTCGTCGGCGGAAGCACGCGCATGCCCGCGGTGCGACAGCTGGCGCGTGAGGTGTTTGGTCGGGAGCCGCTGCTGGATGCGCACCCCGACGAGGTGGTTGCCGTGGGCGCCGCGCTGCAGGCCGACCTGCTCACCGGTGGCGACCGCGACATGCTGCTGCTCGACGTCACGCCGCTGAGCCTGGGGCTGGAGACCATGGGTGGCGTGGTGGAGAAGGTCATTCCCCGCAACACCGCGATCCCCGCCAAGGCCATGGCCACGTTCACCACGTTCGCCGAGAACCAGACGGCCATGGACATCCACGTGGTCCAGGGTGAGCGCGAGCGCGTGCAGGACGTGAAGAGCCTGGCGCGGTTCAAGCTGCGGGGGATTCCGCCCATGGCGGCGGGGTTGGGTCGCGTGGAGGTGACGTTTGCGCTGGACGCCGACGGGCTCCTCACCGTCACCGCGCGGGAGCAGATGACCGGCGCCACGCAGAGCGTGGAGGTGAAGCCCTCCTATGGCCTCACCGACGAGGAAGTGGAGCGCATGCTCATGGACAGCCTGGAGCACGCCGAGGCGGACATGAGCGAGCGCCTGCTCATCGAGGAGCGCGTGGAGGCGGTGCGCATCGTGGATGCCACGGAGAAGGCGCTGGAAGCCGACGGGAGCTTGCTGGATCCCGACGAGCGCAAGCGCATTGACGACGTGATGGACCGCCTGCGCACCGCCGTGCACGGGCAGGACCGGCACCTCATCCACAACCTGGTGGAAGAGCTGGACAAGACCACCGCGGACTTTGCTCGACGGCGAATGAGCCGGAGCATCATGGAGGCCATGAAGAACCGCCCCATGACGGACTTTGCGTGACGACGGGACAACCATGCCGAAGGTGAAGTTCCTCAACTACAACAAGACGGTGGAAGTCCCCGAGGGCACCACGGTGCTGGATGCTGCCCTGGAGGCCGACATCCCCCTGGAGCACGCGTGTGGAGGCGTGTGTGCGTGCTCCACCTGTCACGTGGTGGTGCGCAAGGGATTCGAGACGCTGGAGCCCGCCTCCGACGACGAGGAGGACCAGCTGGATGAGGCGGTGGGCCTGACGCCCTTGAGTCGGCTGGGTTGTCAGACCAAGGTCACCTCCGACCTGGAAGTGGAGATCCCCAAGCACTCCCGCAACCTGGTCAGCGAGAATCCCCACTGAGGTGGACTGCATGCGCCCCGTTCCCAGCTTCCTCTTCGCGCTCGGCATGATCGTGACCGCGGGTTGCACGGTGACCGAGGAGAACACCCTGGATCCCTCGACGGTGAAGCTGGCCAAGCTGCAAGCCGCGGGCCCCGAGACATGGGTGAAGCTCGTCCGGCGCTGCGTGGATCGCGGGAATGCCGTCGAGAAGGGCGCGCGCGCCAAGGTGGTGGAGAGCCTGTTCGTCCTCAAGGAGCGCGGTCGGGAGGACAAGGTGGGATGGCGCGGCAACGGGCTCATTGATCCCGAGCGCGCGGTCTCCGGCACCGTGCCCCTGCCCCCGAACAAGGTTGAGGCGCTCTACCTGCTCACGCTCGAGGACAAACGCCAAGTGTACTGCCCTCGCGGTGCGCTTGAGTTCCCCTGATTGTTGAAACCTGCGGAACGCCACCGGTACAACTCCAGGGTCCCCGGCGAGCGATTCCAGCATGGTCCACAAGATTGATGACCAGCAGTCCTACTCCACGGGCGACCTCGCGCGGCTGACCGGCAACACCCTGCGTACCGTGCGCTACTACGAGGAAGTGGGCCTGCTCTCGACGGCGGCGCGCAGTGAGGGACGGCACCGGCGCTTCACGCGTGAGGACGTGCACCGCCTGCGGACCATCACGGACCTGCGCGCCGTGGGCCTCTCCCTCGACGAGGTGGCGCGCGTCCTGAAGGTGCGGCTGCGCAAACCCGAGGGCAATGAGCAGGTGAAGGTGGCCGCGTCGCTCATTGACGAGCAGCTGGCGCAGCTCCGGGAGCGTATTGCCACGCTGACGCGCGTGGAAAAGGACCTGGCCGTGGCACGACAGCTCCTCGAGGAGTGTCACAGTTGCGAGGAGCTGCGCGAACAGGGCTCCTGCCAGGACTGCGACGTGCTGAAGGGCGCGGATTCCAACGTGCTGGTCAGCATCATGCTCGCGCGCGAAAGCTGACGACGTCAGAACGTGTAGCCGAACTGGAAGTGCACGCGGTTGTTGGGCACGTGCAGCAGGTCAAAGCCCCAGTCCAACGCGATGGGCCCCACCGGCGTCACGTAGCGCAGGCCCGCGCCCGTCCCGAGGCCCACTTCGGTGGGACGATTGCGGATGTCGATGGCCCAGGGCGGGATGGTGTCGCTGACCAGCGCCGCGTCGACAAAGGCGGCCGCCTGCAGATCACCGAACCCGACACCGCGCAGGAGCGCGTACCGGATCTCCGCGTTGACGACGCCACTGTAGAGCCCCGGCTCATTCATGATGCTGCGCGGGTCGTTGGGGCTGACACCGGCGCGGAGCGTCTTGCGTTGCACGCGAATGGCGTCCTCGTCGTAGCCGCGCACGCTGCGGTCACCACCGGCAATGCCCAGGTCCCGGCGTGGAACGATGCGCTTGTTTCCTGCGCCCCCGTCGACGAGATGCGCGGTGGCCCGAAGCGCGCCCGCGAACGTGAAGCGCCACAGCGTGTAGTAGCCCTCGGAGTTCCAGGATCCGCCGAGGAACTCGCCCTCCCCTCCCAGGGGCCGGGCGCCCAGCTTCAGGCGAGCGGTGGCGGCGATTCCACGACGGGGATCGAACGGGTTGTCCAACGCCGTGTAGTGCAGCTGCGTCTCCAGGTAACCCGCTCTCGTCGGGAAACCCAGGTTCCAGCGCTCATTGGGGCTCTCCGTGACCTGGCGCGCGAACAGGTCGAAGCCGTAGCCGAAGAGGAACAACCAGCCCACGCGGAAAGGCCACTCCGCGCCCACGCGGGCGGAGAGCTGCGCGTAGCGCTCCTGGTCATAGAAGCGATCCAGCACGCCAAGCTGCGGGACGAAGAAGCTGAGACCACCCACCTTGCGCTCCTGCCCCAGGTTGAACTGCGCGGTGGGGTCCGCCTTGGGAATGGGCCGGTCGCGCAGTTCTCCGTCGCCACTGGCCTGCAGGTTCACCGGTGTTCCGAGAATGCGCGGGACGCGAAGCGCCGCCTGGAAGTACGTGCGGTCCCGCATGCCGAGCTGGCCGCCGAAGATGTTCTGCACGCGCTGCGGCGGGTCCACGTTGATGCCGAGCAGCGGCGCGGCCAGTGACAAGCCGAGCAACGGCGCCACCTGACCACGCGCGGAGAGGTCGACCATCCAGCCGAACGCGTTGCGGTCCCGCGCCTCCATGGCTACGCCGAGGTAGTCCTGCGTGCCCACACTCAGCGCACCGTCGAGGGTGCGGGTCTCGCGTTCTTCCACCTGCAGCACCGCGTAGATGTCCCTTCGGCCCTCCTCCACGCCGAGGTAGCGCACGTTGATGCGTCGGAAGATGCCGGTGCGACGGAGACGGCCCACGCCCTGGCTCATGGCCTCCGGGTCCATGGGTGAGCCCTCCTTGATGCCCAGTTCCTGGCGGATGATGCGCTCGGAGGTCCGCTGGTTGCCGCTGATGAACAGTCCCCGCAACGTCGCGCGCGGCCCTTCATTGACGACGAACTTCAGCGTGGGCGCACCCTCGGCGTCGAACGCGGTGAGCGCATCCACGCGCGTCTGCAGGAATCCTCGTCGGGCGTAGTAGCCGGCGATGCTCTCCCGGTATTGGTCCAGCAGGTCCGGGATGAACGGCGCACCGGGTCCCAGCGCCACCGCGACCCGCAGGTCCTTGGCCTGCACGGACTTCACGCCCTCGAACTCCACGTCGCGCAGCACGTACCGCGGCCCCTCCTCGACGAGGAACACCACGCTCACCGAGCCATCCGGCAACGCCTCCACGCGTGAGCTCACGTGCGCTTCCGTGAAGCCCTGCTGCACCATGTAGCTCTCGATGCGCCGCTCGTCGGCGGTGACCTCTTCACGCGTGAGGATGCCCTTGTTCCCGACGACGACGGGCGTATCCCAGAACGGCGGACGCGGGTTGGCCAGCAGGATGCCTTGCGGCTCACTGGCAAGGCGGGAGCCCTTGCGGACGTCCTCCTCCTTCAGCGACTCCAGCCCGTGGATGCGGACGGTCTTGATGTATCCCACGTCGTGGGTGCGGGCGGTGAAGGAGACGCGCACGTGGCGCTTTCCGCGCTCCACGCGTTCATAGGTGACCCGCGCGCCGTAGTAGCCGCGGTCCTGCAGGAAACGCAGCATGCGCGCCGCGCTCTCCGACGCTTCCGACTCATCGACACTCCCGTTATCCGCGAAGGTCATGAGGTCGAGCAGTTTGTCGTCGTCAAACGGTGTCTCGTTGATGAGCCGGACGTCCAGGTGCGGTCCCAGGCGGATACGCACGTCCACCTCGACGCGGTCCTTGGAGTTGACCTTGTACTCATACGAGATGCGCGTCTCGGGATAACCGCGCTCTTCCCGGTGGAACCGCTGCATGCGCTCCAACCGCTCGTCGACGTCCTTGGGCGTGAAGTCCTCCCACGGCATGCCCTTCACCGCGTCGACGATCTTGCTCTCATGCACCGGGCCCGCACCGCTCACCGTCACGCGGCCCACCTTGAGCTTCCGCCCACCCGAGATGCGCACAATCACGTTGCACAACCGCGGATTCCCCTCGACGTTGGGCGTGAGGATGACCACCTTGGACCCAAAGCGCCCCTGCTTTTCCAGCCACTCCTCCACGCGCTTGCGTTGTCGCTCCACGCGGTCGGCGGTGCGCGGGTCCTGCGAATCCAGGCGCTCTCCGGGACGAAGGAAGATGCGTTTCTGCAGCTCGCCTTCCAGCATGAGGACGGGGAGGCCTTCAATGCGCGTCTCCGCAATCACGCGCGCGGCGGAGAGCCCGCACCGCAAGTCCGCCCTCCCCGGCTCACCACGCACCGGCACGACGTTGCACGCCGCGCTGCGATACCACCCAAGCCCCAGCAGCCGCTCCTCGGCGAGCTTGGCCGTCTCCGGGGTGACATAGGCCCCCCGCGCGAGTCCGAGGAATTCCTCCAGCTCCTGCGGCTCGTCGTCACGAGGGTGATCGATGCGGATGCGCACGTCACGCAGCACCCAGCGTTGCGGCGGCGCTACGGGCTCTTCCATTCCGCCATCCACCGTCGGAGGCGGCCCCGCGTCGACGGGTATCTCCTCGGGGACGAGTTCCTCGGGGCGGGACGCGTCCACGGACCAGAACGTTTCCCGACGCCAATCCCAGTCATCCTCACGGAGCCACTCACGCGGGAACGGCATGCCGCCGTCCATGTCCCCAAGGTCCAGCTCGTCGACGTCGTCGTGGCCGGCGTCACGGGATGCGCCCGCGTCCGCCACCAGCGGAACGGTCAGCACCAGCGCAAGGACACCTGGAACAATCATCCGTGATCGACGTCGTCAGCTCAGGCGGACCAGGTGGCGTCCAGGAGGCTCCCGTCGCGGTGGCACTTTACGCCGTGGTCACGGTTGGCGGCCACATGCTGCAGGATCTTGAACACGGTCTCGGCTTCCGCCGGCGCGCCCACCTCCTGCGCAATCTGCTCGACGGAGAACGCCTGACCCTTGTTCGCGCGCAGGTGGCGCAACACCCTGCCCTGCAGGTCCAGCACCGCGGCCGCGGCCTTCTTGCCCGCTTCCACGCCGGGCTGGTGGTACGCGTTGATGTTGATGAGGCTCGCGTACAGGCCCACAGCGCGTTCGTACAGCGCAATGAGCTTGCCCACCGTCTCGGGACTGACGTCGGGAACGGTGACCGTGATGCTCTCGCGTCCGTTCTCGTACAGCGCACGACGCGTGCCCAGGTAGAAACCCTCCAGGTAATCCCCCGACGTCACTCCGGGTTCCACCTGCAGCGAACGACCCTTCCGGTCGCGCAGCACCTCGATGAACGTGACGAAGAAGTTGTTCACGCCCTCCCGCAGCTGCTGCACATACGCGTGCTGATCCGTGGAACCCTTGTTCCCGTAGACGGCAATGCCCTGGTTGACCACGCGCCCGTCGAGATCCTTCTCCTTGCCCAGCGACTCCATGACGAGCTGCTGCAGGTACCGACTGAAGAGCTCGAGGCGGTCCTTGTACGGGAGCAGCACCATGTCCTTCTGCCCACGACCATTCCCGGCGTGAAACCACATCAGCGCAAGCAGCGCCGCGGGATTCTGCATGACGTCCTTCTCGCGCGTAACCTCGTCCATGGCGCGTGCACCGGCGAGCATGCCGCCAATGTCCAGGCCCTGCAGCGCCGCAGGCAACAGCCCCACCGCGGACAGCTCCGACGTGCGTCCACCAACCCAGTCCCACATGGGAAACCGCGCCAGCCACTCGCCGGCCACCGCCACCTTGTCCAGCTCACTGCCTTCCTGCGTCACAGCGACGACGTGACGGTTGAACTTGAGCCCCGCCGCTTCGTACGCGCGCTGGGCCTCCAGCATGCCGTTGCGCGTCTCCTTGGTGCCGCCGCTCTTCGAGATGACGATGGTGAGCGTCTCCTTCAGCGAGCCCTCGAGCGCCTCGAACACCGCGTCCATTCCGTCGGGGTCGGTGTTGTCCAGGAAGTACGGCGTCATCTTGTCCTTCCCGGGCTGCCCCAACGCGCGCGAGACGAACTGCGGGCCCAGCGCGGAGCCACCAATTCCCACGACGAGAACGTTGCTGAACTTCGCCGCCTTCTGGGGCTTGACCTTCCCGCCGTGCACCGCGCGCGTGAACTTCCGGATGTCCGCCAGGCAGCTCTGGATGGCCTCGCTGACGACGGGCTCGGGTGCCAGCGCCGCGTCGCGCAGCCAGTAGTGACCAACCATGCGGTTCTCGTCGGGATTGGCAATGGCGCCGGCCTCCAGCCGTTCCATGGCTTCCAGCGCGCGCTGCACCTCCGGCGTCTTCTGCTGCAGGAACTCGTCGGTGAAGTTCATGCGACTGATGTCCAGCGTGACTTCCACCGCGTCGCACACCAGCAGGTACTTCTTGAAACGCGCCCACAAAGCCTGGTTGTCCATGGCAGCCCCTCGTCGTCGTGGAGACGGGGGCGCACGCTACATGGGGCGGACGCGGTGCCGCAACGTCGTCACGCTGCCAGGCCCACCGCGATGCGGACGTAGTGCATGCCAAAGTAGAGGACGAACGCCACGGCGGACGCAGCCATCATCGGGTGGACCTCGCGCACCTTGCCGCGCAGCAGCTTGATGACGGTGAACGCCACGAAGCCCGCGCCAATTCCGTTGGTGATGGAATAGGTGAACGGCATCATCACCATGGTGAGGAAGGCGGGGAAGGCCACGTCGCCGTCGTCCCAGGGGATGCTGCGGACCATGGGCATCATCAGGAATCCCACCACCACCAGGGCGGGACCCGTGGCCTGCGACGGCACCACGTCGGCCATCGGCCAGAGGAAGATGGAGAGCAGGAACAACAGCGCCGTCACCACGCTGGTCAGTCCCGTCCGACCACCCTCCTCAATCCCCGACGCACTCTCGATGTACGTGGTGTTCGACGACGCGCTGAACGCGCCCCCCAACACCGCGGCCAGGCTGTCCACCAGGAGCACACGGTTGGCGCGGGGCAGTCGGCCTTCCTCGTCGAGAAACCCGGCGCGCGTGCCCAGTCCGATCACCGTGCCCATGGTGTCGAAGAAGTCCCCGAGCATGATGGTGAACACGGCCAGGCACGCGCCGAGCACACCCATGGTGCGGAAGAAGTCGAACGAGAACGCGCCCACCAGCGAGAAGTTCTCCGACGTGGGAACGGCCACCAGCTGCAGCGGGATCCGCGCCACCGCGGAATCCGCACCCCACGCCTTCCCGCCCATGATCTCGTTGACGACGATGGCGAGCACCGTGCTGACCAGGATGCCGATGAGCAGCGCACCGCGCACCCGTCGTGCGACGAGGTATCCGGTCAGGAACAGTCCGACGACAAACACACCCATGGGCGCGCCGATGATCTCTCCGCCCTTGCCCAGCTCCACGCGCAGCTCCGGCGCCGCGGGCTTCCCCACGAACCCGCTGGTGACGAAACCAATGAACGCAATGAACAGCCCGATCCCGACGCCAATGGCCTGCTTCAGCGCCAGCGGGATCGCGTGCATGACCGCTTCGCGGAAGCCGGTGAGGACCAGCACGGTGATGGCCACGCCCTCCACCACGACGACACCCATGGCCTCCGGCCACGTCAGCCCCTGCACCGCCACCAATTGGAACGCCACCACGGCGTTGAGACCCATGCCCGCCGCCAGCGCGAAGGGATGGTTCGCGTACAGGCCCATGGCCGCGGTGGCGATGGCCGCGCTCAACGCCGTCACGGTGAGCACCTGCGCGAACGGCAGCTTGTTTCCCAACCGGTCCGTGACGGAGCCCAGCAGCCCTGCATTCACGAACAGGACGTACGCCATGGTCATGAACGTGGTGATTCCGCCGGTGACCTCGTTGCGCAGCGTCGTGCCACGCGACCGCAGCTTGAAAACCCGCTCCAGGATGCTCTCCATGGCCCCTCCGCGTGGGGTTGTGCCGGGAAGGTGCACTCGAGGTCAACGTTGATCCAAACCGGTGCAGTGCGTTGCACCAGGATGGCGCAAAGCGCACGGTCTCCGTCGTGGATTCGCAACGGTTTCGTCGGCATGGCGGCTGCACACGTGCTGGGTAGGAGGATGGGACCCGCCATGGAGCTCATGAATCCAGATGTGCGCAGGACGCTTCCCGACTCCCTGGGGGAACGGGCTAGCATGCCTCGGCCCATGACCCTTCCCGCCGGAGAACGCGACAGTGCCGTGCTCCTCGCCGTGAGCGAGCTGCTGGGTCGTGAGGTGGCGCTGGAGGACCTGCTGAGGACGTTGATTGACCGCGTCCGCACGGCCATGGGCGCAGACCGTTGCACGCTGTACCTGATGGACCGCGGCAAGGAGGAGCTGTTCTCCAAGGCCGCGCACCTGCCGGAGCTGCCGGAAATCCGACTCAAGCTCGGCCAGGGCGTGGCGGGTCACGTGGCGGCCACCGGTGAGGTCGTCAACGTCCCCACCACCAGCAGTGACAAGCGGTTCTTCCGCGGTGTCGACGAGAAAACGGGCTACCGCACGGAGTCCATCCTCGCCGCGCCCATGGCGGACCGCAACGGCAACATCATTGGCGTGGTGCAGCTGCTCAACAAGCTGGGCGGCGGCCCGTTCACGCGTGACGACGAGCAGGCGCTGGCGCAACTGGCCGCGCAGGCGGCCATGGCCATTGAAGCCACCACGCTCTACAGCCAGCTCTTCCGTCCCGCCGACGAGGCCAAGGAGTCCCTCCCGCTCTCCGACCGCTTCAACCGCATCATCGGCGAGAGCGAGCCCATGCGGCAGGTCTACCGTCTCACGACGAAGGCCGCCGCCAGCCAGGCCACCGTCCTCATCCGCGGCGAGAGCGGCACCGGCAAGGAGATGTTCGCGCGCGCGGTGCACGTGAACTCGCCACGTCGGGACGGGCCGTTCGTGAAGGTGGATTGCGCGGCGCTCCCGGCGTCCCTCATCGAGAACGAGCTGTTTGGCCACGAGCGCGGCGCGTACACCGGCGCGGACCAGCGATCCACCGGCAAGTTCGACGCGGCGCAGGGCGGAACCATCTTCCTCGACGAGCTGGGCGAGCTCCCGTTGGCGGTGCAGGGCAAGCTGCTTCGCGTGCTGCAGGACCGCGAGTTTGACCGCGTGGGTGGCAGCAAGAGCGTGAAAGCCGACGTGCGCGTGGTGGCGGCCACCAACCGTGACCTCGAGAAGCTGGTGGCGGAAGGCACGTTCCGCGCGGACCTGTACTACCGCATCAAGGTGGTGGAGATCCGGCTCCCGCCGCTGCGTGAGCGCGGTGGTGACGACGTGCTCCGCCTGGCGCGCCACTTCGTGACCATGGCGGCCAAGCGTCACGGTCGGACGGTGCCGGTGATCTCGCCCGCGGCGGCGCGGAGGCTGACGTCGTACCCGTGGCCGGGGAACGTGCGTGAGTTGGAGAACTGCATGGAGAGCGCCGTGGTCATCATGGATGGCCCGGAGATGCTCCCCGAGCACCTGCCGTTGCCGGACCGTGTGCCCGCGGTTCACCACGGTGCCGCGCCCACGTCGTCACGGCCGTCTCCCATGGAGCCACCGCCGCTTGATCACGCGCCGCGCCAGGCCGCTGATGACGACGACATCCGCACGCTGGAGGAAGTGGAGCGTGAGCACATCCTGAAGGTGCTCGCCAAGGCGGGGAACAACCGCAGCAAGGCGGCGGAGCTTCTCGGGATTGGTCGGAACACGCTGGCGCGCAAGCTGAAGGACTACGGGATTCCCTGATCAGAAACACACGCCCTGCCCCTTGGGCACGCGCTCCTTCACGACCCGCATGAGCAGATCGACGTCGTCGGAGATGATGCCGTCCACGCCGTTGGCAATGACGTCGAGCATCACCTGCTCTTCGTTGATGGTCCACGGAATGACCGCAATGCCCTTGGCGTGCGCCGCGTTCACCAGCGACGCGCTCGCCAGGTGCCACTCCGGACTCAGCACCGCCGCGCCGATCTCCGCCGCGCGCGCCACCGGATCGCCCAGCAGCTTCTCGTAGATCACCGCCCACCTGTCTCCACCGACGAGCAGTGAGGTTCGCAGCTTGCTCCCCATCTTCTTCAGCGCCACGAGGGTCCGCGGATCAAAGCTCTGCACCACGGACCGCTCGACGACATTCGCCTCGCGCAGCGCCTTGTCCACCAGCTCCGCGAACTTCTCCGGCGTCGGCGTGAGGGACGGATCCCATTCCGGGTCGATCTTGGTCTCGATGTTGTAACGCGTGTTCCCGCCGCCCATGCGCTCGGCGAGCTCGAGGACGGATGCCAGCGTCGGCGGCGGTGTCTTGGGGACAGGCTGCTGCGCGGGGAAACGCGCGTTCTTCAACGTGCCGCAGTCGTACTGCTGGAGCTGTTGCACAGTGAGGCTGCGGATGGGGACGTTATCCGCGGGCTTTCCGTCGGGAGTCAGGCATCGCTCGGGGAGCAGGTGCGGGTCGTGGGAGAGGACCAGCACGTCGTCCTGCGTGACGGAGAGGTCCAGCTCCAGCGTGCGCACGCCCTTCTGCAGCGCGTACTCCATCGCCGGCAGTGTGTTCTCGGGGCGTTGCGCGCGGGCACCGCGATGGCCCTGCGCGTCAAAGACGGGGTTGGCACACGGCGGCCAGCCCTTGGGCGTTTCCGACGAGCACGCGACGGTGAGCAACGCGATGGGAATGAGATGGCGCATGGGGTTTCACGGGAATGGAGGGAAGCAGGGAGGCGTGATGACGACGACACCGGTGTTGCCACCAACCACGATCCGCGCTCCGGCGACAACACCGCTGATGGGCGACTGCGGGGTTTCCAGCTGACCGGCAACCGCGGGCGGAGTGCGCGAGGTATCGACGAAAGCCACGCCGGTTCTCGTCGTCACGAACGCGTTCCGGCCGTCAAACGCGAGGAAGTGATTGGACTCCGGGACGTCCACTTCGCCAAGGACGTTGATGGTTTGCTCCGCCCCCAACGTCAGCGCGAACGTCCGCAGCTTCTGCCCAACGAAGAACTGGCGCGGAAGTTCCTCGGCGTTCTCGAGCGTGACGATGGTGGTGCCGGAGATGGCCACGCTCTGCAGATATCGTCCATCGTCAAGCCTGAGGAACGCGAGGAGCGTCAGGGCCTCGTTGGCGACGTCGAGCACGACGAGCTCCGCGTGGCTACCGAGGTTGAGCGCGATGACGATGCGCTTGTTGAACGCGTCCAACCCAAGCGCCATGCCCTCCTCACTCGTGAACTCACCCGACGTGGGAATCTCCATGCCCGAGACGACATCCCAGCTCCTCTCGAACGAAGCGGGCTCGTCGTTGAGCTTGACGATTTCCGCATTCACCCGCGGCGCGCCCTGCCGCACTCCCACGGAGTAGATGACGTTTCCATCCCCGCGCATGTAGCGCCGCCCGTCGTCGGGGAACTGGACCTGGCCAATGATGTTGGGCCGGGTGGGGTCGACCACGTCGGTCCACGTGAGGATTCCACCGGTTTCAGTGGTGACCACCATCGGGTCCGGCGCGTTGAACTTCGCGGGCACCAGGTGCAGTGGCCCCACGCCGTCCTCGGCAAGTCCCAAGAGCGGGCTGACGACGTCGAGCGCCCCGCCTGCCACCAGCGTGGGCGGGTTGTTTCCGCTGATGCTGACCTGGTGCACCGCACGTGAATGGAGCGCCAGCGCGCCGCCGGTGATCGAGACAATGGAGTGAACCGCGCCGTGGGCATCACCGGTGAGTCGCACCAGCGCCTGTTCCACGACGTCAACCTGGAACACCTGCGCGCCCCGCTCCTCGGAGCCGTTGATTCCAACCAGGCCACCGCCCGCCCAGATCGTCGTCGACGCGTCAAAGGGGTCGCGCGGATCGCTGAGCAGGAGGTCCGCCACCATCGTCGGCGCGGCGGGATCAGCAACATCCCACCAGCGCAGGTACACCTCACTTTGGGGCCCCTGCCCCACGCGCCTGAGCGCAAAGACATGGTTGCCGTCGGCGGCGAGCGCAAAGAAGCCATCCTCCAACTCGTTCCACGACGTGTAGACCAGGGAGAAATCCTCGGGATCGACGATGCTGAACGACAGCCGATCCGAATCCGGTGTCCCCGGCCCGAAAGTCGCCCAGAGAGCGCCCACAGGAACGACGGGCCCCGCGAAAGGCCCCTGGGTCCTCACTCCGTCGGTAGAGAGCGCCCCGGGGGCCGTAATGTCGGCGGTGAAGTGGCTCCAGGCCGCCAACCACAGCAGACGGCTCCGCGCGGTGTCGACGAAGATGCCGTTGAAGGCGGGGTCGTCGAACACAAGCGTATCCAACAGCACAGGTGCGAAGGGATTGGCGACGTCGACGGAGACCAGCGTCTGATCGACAGCCACGTACGCGACGCTGTCTGCAATGGCCACGTCATAGACCTGCGGGTTCGTCACCGGCACATCCAGGGCCACGCCCTCTTCGACGTCGCCGTCGGCCAGGAACCGGAACGCCTTGATGTGCACCACCGGCTCCGTGACGTCCTCACGCACCTGCAGCAGCATGTCGCTCCCGAGCGGACGAACCAGGAACCGGCCGCCGTCCTCGTCGTCCTGCTCCGTCTTGACGTGCTTCAGGCGTCCTTCCTCCACGGTCACCACCGAGTACGCCAGCTTCCCGCCCGGCCCCTGCCCGTACGGCCAGGCCTCGTCGACAAACACCATGCGCGGCCCCGGCAGGACCACAGCCTGGCTGCGCGCACCGCCGAACGTCGGGAGCACGGCGTCGATCTCCGGCTCCCGGTCCTCCCGCACGCCCACGCACGCGCCACCCGTGCACTTGTCGCCGATGGTGCAGAAGTCTCCGTCGAAGCACGGCGTCCCCTCGGGGACCGGGTAGCTGTTGCACTCCGCGTCAAAACACAGCTTCAGCGAGTTGCACCCGTCCTGCGGTCCACACACCGACCCATTGGGAAGCACCGGGTTGCGACACCCCACGTTCGGCTCGCAGATGTCCGCCGTGCACGGTTCTCCGTCGGAGCATGCCGCGTTGTTGGGGATGTACACGCAGCCGGTGAGCTGGTCGCAGTAGTCGTCGGTGCAATCCGTGCCGTCGGCACAGTTCACGCCCACGCCCAGGCACTGCCCGTTGCTGCACGTGTCGTCGATGGTGCAGGCGCTTCCGTCGTCACAGGGGCGCACCGGGTAGAAGTACTTGCATTGCCCTTCCAGCAGATCGAACAGCTCGTCGGTGCAGGGGTTGTTGTCCTCGCAGGACGGGATGTCCTCGGCCTCGCCGGTCAGGCGGATGCGCAGCGTGGGCTGATTCACCGAGCTGTTCTCGACGACAATGGCGCCCTCCACACGTCCCGCCGCCTCCGGCGAATACGTCACCGTGAGCACAAGCTCTTCACCGGGGGTGAGCCGGTCGTCGTTGGCGGGGGCCATGCTCAGCTCGGGTGGGCCCTCCAGGGCCACGCGGGTGAGTCTGACGTCGCCGTTGCCGGAGCTGCGCACGTTCACCGTCCGGGTGACCGGCAGCGTCACGTAGGTCCTGCCAAAGTCCACCTGGTCAGTCGACGACGTCACCAGCGGCGTGGTCTGGCTCAGCCCGGTCTGCGGGTCCTCTGGACAGCCCACCAGGACGGCCAGTGACGCCAGGAGCGCGCGACGCACGAGTGACTCACTGGATGCCCAGCTTGTCGTCGTCATTGTCCGGCGGAGGCAGCGGCCGCGGCACCACCCGGCGCGCCACGTCGGGGAACGCCTTCTCGCACGCGCGCCCCACCGTCATCAGCTCGGCCAGCACCAGGCTCAGCACGGAGTGCGTGTCGTCGAGGACCAGGCGGGAGCGCAGCTCCGTGTGCTTGGCCCGCGCCAACGCACGCACGCTCTCCGTCAGCAGGTTGCACGCGTTCTCCGCGTCCCGACCGCCCAGCAGCTGCAGCGCCTCCTCCCAGCGCGGCAACGCGTCCAGGGCGCGCGGGTCCAGCTCCGTGCTGTAGCTCTCGTCGCCAATGACCTCACCGTCTTCTTCCACGCCGGCGTCGGAGAGCACGCGGAACGCGGCGCGCATCTGGTCCTTGAGGTTGGCCGTGCTGGCCGCCACCTGGTAGCTCGCGTGTTGCAGCGCGCTGAGCTCCTCCAGCGCCTCGTCGAGGAGCGGACCCAGGCGGCACAGGGAGCGACGGAGACGTTCCCCCATCAACCCGGCCAGCGGGTGCCCGTCGGCCTCCAGGGCCTCCGCGTGGGGTGCCACCACGGCCATGAGACGCGGCATGACGTCGTGGAGGCGGTCCACGGGCCACATGTTCTCGTCGTAGAGGGAGACGCGGCGGGTGCGCTTCCGACGGGGACGCACCGAGCGCTCTGGCGTCTCCTTGGCTGCTGCTGTGCTCTTGGACCGGGAGGTGCGCGGACGGGCCATGGCCCTTGAGGTATCACGCGGGAACGCCGCGCAACACCGTTATTCTCGCCGCTGCGGCGCCAGCGGGAGCTCCGCGTCACGCGCGGTGAAGCGGTGCGAGCCGGACTTGACTCTCGGCAACACCTCTAGCAGCCGCTGGAAGTCCTCCGGTCGGTCCGCAAAGTTCAGCTCCGCGGTGTCCACCACCAGCAGCGGCGTCTCCGTGTAGTGCGCAAAGAAGCGCTGGTACGCCGTCACCAGGCTCTCCAGGTACGCCACGTCCATGTTGCGCTCAAAGCTGCGCCCACGCCGCTTGATGCGGCCCAGGATGGACTCCAGCGGCGCCTGCAGGAACACCACGAGGTCGGGCTTGGGCACGCGCGTGTTGAGCACGTCGTAGATCTGCCCGTAGAGCGCCAGCTCACTGCTGTTGAGCGTCAGCTCCGCGAAGATACGGTCCTTGGCAAAGAGGTAGTCGCTGACCGTGCCGCGGCTGAACAGCTCGTCCTGGATCAGCGTCTCCTGCTGCTTGTAGCGGCTGAGCAGGAAGAAGAGCTGCGTCTTGAGCGCGTGGGCATCCCGGTCCTGGTAGAAGAGCGGGAGGAACGGATTCTCCTCGACGATCTCCAGGTTCAGCCGCGCGCCCATGTGTCGCGCCAGCAGGTGGGCCAGCGTGGTCTTTCCCACGCCAATGCAACCTTCCAGGGCAATGTAACGTTGGCGGATCAACGGACGGCTCGCGGCAGCGGGCGAGTGCTGTAACACAGCCGCGCCGCGGATGGGCGGCCTCCCGCGCGGATTCTGGGAGCCCTTGCACCCCGCGCATTTTTGGCTAGAGCCACCCGGGCCCCCTTTCGGAGCCTGCCATGTCCCGCTTCAACCTGGACTACCCGCCCGCCCTGGACGTCCGCACCCAGGACAAGGAGCGCCTCCCACCCGGCCAGACGCTGACAAAGAAGTGGCCCGTGCTGCACGAGGGTGAGGTGCCCACGTTTGATCCTGCGACGTGGTCGTTGCGGATCTTTGGCCTGGTGGCGCAGCCCATGACCTTCACGTGGGACCAGTTCAAGGCGCTTCCACGCGTGCGCATCATCAGTGACTTCCACTGCGTGACAACGTGGAGCCGCTACGACAACGCGTGGGAAGGCGTGCACACGCGGGAGCTGGCGCGCCTCTGTGGCGTCGACGAGCGCGCGCGCTACGTGATCCAGCACTGCGAGAACGAGTACACCACCAACACCACCATCGAGGAGTTCCTCGACGAGAGCGTGCTGCTGGCGGACACCCACGACGGGCAGCCGCTCACCGGCGAGCACGGCGGCCCGCTGCGGGTGGTGGCGCCCAGGCTGTACGCGTGGAAGAGCGGCAAGTGGGTGCGCGGGATCGAATTCTCCGCCACCGACTGCCGCGGCTTCTGGGAAGTGCGCGGCTACCACAACCGCGCCGACCCCTGGCGGGAGCAGCGTTACTCCTACCAGGAAACCGAGGACGACGAGCCCTGAGGGCGTCCCCCGCCGCCTTGCCGACGGGGGAACGCCGCCAGGATCCTGCTCACTTCTTCTTGATCAGCTCGCACTCGATGTTGATGGCAACCTCGTCGCCCACGACGACGCCGCCAGTCTCCAGCGACTTGTTCCAGGTCAGGCCGAAGTCACTGCGCTTGATCTGCGTGGTGGCCACGGCGCCACGACGGGTGTTGCCCCAGGGATCCTTCACCTCCGGACCAAAGCCCTCCACCTTCAGCACCACCGGCTTGGTCACGCCGCGGATGGTCAGGTCACCCGTCACCAGCAGCGCCTCACCCTGCTTCTCCACCTTGGTGGACTTGAAGCTCATCTTGGGGAACTTGTCGGACTGGAAGAAGTCCGGGGAGCGCAGGTGTTCGTCGCGCTTCGGCTCGTCCGTGTCCACCGACGCCGTGTCGATGTCCACCACCACGTTGGACTTGGTGACATCCTTGTCGTCCAAAGTGAGCGTACCGCTGAACTTCTTGAAGTTGCCCTTGGTGGTGGAAACCATCAGGTGCTTCACGCCAAATCCCACCTGGCTGTGAGAAGCATCCAGCTCCCACGTGGAAGCACTGGCCACACCACCTGCAAACGTCACTGCAACCGCCCCCAGCATTGAAACGATGCGCATTTCTGGTCTCTCCTGAGAAGTGGACTTCAGTCCGGATTGCGGCTATCAATACGGACTCCGGTCCGTTTCGTCAAGATCCAATTTGAACGGGCCGACAGATCGGTGGGGCGTGCCATGATGGATGGCGCGGGAGCGGTTGCATGGGTACGCGGGACACGGATCGACCACGCCTGAGACTTGTTGGCGACGAGGTGCCGGCGAAGTCGTCGTCGCTGAACATCCTGGGACAGGCGCCGCCGGTGGCGGAGCGGGCGGACGCGGCGCGGAACCGGGCGCGGATCCTGGAGGCGGCGCGCAAGCTGCTCGTGCGTCGTTCCATCCGGGAGATCTGCATGGATGAGCTGGCCCAGGCCGCGGGCGTGGGCAAGGGCACGCTGTACCGCCGCTTCGTGGACCGCGCCTCGCTCTGCCACGCCCTCCTCGACGACAACGAGCGGCAGCTCCAGGCCCGCGTGCTGCGCGGCTTCGATCTTCCCCGTGACACCAACGCACTCACGCGCATGGACGTGTTCCTCCGCGCGCTGTTCGACCACGTCGTGGAGAACGCTTCCCTGCTGGCGGAGGCGCACGCCTATGAGCGCGGGGACGCGGACCGCGTGGAGCACCCGGTGATGGTGTGGCGTCGTCGGGAGCTGGCGCGGCTGCTGGAGCTGCTGGTCCGCGAGAACGGCCTCCCGCACCTGGACTCCGTCACCACCGCGCACTTCGTGATTGCGGCACTGGAGCCGGACCTCATCACGTCCCTGATGCGCCAGGGCATGACCCATGCGGCGCTGCGCCAGGCCTTCCTCTCGTTCGCGCGGCGCGCGGCCGGTCTGCCCAGCGCGTGATCCTCAGAAAACGACGGGCCCAGCTGCGTGCCGGCTGGTGACCGCGGCGCGATCCATCAACTTTCTGAGCGGGTCCGCGCGCGAAAAGCCCAGTGGCATCAAGCATGAGCGTGCTGGCACATCCGCTGCACAGGCGCCCTTCCGTCCGCGCTCGGAGAAGCGCGCAAGTCCGTCAGGGAGGACGTCATGGGATGGAAGAAGCGGAATGGCGGTTGGGGAAACAGGCTGGCGTACCTGGTGTTGGGGTTGGCCGCGTTTGGGTGCGGTGGCGTCGGGCTTCCGGAGGTTCCGGAGAGTTGGAAGGGCAAGCAGACCAGCTTCGAGTCGGCGGTGCCCAACAGCTCGCAGTCACAGAATGGTGGCGCGGACACGGGCGCGCCCTCCGCCGGTGAAACGGACTCCCGTGACGACGGAAGCGGTGAGACGCGCGACATCGAGGAAGCGGACATCGTCCGGCACGTGGACAACCACCTCTTCATCCTGAATGCCTACCGTGGCCTGCAGATCCTCGACGTCAGCAACCCCGACGAGCCGCGCCTGGTCTCCCGCGTGCCCATCTACGGTCACCCGGTGGAGATGTACATCCGCGACGGGCGCGCCATCGTCGTCGTGAGCGACTACTTCTCGTACTGGCGCATCATCGCGGAGGACGGTGACGACGACGTGGAGGGCTTCCACGGTTCCACCCTGGCCATCATCGACGTGAGCCAGCCGCAGAGCCCCATCCTGGAGAAGCAGCTGGAGATTGAGGGCTATGTGAGTGAGACCCGCCGTGTTGGCGACGTGATCTACGCGGTGTCCAACCGCTACGCGTGGTGGAGCTGGTACGGGTCCACCGACAACATCGACCGCACCTACGTGCTGAGCGTGAACCTGGAGGACCCGGACAACATCCACGCCGTCGACGAGGTGGCGTTCGAGGGGACCAGCTACCAGCTCACGCTGACCACCGACACGCTGTTCATCACCGCGCCCAGCTACGGCGACACCGGCTACCAGACGGACATCACGCTGGTGGACATCTCCGACCCCGCCGGCGACATCAACGTCCGCGGCACCGCGCGCGTCCCGGGCTATGTGCAGACGAAGTTCCACCTGGATGCGTTCGAGAATCACCTGCGCGTGGTGTCCATGGACTGGAACACCCAGAGCACGCACGTCTCAGTTGTCGACGTCAGCAACCCGGATCAGCCCACGCTGGTCGGCAGCACCACGCTGGGTCAGGGTGACCAGCTCTTCGCCACGCGTTTTGACGGCAACCGCGCGTACATCGTGACCTATGAGCGCGTGGACCCGCTGTACATCGTGGACTTCACGGTTCCCTCGGAGCCGCTGGTGCTGGGTGAGCTGACCACGCCGGGCTGGTCCAACTTCATCGAGCCGCGCGGTGACCGCCTCATCACCATGGGCGTCGACGACACCAACAACAGCTGGCGCGCCGCGGTGAGCCTGTTTGACGTGTCCGACCCGGCCAACCCGCAGCTCATCAACCGCGTCCCCGTGGGTGAGGGCTACAGCTGGTCCGCCGCCAACTACGACCCCAAGGCCTTCAAGGTCCTGGATGACCTGGGCCTCATCCTCCTGCCCTTCCAGACGTGGGGCACCGACGAGGCTGGCCGTTACCAGTACTCCGGTGGCCTGCAGCTCTTCGAGTTCACGCGGGACAGCCTGACGGCGCGCGGCGCCTCCGAGCAGACCGGCTACGTGCAGCGCGCGCTGCCCATTGGTGAGCGCATCTACTCGGTGAGTGACCGCACCGCCTTCGCGCTGGACATCTCCGACCGCGATCACCCGACGAAGATCGCCGAAGTGGAGCTGGCGCGGAACATCCAGGACTTCGCGATTGTGAACAACCACGGCGTGATGCTGGTGAGCGACTGGTACAGCGGTGAGGCCAGCCTGCGCATTGCGCCGCTCTCCACGCTGGACAACGTCGACGACGGTGTGCCGGTGGCCCAGGTGGCGCTGAATGACCGCGCGTACTTCCTGCTCACCAACGGTAACCTGGTCTATGCGCTGGGCTATGACTGGCAGGACTACCACTCGGTGATCCAGGTGGTGGACCTCACCGACGCGGCCAACCCCGTGCTGCGCGGCCGTCTCGAGCTGCCCTACCCCATCTGGTATTACGGCCAGGGCTCGCTCTACTACGGCTACTGGTGGGACTACGGCGGTCAGCTGGTTCAGGTGGGTGGCGACGTGCTCGTCTTCAACCGCCCGCGCTGGTGGTACTGGGGTGACGCCGGTTACCAGAACAGTGGCGACGAGGGTCACTTCGAGATCATCGACCTGCGCAACCCGGATGCGCCCGTGCTCGCGGAGCCCATCACGGTGTCCCGCAGCTTCCCGCAGAACCCGCTGGCGCACGGCAACGAGCTCTGGTTCACCACGTGGGAAGCCGACGGCGAGGTCAATGGTCAGCCGGTGGGTCGCTACTACCTGGAGCGCATTGACCTGACGGATCCCTCGCACCCGGTGCATCGCCCCAGCGTGAACGTGCCCGGCACATTCATCGGCTCCGGCAACACCGACGACGGGACCATCATCTACACGCTGGACTACCGCTGGATCCCGGAGGAGGACCAGAACGGCTCCGCGTACTGGTGGTGGGGTGGTGCGCTGCGGCTGAGCCTGAACGCGTTGCTCCTGGTGCAGAACACCGCCTTCCTCGGCGACACGCTCGAGCTCGAGGGGCACGCGGGCAGCGTGAGCGTGGAGAACGGCGTGGCCTATTTCACCGAGCAGGAATGGTACTGGTACGAGGAGGACTACGCCGACGGCGTCTACAACGGTCCGGAGTGGCGTCTGCGCGCGGTGGACCTCCGCCAGCCGCAGGACATCCGGGTGGGCGCGGACCTCACGCAGCGTGGCTACGGCTGGCTGCTGGGGATTGGCAGCGGGAAACTGTTCTTCACGTCGGGTTGGGGCGGTGGCGTGATGGTGTTTGACCTGGCCGACCCGGCCACGCCCACGCTGGAGACCTACGCGCGGACCCAGGGCTACAGCTGGCGCGTGGAGACGCGGAACAACACCGCGTTCCTCTCGGCGGGAATGTACGGAATGCAGGTGCTCCAGCTTGCAGCGGATCCGCTCTAACGAGATAGCGCGCACGCGCTGAACAAGGCGGAGAGGGGCGTTCCGGTCGCACGGGGTGCCCCTCTTCGTCTTTCGACGACGAGAGCTGCGCTGGATTGGGAACCCCGCTCCCATGAGCGGACTGCCATCCGTTAGGCTGCGCTTAGCCCACAGCTTGAACGGGGTGGTTCATCCACCAACGGGATCACATCCGCCGTCCACTGCGCGTGCGCAGCGGCTTCTCCGGCTTCACCGCGCTCCGCGGCATGCTCAGCGTCTTCATCAGCGCCTTCCGGTTGGCATCCACCTGCTTCTGCAGCTTCGCCACCGCTTCGCCGCGCTTGTCGTACATCCGCTTGAGCGGGCGCTTGCTCCCGTCAGAGAGCAGCGCGTAGGTCAACCACGGGAACACCGCGGTGACGTCGGTGTGCACGTACATGCTTCCCGTCTGCACCGCACCCACGCTGACCTTGCCCCAGGTGTGCCCCTCCCCCGCCGGACAGCTCGACAGCGCGCCGTTGTCCACGGGGTCCACGCAGAATTGCACGTCGATGTCGAACCCCTCGGTGGGCACGCCCAGGATCTGGTCCAACAGCGGCTCCCCCTGCAGCGTGTAGTTCTTGGGCACCCCGCCGCCGAGGATCCAGATGGCCAGCCGCTTGTTGAACGACTGCCGCGCGTAGAACTGCATCGCGCCCATCTCGAACACGTCGTCATTGACGTCGATGTTGAGCTTGAAATCCTCCGGGAACATCCGCTTGAGCTTCACGATGTTCAGGAAGATCGACCCGTCCTGCACCGCCCCCACGAAGATGGGCACCCCGCACCGGTACGCCGTGGCCAGCAGGCTGGGCTCCTTCACCCCCAGCGCCTCCTCGATGGCCGCCACCTCCTTGCCCAGGAGGTAGTGCAGCTCCGTCGTGGTCATGGTGCGCTGGAACTCCGGCTTGAGCAGCAGCGCGCTGAACAGCTGGTCCGTCTGCAGCAGCGCCTCCTCCCAGAACCCCAGGTCGTAGATGCGGATGATGCGCGCCAGTCGGAGCTGGAGGTCGCCCGCGTCGGGGTTGATCTCCCGGATCTGGTGGCCGATCACCCGGTGCGCGTCGTGGTACAGGTTCGCACCCGTCGTCGTCAGCACGTCGATCATGCCGCGCTGCATGAGCGGGATGAGGCAACTGCGGTGCAACCCCGCCGGCGTCATGGCGCCGCTCAGCGTCATGAAGATGGTGGCGTTCTCCCGCACGCTGCGGTCCATCAGCTCGAACGCGGTGCGCTCCTGGCGCCCCACGTAGGCATTGAACGCGCTGTTGATGATCTCCCGGGGCTTCTCCTTGCCGGTGATGCCCTGGGGCGCCACGTTGCGCGCCTTCACAAACGTCTGCCGAATCCCCTGCTTGGTAGCGGTGGTCATGATCTTGTTCTTCCTGTGGGTTTTCTCGACGGGAATCAGCGAAGGAGGAACGCGTATCCCATGATCTTGTAGGCCAGCTTGGCGGCAAGCGCGTCGCTGGCGGTCTGTCCGGGAATGGGCAGCAGCTCGTGGATGTCCGCGCCCACAATGCGACGCTTCTCTCCCACGCGCCGCAGGATGTGCGTGGTCAGGTACCAGTCCAGCCCACCGGGCTCCGGGCGCGCGGTGGCGGGCACCACCGAGGGATCCAGCGCGCTCAGGTCAAAGCAGACATAGACCTCGTCGTGGAGCTCATCCAGCAGCCGGTCCACGAAGTCATAACGGCCCACCACGTCACGCGCGTAGAAAGGACGCAGGCCCTTGGCGTCGGCGTGGCGGTACTCCTCCTCGGAGAAGGAGCGCGCGCCCACGTTCACCACGTGCACGTTCATGACGTTGCTGACGTGGTGCATGACGCACTGGTGATGCACCGCGGTGCCGTGGAACTGGCTGCGCAGGTCCAGGTGCGCGTCAATGTGCAGCACGCTCATGGCCGGATAGCGCTCCGCCAGGGCCTTGATGGGTCCCAGGCTCACCGTGCCCTCCCCGCCCACGGAGAACAGGAACTTGTTGCTCTGCACCACGGCGCGCGCGGCGTCGGTGCAGCGGGTGACCATGTGCTCCGGTCCCCGCATGTCCGGCTCCAGCTCCTCCAGCGTGCAGATGCCCACGGAGGCGGAGATGTCGACGAGCAGCTCCTCGTCAAACAGCTCCATCCGACGGCTGGCCGCAATCAGCGCCGCCGGCCCGTGCCGGGAGCCCGGCTGGGTGCTGGTGGCGTCATAGGGAATGGGCAGAACCGCGATCTTGGAGCGGTCCCAACCGGAGAGCTCCGGGGAAAGCGCACCAAAGTTGTAGGGCAGCGTCTGTGTCATGGGAGACCCGCGCGGGACCTGTCCGCAAGGCGGCGGAACATAGTCGGGGCAGGCACCCCGTCAAAGCGCCTTTCAGGCGGGCGTGGGCGCGGGGCGGGCCGCCGGCTGGGTCAGCGACGCGCTGTTGACGCGCACGTTCACCAGCTTGGACACGCCGGGCTCCTCCATCGTGATGCCGTAGAAGTTGTCGGCGATCTCCATGGTCCGCTTGTTGTGCGTGATGATGATGAACTGGCTGATGGCGCTGACGTCGCGGACCAGCTCGTTGAAGCGGCCCACGTTGGCCTCGTCCAGCGGGGCGTCCACCTCGTCCATCAGGCAGAACGGGCTGGGCTTGATGAGGAAGATGGAGAACACCAGGCTCACCGCCGTCAGCGCCTTCTCACCACCGGACAGCAGCTGCACCGTGGACACCTTCTTGCCCGGCGGCTGCGCGAAGATCTCGATGCCCGTCTCCAGCAGGTTCTCCGGGTCGGTCATCTGCAGCCAGGCCTTGCCGCCGCGGAACAGGCGCGGGAACAGCTCCTTGAACCGCTCGTTGATGGCCTCGAACGCCTCCTGGAAGCGCCGCTTGGTGGTCTTGTTGATCTTGGTGATGGCGCGGTCCAGCTGGTTGAGCGCGTGGGTGAGGTCGTCCTGCTGGGTGCGCAGGAACGTGTGACGCTCCTCCACGTCGCGACACTCCTCGATGGCGGTGAGATTGATCTCCCCCATGTTGTCGATGGCGCGACGCAGCTCGACGATGCGCTCCTGCGTTCCCGCGTCGGGGAGCGGGCGCAGGTGGTAGTCGTGGATCACGTCCAGCAGGTTGAGCTGGTACACCTCGCGGATGCGTTGGTGCAGGTGCTCCAGGGCCATCTCGCGCTCCTTGAGTCGGAGCTTGAGGTCGCCGAGGTTGTTCTGCGCGGCGGTGGCCTGGGTACGCAGCCCGCGCGCTTCCGCCTCCGCGGCGGCCACCTTCTTCTGCGCCTCCTCGTAGTTCGCGCGGTCGCCTTCCAGCATGCCGCGGACGTGCGCCGCTTCGGAGGCCTTCTCCAGGGCCTTCTGGCGCTCCAGCTTGGACTGGTCAATGAGCATGATGCCCTGGTCACGGGCCTGCTGCGCCTGCGCCTGCAGACGCGCCACCAGCTCTTCCACCTCGGTGCGGACGCGTTCGCTGTTGGCCAGCGTGCGCTCCACGTGCTCGCGACGGCTCTTGGCGGTCTCGGCGCGGATGCGCAGCTCGGTGGCCCGCGCGGTGGCCTCCAGGTACGCGTTCTGGATGGCGGCGGCGCGCGCATTGAGCTCGCCCACCTGCGCCTCGCGCTCCTGTCGTTCCGCGTTGGCGCGCTGCAGCGTCTCCATGTGCCCGCGCTCTTCCGCGGTCAGCTCGGTGATGAGCTCGGTGGTCTGCTGCAGCTCGGTGGTGAGCACGTCGCGACGCGCATTGAGACGGCTGGCCTGGTCCTCCAGCCGGTGCAGGTCCTTCTCGGCCTCCAGCAGGCGCAGCGCCACGTTCTGCAGCGCCTCCTGCACCCGGCGGTCCGCTGCCTTGAGGTCCTCCACCTGGAAGTGGAACCGGGCGCGCACGTCGTCGGCGGCGTTGAGCTGGGCTTCCAGGGCCTGCGCTTCCGTCTGCAGCTCGCTGATCTCGCGACGCTGCCGCAGGTACGTCTGGCCCGCCTCGTCGGCGCTGCCGCCGCTCAGCTCCCCGGTGGGGCTGAGCAGGTCGCCCTGCAGCGTCACCAGGCGCGCGCTCACGCCCTTCTCGAACAGCTCGTGCGCCTGGCCCAGGTCCTTGACCACCAGCACGTCGCCCAGGCGCGCCTTGACCACCTCCTCCATGCCCTCGCGGATCTTGAGGTGGTCCACCAACCAGTCCGCGTCGTCGATGGCGGGGCGATCATGCGGGGCCAGACGCGGGTGACGCGGCAGCAACGTGGCGCGCCCCTTGCTCTCCCGACGCAACCGCCGCGCAATGTCCATGGCGGCCTGCACGTCGTCGACCACCACGTCATCCAGGCTGTGGCCCAGCGCCGCCGCCACCGCGCCTTCGTACTTCGCGGGCGTCTCGATGTAGTCGGCCAGCACGCCGTGGACACCGCGCGCGTCGCCGCTGCGCCCCCAGTTGATGACGGTGCGCACGCCCTCCGGCGCACGCGCCAGGCTGTTGTGCACTTCTTCCAGACCGTGCAGGCGGTTGCGCTTGCGGCCCAGCTCCTCCTGCAGCCGGTTCACCTCGGCCCAGGCTTCCTTCAGCTTCTCGCTGGCGTCGGAGAGCTGCCCGGTGATGGTCTCGCGCTCCTCCTCCAGGCGGGCCTTCTCGTCGCGGCGCATCTCCACCGCTTCCTGGCCCATGCGCAGGCTGTTCTGCACCGCCTCGCGCTCCGCCTCCACGACACCCAGCTCGTCCTTCCAGCGCGCCTCACGCTGCCGGATCTCCGCCAGGCGTCGCCCCACCTGCTCCAGGTGCGTGGCCGCCGCGGTCTCCTGGGAGGCCAGCGCGTTGATGGCGTTGCGGGTGTCGTCGGCCTGGCGCGTGATCGTGTCGCGCTGCGTGGTGAGCTCGGACACCTCGTAGTTGGCGCGCTCGCTGGCCTCCTCCGCGCGCTCCATCTCCTCGGCAATCGCGCTGACGTCGATGTTGAGGTTCGCCGCCTCCTCCATCAACGCGGTGAGTCGCCCCCGCTGCGCGGCCGCCTCGGCCTCCGCTTCCATGCTGCGACGCTCCAGGGCCGCCGCGCTGGCCTCCTGGTGGGTGGCGTTCTGCTCGGCCAGTCGGACCTCCTGGTCCAGCTGGTAGAGCTTGGTCTGCAGGCCCTGCAGGCGCTTCTCGTCGTCAAGCAGCTGCAGGCGGGCAATCTCCGCGTCCGCGTCCAGCACCGCCAGGCGCGCTTCCAGGCCGGTCACGTGCTCGTACTGGGCGCTGACGTTCTCGCGGTCCACGTGCGTGGTGACGCGCAGCTCCAGGTGCTGCAGGGCCGCGTCGTGGAGCTCGATGTCGCGCAGCTCGGCGCGCAGGGCCTTGAACTTCTCCGCCTTGGCAGCCTGGCGCTTCAGCACGCCCAGGCGCTTGCCCAGCTCGGTGACCAGGTCCCCCACGCGCAGCAGGTTCTGGCGCGTGGCCTCCATCTTGCGCTCGGCCGCCTGGCGACGAGCCTTGTACTTGGTGATGCCCGCCGCCTCCTCGATGAGCCGCCGCCGGTCCTCGGGCTTGCTGCTCACGATCATGCCGATGCGGCCCTGCTCGATGATCGAGTAGCCCTTGGTACCAATGCCGGTGCCAAGGACGATGTCCTGCACGTCCTTGAGGCGCACCTGCTGCTTGTTGACCAGGTACTCGCTCTCACCGCTGCGGTAGAGGCGGCGCGTGACGGTGATCTCCGGGTAGGCGCTGAAGTCGCCGCTGACCGTGCCCTCATTGGCAAAGGTGATGCTCACCTCCGCCATGCCCAGGGGTCCGCGCGACTCCGAGCCGCCGAAGATGACGTCGCTCATGGCGTCGCCGCGGAGGTGTTTGGCGCTCTGCTCACCCAGGCACCAGCGCAGGCTGTCCACGATGTTGCTCTTGCCGCAGCCGTTGGGCCCCACGACACAGGTGATGCCACTGTCAAAGTGCACCACGGTGCGGTCCGCGAACGACTTGAACCCCTGGATTTCAAGCTTGCGGATCTTCATGCGCCTGCCTTCCCCCGCCCGCGCCCAACGTTCGGCCTCAGGCCGCTATCATGCCCTCTTGTGGAATCGCAACTGCTGCCCGTAACATCCTGGAATTTCGAGGGTTTTTCCAATCGTATCGCCACAGCCATGGGTGACGGTTGGTGTCAGCTCAGATATGGTCACGGCCATGGCCAGGCTGGGTGGAGGTGGGGGCAGGCCGGGTCGGTAGGCAGAAGATTCCGGCGAGCGGGCCCGTGGCGTTATAGGTGGGCTTCCCCTCCCCGCAGCACCGCAGACGAGCTCAATGGCCAAGAAGAACCTCCTCCTCGTGGACAGCGACCCCAAATCCATGCGGGTCCTGGAGGTCAGCCTCCGCAAGGCGGGCTTCTCCGTCACCACGTCCCCAGACGGAGAGGACGCGCTGGACAAGGTGGCCATCAACGCACCGGACCTGATCCTCAGCGACACCAAGCTTCCCGGCATGGACGGCTTTGCGTTCGCCACCAAGGTGAAGGCGGACACCAAGCTGGCGGCCATCCCGTTCCTGTTCCTGTCCAGCCACAATGACATCGAGCACAAGGTGAAGGGGCTGGAGCTCGGCGTCGACGACTATCTGACCAAGCCCATCTACATCAAAGAGCTGCTGACGCGCGTGCGCATCCTGCTGGAGAAGCGGGAGAAGGACGGGCTGGAGCGTCGTGCCGGCACCGGCATGCAGGGCGTGCTGGGTGAGATGGGCGTGGTGGACCTCATCCAGACCATCGAGATGGGGCGCAAGACGGGCGTGCTGCGGCTCTCCAACGCTGCGGCGTCGGGCGCGGTGTTCTTCCGCAATGGCAAGGTGATTGACGCGGAGCTGGGCCGGCTGCGTGGAGAGAAGGCCATCTACCGCGTGTTGACGTGGAATGATGGCGCGTTCTCGCTGGAATTCGGTGAGCCGGGGCGTGAGGACCGGATTGAGCTGAGCAGCCAGGGCCTGCTGATGGAGGGCATGCGCCGCGTCGACGAGTGGGGTCGGCTGCTGGAGCAGATCCCGCCGCTCGACACGATCTTCGAGATTGACTACCGCGAGCTGGCCGAGCGCCTGGCGGAGATTCCCGACGAGGTGAACGGGATCCTGCGCCTGTTCGACGGTCGGCGCACGCTGATGCAGGTGGTGGATGAGAGTGAGTTCGGCGACCTGGAAGCGCTGAACATCATCTCCAAGCTCTATTTCGAGGGGCTCATCTACGACACCACCACCCGCGACCCCGCCTCCAACAACTCCGCGGACCGCATCCTGAGCTGGCTCGACGAGCCGGAGCAGCCACTGCCGCCCGCGCCGACGGAGGAGGCGCCGGAGGTGACCCAGAGCGGTGGCGAGGAGGCCCTGGCGGAAGAGGCCAAGGTGCCCGCCCCCTCGACGCCACCGGCGCCCCTTGCCGTGCAGGCTCCGTCGACACCACCCGCGGACACCATGCCGGGTGAGGAGCCGGTGACGCTGGAGGACCTCAGCGCCGGATCCAAGCCGCCTCCCCCGGAGCCGCCCCGCCCGACGAGCCCGGTGGATTCGCTGCCACCGCTCCCCCCAGTGAGCTCCGGCATCTCCATCCCCCCGGCGCGTGTTCCGCCGCCACGCACCGCGCCTCCGCGCGCCGTCACCGGCGTCCGGCTCCCGCCCGTCACCGAGCCGCCGCCCAAGCCGACCGCCGTTGCGCCGCCCCCCGAGCCTCCGCCCGTCGTGGCCGCGCCGCCTCCACCGGAAGCGCCCAAGCCCGCCCCGCCGCCGCCCGAGGCTCCGCCCGTCATGGTGTCCGAGCCCCCTC